>PSRJ01000041.1 GCA_003175985.1 Terriglobia bacterium
GAGACCAAGCGGCCGCGCAGCCGCCGCTCCGTGGCAGTGCCCGCGGAAGTGGCCCGGCTACTGGCGGACCGCATTGCCAGTCAGTATTTACAGGTTGGCCGGTTACTCTTTGAAAGCCGAACTCATGGGCCGATTCACGAGCGTAACCTCGTCCAACGTCTCTTTCGGCCTCTCCTCGAGCTTGGCGGCCTTCCACGGATCAGGCTCTATGATCTGCGGCATACTTTTGCTACCCTAGCACTTCGCGAGGGTGTACCCGCCCGGCTCGTCTCGGAACAACTCGGCCAATGCGGATGTCGACTCTACGCTCGAAACGTACGCGTACGTCCTCGAGGAACCGCGCGGCGCGGCGGCGAATCAACTCGGTCATCTATTATTTAGGGCTTCTAGAAAACCGGCAACATCGGTCCAAGGGTCGATCGACCTTGAATGAGCATGCGGTAGGACAATGAAAGTGATGAACTGGTCCGAGAAAGGGATAGGGTTAAGGAGCATGACCAATGCATATTCGCCTTTTGTTCGCCAACTAGGGTACAATGGATACTCGGACACCGCGTATACTGACTCGCGGGATTCGCTGAAGCGCCAAGGAAGGCTGGAGCAATGACAGGAACAAGGCATGGGTCCACGCCGACAGTGAGACTCACTAAGGCGAAGCGCGGAACAACTGCCGTAGGCACGGGCTTTTTGCCATTGGATTTGGTGTACCGTGATGACGATCCTTCCAGAATGAGAGCGTATGCGGGCGGCACCTGTGGAAACGTTCTGGCGATTCTGGCGTTTCTTGGCTGGGATGTATACCCTGTCGCGCGACACAACGACTCTGCTCTTTCCAAAATCATCAAGGATGACTTGCGTCTTTGGGGGGCTCATGTGGACTTCATGGGCCTCGACCCTACTCCGCTGCCCCCCGTCGTGATCCAACGGGTATTTGCGAAGCCGCGCGGCGCGAAAACTCACAGCTTTGCATGGACCTGCCCCGGTTGTGGAGCGCCGCTTCCCAGCTTCAAAGCGGTCCTCGCTAAGAGTGTTGAGCAAATACACGAGCAATTGCCCAGGATGAAGGTATTTTTCTTTGATCGGGTCTCTCGGTCCGCGCTCGACCTCGCACAGCAATGTGCGGATGGCGGCGGAGTGGTGGTCTTCGAGCCATCCATGATCGGTGAGCCTAGGTTATTCTCGGAAGCCCTTCGGCTGAGTCACGTATTCAAGTACTCGCAAGACAGAATATCGGATGTCCACGAAGTCCGCGGTTCGGCAACTCCTTTGCTGGAAATCGAAACTCTTGGGTCGGCGGGTCTGCGCTACCGACGGAAGGGAAAGCTATGGAAGGATGTGGATGCTTTCGAGATCCAGCATACTGTAGATACGTCAGGCGCCGGTGATTGGTGTACGGCCGGGATTCTCCATCAACTCTGCCAGTTGGGATCCGGAGGTCTGCTCAGTGCGACCGATGAAGAGACACTCGCTGCTGTCCGGCTGGGTCAGGCTATGGCTGCCTGGAACTGCCAGTTTGAAGGAGCGCGCGGCGGGATGTACGGTATCGCGTGGCCGGAGTGGAAACAGGACGTTCTCGCTATTGGGCATAGCGGATCGGCCATTGAACCGCCTGTAAGAGAAGCCATCCGAATCTGTCCGGAAGTTCTTGTTGACGTCTGCTCTAGAAGATGTGGCGATGCCTTGGATCGCGCGACAGACATGCCAGGGCAGAGCGGCGCTCGCCTCTGCGCTGCGCTCTGGCAAGGGGGCCGGGTTGGGAAAGCCCTATCGCGACGAACTTGACCAACTCCCGAAGACATTCGAGTGGGCTAGCCATCAAGACGTTGAACCGGTAATCCGAGCCATTAAGGCTTCATCTTGTCGCCCAATCCTGGCAGTCGGCTCCGGCGGATCGATGGCGGCGGCGGAGTACCTGTCTGCTCTTCACACCGAGCTGTCGGGACATCTCAGCGCGACCCAGACCCCGCTCGAGTTCCTCCGCTCGCAAGCGCAGCTAGAAGGGGCCGCAGTATGGTTACTCTCTGCTGGCGGTAAAAACGTCGACATTGTCCGAACCCTCCGAAAAGCGATTCAGATGGAACCCGCGCAAATCGCCGTCCTTTGCGCTGCTCATGGCAGTCCCTTGGCGAAACTCGCCGCACGACTGGCCATTGACATTCTCGAGTACGAGCCCCCGGCGGGCAAAGACGGGTTTCTAGCAACGAATTCTCTGGCTGCGTTCTTGCTGGTGATTGCGCGAGCATATTCTGAGGCGACCAAAGGCCCTTTCGCCGACTCTATTCCTGGACTGTTGGGCAGCGTGGTACCGGAATTCTGCGATCCGGCGAGGCTTCAAGAAAGATTCGCGCCGCTCTTTGACCGCGAGCATTGGCTCGTGCTCTATGATCCAGCCTGCCGTCCCATCGCTTCCGATCTAGAGTCCCGATTCAGCGAAGCTGCTCTGGGGTCAATCAAAGCCAGCGATCTGCGCAACTTCGCCCATGGCCGCCACCATTGGCTCGCGAAACGTGCTTCGAGCTCGGCTGTCGTCGTATTGAGTCAGCCGGCAACGACCACGTTGGCGATGAAGTCGCTCGCTCTGCTCCCGCGATCGCTTCCCCATGTGCACGTGCAGTTCTCCGACGATCCCATTCTGGCGCCAGTAGGCGGAATTCTTCTGTCGATGAGAATCGCGGGTTGGGCGGGAGAAGTGCGTGGTATCGATCCGGGGAGACCGGGCGTGCCGGAATTTGGTCGCCGGCTTTATAACCTCTCGACGAAACCGGTTTTCGACTCGAAGCTGCCATCGAGTAAGCAGCTAGTTGCGAGGAAGACAAGACTGCGTGCAGCCTCATTGCATGCTGCCGGGCTGGACGAAGTCTGGGAGACATCGCTCGCGCGGTTCCGCCAAGGTCTCTATGAGAAGGCGATCCGTGGCATCGTCTTCGACTATGACGGAACTTTAGTCGAAGTCGTAGATCGCTTCCATCCGCCGAAACCTGACATCGCAAATGCGTTGATCAGGCTGTTGACCAGTGGGATTTGGATTGGTATTGCCACCGGCCGCGGACGGTCTGCGCGGCGAGATCTACAGAAGGCCATTCTCCCTCCGTCGCATTGGGCGCACGTTCTGATCGGCTATCATAATGGAGCCGAACTCGGTTATCTGGATGATCAGACGGTACCGGAGTCGTCTCAAGGCGCGCCGGAGCCTGCCATTGCGGAAGCTCTAGATGTCCTTAAGGCGCGTCCTGCCATCTGGCGGCGTGTAAGTGTCGATCCATCACATTCGCAGTTAGGTCTCCAGTGGAAGGATCCGATCCTCGGATGGAGACTGATTGACTTGTTGGAACCGATAGTGCCTCAGCTGAGTGATCTAGGTATACAGCTAGTGACATCCGGGCATAGCGTCGACCTGCTTGCCCCCGGTGTCTCAAAAAAACGGGTGATTACTCAATTGGCTGCCGATGCGGATATCGCTCCCCCCGAGATCCTCGTCATCGGTGATCGCGGACTGCCGCCGGGCAATGATGCCGAAATGCTGAGCCACCAACCTTCTCTCAGTGTAGACGAGGTGTCGCGAGCGTCCTCTACCTGCTGGCGCTTCACGCCACCAATGCTTAAAGGAACCGCTGCGACCCTGTGGTACCTGTCGCGGCTCGCACTACGAAGGAAACATCCCCGAGGCGTCATCTTCCGGAAAGGCAGCCTGGATAAATGAACCAAAAACTCGGCCTTCGACTCCTCGGAGAGATCATGCGATGGTCTGACGAGCAGGCGAGGGACGAGTTTCGCTGGCTGAAGCTCATGTCGCGGTTCCGATATGACGGATACGAGGATTTTCGCGCCGGGGCGAGGTTCATCGAGCGATTGAGCGTCTGGCTTCAACAGTTCAAACAGCAGGATCGGGAGGTTGCCTATGACTTTGTAAAGAAGCGCCTCGTTTATATCGGCCCGGCCGAAATGCAGTTACTGGTCGAGCGCCTGTACACGGAAATCGTCGAGCGCGGCCTTATTCGAGTAGTGGCGGAAGCGCGTCACCTTCCAACATACGGCGTCTGGCGCGATCCAGCCGCGGTCAAGGATCTCGCTGCACTCAAGCGGAAAACGCTCTTTATGGCCTTAAGCGACGGCGCCCGAATTGATGAGTTCCGACGCGCGAATGTTGGCATCCTCTCCAATGAACAGATTGTAGTCGCGACACAGCTGGACGGATCGAAATGGAAGGACCTGTTAAAGAAGCTCCGTAAAGAGCAGGGGCCGGACGCCATCTTCGAGGCAGTCTATCTGATCGATGACTTCATAGCGTCGGGAACAACTCTGCTGCGCTTCGACGAAGACGAGAAAGTATGGACCGGGAAACTGGTCCGGTTCAAGGCTACAGTCAGCGAAGCGCACGCAACACTCGGTGGAACACTGGCAATCGCCAATAGTGCTCCGATTCATATTCATCACTACGTTGCCTCGGCGTTCGCGGAGTCAATTATCAAGCAGCGAGTCTCCGAGATGAGGCATTCGTCAGCCGACGCCGATTGGCTGGACCGAGTCACGTTCTCGTTTGGGTACATCCTTCCCGCCGACCTGCCCCTTACGATACAATCCACCGAGCCCTTTAAGCAACTTGTGGAGGCGTATTACGATCCGGCCCTTGAGAGTCGCCATTCCAGAGTTTCCGGGATTGAGTCGATGATGTATGGATATAGAGAGTGCGGCCTGCCGGTGGTTTTTGAGCATAACACTCCAAATAACTCCCTTCCGCTGCTATGGGCTGAAACACCCGGAGACGCCGCGAAGAACATCCACGCGATGCGAGCGCTGTTTCGTCGCCGCCAGAGGCACTCTGAATGAGCAACCCCTTCGAGAAGAGAGCGACAGAGTACCTTCGTGATGACGAGGCCTTTTTGTCGGTTGTTACGCCGGCACCTCTGTTCACATTCTTCGAGCCGAAGGCGCGCGACGGCGTCCTTTTCGATCGTCTCGTCGTCGTAATTGGCACGCCAGGAAGCGGGAAAACAACGATTGCCACGCTCCTGCGCTATCAGACAATGCTCACTCTCCAGCGAACAACCGGCATGGAGAACCGCACGGAACTCATACTCGCCTTGAGCCGCTGCGGAGCTATGCGAGACGGCGAAATAGTGGTATGTGGCTGTCGGCTGCCGCTCGAGTCGGAGTATCGCGACTTCTGGGAGTTGCCTTACCCTGATCCGGTAAAGACCGGCCTGATGCACTCATTACTCCAGGCTCGCGCCGTCATCTCGTGGTTGCAGAGCCTTCGCGAAGATCATGCTCGGACGCTGGATGAAATCGAGATTGTCCCCAAAGACCCTTCGCCGGGGCGGCTCGAACAGATTGGTGGAACTTCGGGAACTGCCGCGTACTCGCGGGCGTGTGAGGTCGAGCGAGAGATCTATCGCATTGGAGCTGCTTTGGTGGCCCCCAAACTGGACTCGATCTCTCGGTTGGCTGTTGATGCATACGCTCCCTTCGAGGTTATCGAAAAGCTCCGGGTGCATAGATCGGGTTCTGCTGCGATCAGCGAGTATCAGCCCCTCGTGATATTGGACGATGCACACAGTTTACATCCCCAACAAGTTTCTGAACTACTGCGCTGGCTGGCGAGGCGTGAACAAAAAGCTTCGCGATGGGTTTTGATGCGACTGGATTCCCAAACACCTCAAGCGACTCTGCTCGACTCGTTCGAAGACGAAACGTCTGAGGAAGGTGAACACGGCCCGAAGGTGGCCCGAGAAGTCACGACCATTTGGCTGCAGCGCAAAGACGACAGGAGAACGCAACGCACGCAGTTTCGCACAATGGCGCGGCAGATGGCCGATCGATACCTGCGCCTGATGGAGACATTCAACCGGAGCGGAATTGCCAGTCTGGCAAATCTTCTCGATAGGCCAGCCGAACCCATCACAACCGCACGAGAAAGGGAGTTGAGCAAGCGCCTTCTGAAGGTCCAGGAAGATCTAAAAATTCCAGACTCCGTGCGGAAAGACCTTGAAAGAGAAATAGCTGCATATTTTGAGGGCGCGAAATCGGAAGACGACAACGCGGATGTTAGACTCGCGATGCTCCGAATTCTGATGTACCGTTTCGCGCGGCGGGTACCACAGGTCGGTCTCTTCGAGGCAGAGAACCAGGAGCCGTCGCGTCCAGTCTCGGCAAATTCGGGAATTGCTGATGGCGCTAGAGTCCAACTAATGCATGAGTACAGCCGGCCGTACTACTTCGGAATGGACGTACTCTGTGATGCATCTTCCGAGAACGCCGAGATCTTCCTTCAGCTCGCTGGCCGGTTGGTTTCACTTTGTGAAACGAGAATCATCCGGTCCAGCCGGCCTGGCCCGAGTCTTTCGGCGTCGCTGCAGCATAAGGAACTGCGTCAGAAAGCCGCGGAAATGATCGATGAGTGGCGATTTCCTGAGCGCAAGCTCGTTCGGCTGATTGTCGATGGCATTGCCGCGCAGTGCATTGAAAAGGCGCTAGAGCCGACAGCATCGCTAGAAGGTGGTCCAAACGCGTTCGGAATCCCCCAGGAACAATTTGAAAAAATACCCAGCGAGTATCCGAGGCTGGCTGACGTCCTGAAGTACGGGGTGGGATATAACGCAATCCATGTCAAACAGGATCACGGAACAAAACATGCGACTTGGTGTCTTGTGGAACTTGGTGGCATCGCCATTATGAAGTACGGCTTGAGTTTTCGGCGTGGCAATTTTCTTGAGCGCACGTCAAAAGACCTCGCGAAGTTGATCGGGAATGAAACGGCATGACGACGGCTATGCGCTGGCAGCCCTGTGTCAACCATCGGCCCGATGAAATCGACGGCTTCGTAGCGCAGTACTTTCCTAGTGTCCATGGAAAGATTCTCTTGATCGCGGGGGCTGGCTTCGATCCGCGCGCCAGGTCGGTTCCAGAGCTTTTGCGCACGCACTCTAAGCGGCTGCCTGACGGCGTGTTCGTTAAGGAGGAACGTCCCAATCCTGATCCGGTTCTGGTGACACGGGCTAATTCGAATCTCGAGTCACTGATTGCGTGCGTCGACACCCCCAGGCTTTTTGAGACTGACGTTTTCGCCTCCGATGGAGCCGTGGTCGGCGGAAGAACAGTCCTGAGAGAGCTCGGGGCAATCGATCTGAGACTGTATTCGGATGTCGTGATCGACAGCAGCGCTCTTTCGATTGGTATCAGTTTCCCGCTGGTGAAATATGTTCTGGAGCAAGGTGTAGCCACTGGCCAAAACGTGCATTTATTCGTCTCGGACGTGCCGGCCCTGGATCGCGCCATCCAACCCCAGCTGGCTGATCGTGCCACGAATATCCATGGCTTCCGGAAAGTAAATGAATATTACAGCGCTGCCGCGGGGGCCAAGCTCTGGTTGCCCCAACTCGCCCCCTCTTGTGGCCCAGCACTGCAAAGAATCTTCGACGAAGTCCAACCGAGTGATACCTGTCCGATTTTGCCTTTTCCTTCTGGGCATCCCAAGCTGTCCGATCAGCTCTTAGCAGAATATCTGCCGGAGCTGGAAAACACATGGGGCGTTGATGCCGGCAGCTTGATCTTTGCAGACGAGAACGATCCTCTTGGTTTGTATCGGACCATTCTGAGGATTGACGACGAAAGAGCCCTCGCCTTCGAGGCGTTGGGGAGCTCATTGCTGATCCTGTCTCCTCTGGGCAGCAAGATGCTAGCAGTCGGAGCGCTAATGGCGGCTTTGGAGCGCAATCTCCCTGTCTACTACGTTGAAGCGCGGGGCTATGACGTAGACTGGGCAAATGCTCCAGAAATAGACGTGCGCGGCCCTTCGATTCGGCACGTGTGGCTTGCAGGGTGTTAGGCCCGGAATAAAATAACCGCAGTTTCCCCGGTTTCGACTTCGGCGGAGTGCCCGGTTTCGACGTTGGCAGACACGAAGGCGGCGACGCCGGGAAAGAGACGCTGTGGCGCCTGGTCAGAACGGATTCGGGAAGTCGGAGGATCAGCGCATAGCCGACCCTCCCGCGCCGTCAGCAGGAACGGGAGCAGTGGAAGACCGGAGGTGCTTGGTGTCCGGCCGGACCGATTCGATCACGAGGAAGAGTTTGCCGGCACTGTTGACCTTGCCGCTCACGCAATAGGCCACGCCGGGCCGGATGAGTTGGGCTTTGGAGAAGTCGTGGAGCCGGTAAACGCGCTGCGTGTCGAGGTCCTGCAACAGGAACACCGCACACGACGGGTACTCCGTCCGCAAGAGCAGGAGCAGATGATTGGCGCTGAAGTTGAACATGAATGGAACCGAAGAGCGGAGGGCGAGAAGGCCCTCCGCCCATTGGCAGCGCCGTTGAGGGGTTAGCCCGGCGGACTCCTCCGCGAGGGTTATCGCACAGCGCGGCGCCTGCTTGAGGCCGGAGGGACTACTCTTCCGGCGGACTGGAGTTCTTGCCGGCCTTGCGCAGGCTGTCGCCGCCCAGCAAGAAGATTTCGGAATTCTCGACTAACCGATCGGCGATGGCAGTGGCGATGGTCGTATTGAAAAGGATATTGCCCCAGTCGGAGAATGGTGTGTTCGTGGTTATAATGGTCGACCGCTTCTGGCTGTGACGGGTAGATATCACTTGATAGAAAAGATTCGAGGTCTGCTGATCGAGCGAAAGATACCCCAGCTCGTCAACTATTAACAGGACCGGCTCTGTATAGGTCTTTAGCTTACGAACTAACGAGTGATCGACCTGGGAAGCCAGCAAATGATTCAGCATGTCCATGGCGGTCGTGAATAGAACGCGCTGATTGGCCTGGCAGGCCTTCCAGCCGAAGATACGGGCGAGAAAGGTTTTGCCCACTCCGGGATTGCCGATCAAGACCAGATTGGTGCCTTGGCGCAGAAACGTCAGATCGAGCAGACGGAGAATACGGTTCTTCGCCTGCACGCGGCTCTTGTGATGGTGGAAGTGGAAGGCATCAATGCTCGGCTGTGCCTGCAGGCGGGAACATTTGAAGCGACGCTCGATGGCACGGCCGTTACGGGCTTCCAGTTCCATATCGGCAAGCCACTCGAGAGTAGCAGAGACACTCAGGTTCTTAGCCGCCGCCTCAGCGATCGTGGCTTCGATCTGACGGCTCATCGCTTTCAGATTCAGTTGCTGCAGTTTCTGTTCGAGCGGAGTCATGGCGGTCCTTTCCGGATTCGACGAGAATGAAGGCGTCGTATTCCAACAGCGAAACGGGATCGGTGGTGAGTTCGTTCAAGTGTGGATCGCGCAGCCGGAGCGGAGGCTGCGGGCGACGCGGTGAGCGCTGCTGGCGCAGAATGTTAGCCACATAGTCGGCACCGAATGCGCGTGCTGCGGCGGCTTTTTCAATGGCTCCGGCCACATCTTCCGGGCCGTACTGCCGGATCAACTCCAGGAGTTCGGAGATCTGACGGGCAAGCGATCGATCTGTATCCGCCATGTCGCGGAGGTACGCCTCCACCAGAACCCGCGAACACACGCCATCGAGTGAATCGAGCAGCCGCTGCTGCGCTTGGGAGCGGCGCGCCGCGGGCCGCTCCTCAGCAAGGAGTTTTTCGAAGCGATCGGCGCCGAAAGTCTGGCCGCGACGCCACGAGCGCGGATAGCTGACGATTTCCTCGACGCGATCGTAGACGATTACGGAGCTGGAATCCGCTTTGATGGTAAGCCGCCGGCCGACATAGCGGTGTGGCACACAATAGCGATTGCCATCGAACCGAAGCCGGAGATCCTTGTGAACGAGGGCTTCGCCAGAGTCGCGGTAGTCATAAGGAATGATGGGCAACGGTCGCAACGCTTGCGGCTGGAAGCGATCGAGTGGTCGTTCGCGTGTTTCGCGGTGCACGCGTTGATTGGCAACTTCAGCGAGCCACTGTCGCACCTGGTGATTGACATCATGTAGATCGGTGAACTCGCGCAAGGGCCAGAAGTTCTGCCGGAGGTATCCGATGGCTCTCTCCACTTTGCCTTTGGCACAGGTCGTCAAATGCACCTGATTGGGGTGCATTGCGACCATCTTTCCGGGTGACGCACCCATTTCATC
>PSRJ01000085.1 GCA_003175985.1 Terriglobia bacterium
GCAGCTTGTGGACCGGCGTGATTCTGCACGCTTCCAGCAACCACTTCATCCAACAGTTCTTCGACCCTATGACCGCGTATACCGGCCGCGCGAAATACATCCTCGGAGAATTCGGCATTGGATTCACTCTTGTCGTGGCTGTGCTAGCCGCTTATTTTTGGACGCGCCGGGCGGAAGTAGTGCAACCTCAGTCGAAGGGTATGTCCGGCGATTAGGCCCGACCAACTCCTCGATGATGCCTCGCCGAACAGTGACTCGATCGTCTCCCGGCGGTCGGCCACCGCTGCCGGATGGTCGCGCAACCCTGAAATTTGCTTAGAACGTATACAGCAGCGTTCCCGCCGCCGGTTCGGCCGGAGCGCCGGCCGTAACGACCTCGCCTTCCGCGTTCAACTGGCGGTAGTATATGCCGGTATCGCCGAGGTAGACTTCCAGCTCCGCGGGGCGGGGAAGCGTTCCCTGGATCAGCGACTCCGATAACGGATCCTCGATGTACTTTTGCAGGGCGCGGCGCAGCGGCCGGGCGCCGTAGCTGCGGTCCGCACACGTCTTTTCCAGGATGTACTTCGAAGCCTCCGGCGTGAGCCGGATCTTCACCTGCTTGGCTACCAGATTGGCGTTGACCTGGCCTACCATCAGCTCGATGATCTGGATCAGATCGTCATCGCTGAGCGAGCTGAAAAGAATGATCTCGTCGAGGCGGTTCAGAAACTCGGGGTTGAATGCTTTCTTCACTTCACCCCGCACCATATCCTCGATCTTAGTGGGGATGCCCTCGCCCGCCGGCGCCGAGAAGCCCAGGTGGCCGCGCTTTTCCAGGAAGCGGGCGCCCAGGTTCGAAGTCATGATGATGATGGTGTTCTTGAAATCCACCTGGTTGCCCAAACCATCGGTTAACTGGCCGTCTTCGAACACCTGCAACAGGATGTTGTAAATATCCGGGTGCGCCTTTTCGATCTCGTCGAGCAGAATGATGGAATACGGGTTGCGCTTTACGCGCTCGGTGAGTTGCCCGCCCTCTTCGTAGCCTACGTATCCGGGAGGCGATCCGATCAGCTTCGAGACCGAGTGCTTTTCCATGTACTCAGACATGTCGAAGCGCACCAGGCTCTTCTCGCTGCCGAACAGAAACGCTGCCAGAGCGCGCGCCACTTCGGTTTTGCCGACGCCCGTCGGTCCCAGGAACAGGAACGATCCGGCCGGGCGGCTGCTCGATTTCAAACCGGCCCGCGAACGGCGAATGGCGCGGGCAAGCGCCGAAATCGCCTTCTCCTGGCTGATCACGCGCTTGTGCAATTCTTCTTCGATGCGCAGCAGCTTGGTGATCTCTTCCTCCTTGATGGAGGTCATCGGCACGCCGGTCCAGCGCGCCACTACTTCTTCGATATCGTCTTTCGTCACGCAGCCGGTCGAGGAGTCGTCGAGGTTGTATTTTTCCCGAAGCTGGCGCATGTTCTCGCGCTCCTTGCGCTCCTCATCGGAGTAGAAGCGCGCCTTCTCGAACTCGTGGTTCGCGATGGCATTCTCCATGCGGTGGACGATGAACTTGATGCGCTTTTGAATGTCGGCCAGATCGGAGGGCAGCGTTGTCTGGCGCAGCTTGACGCGCGCGCCGGCTTCGTCGATCAGGTCGATGGCCTTGTCCGGCAGGTATCGGTCGGGAATGTAGCGGCTCGAGGTGTAGACGGCCGTTTCGATGGCATCGTCGGTATACGCTACAGCGTGGAATTTCTCGTAGCGGTCTTTGATACCGAACAGGATTTTGACTGCGTCGGTTTCACTGGGCGGCGGAACCTTCACCGCCTGGAAGCGGCGTTCGAGAGACCGGTCCTTCTCGATCGACTTGCGGAATTCCGAGGGCGTGGTGGCCCCAATGCACTGAATTTCGCCGCGCGAGAGCGCCGGCTTCAGGATGTTGGCGGCATCCAGCGAACCCTCCGCCGAACCCGCACCGACCAGTGTGTGAAGCTCATCGATGAAGATGATGGCGTTCTGATTCTCCATCAATTCCTTCATGATGGTTTTCAGGCGCTCTTCAAACTGGCCGCGGTATTTGGTTCCGGCGACGATCAGGGAAAGATCGAGCGCCAGGATGCGCTTGTCGGCGAGAAACGAAGGCACGTCGCCTTCCGCAATGCGCTGCGCCAGGCCCTCCACGATAGCCGTCTTCCCGACCCCGGGTTCCCCAATGAGCACGGGATTGTTCTTGGTGCGGCGGCAAAGGATCTGAACGACTCTTTCCAGCTCATAATCGCGTCCGATGAGCGGATCGAGCGTGTTGTCCATAGCCGCCTGCGTGAGATCGCGGCTGAATTCCGCGAGCAGGGAACTCTCTTTCGGCCGCGCCGAGGCTACTTTTTCACTCTGCGACCGCGCCAGTTCCTCGCGGATGGTGGAAAGACGCAATCCGCGCTCATGCAGGATCTCCGCCGCGAAGCATTTCTCTTCGCGCAAAAGCCCCAGCAGCAGGTGCTCGGTGCCGATGTGCTTGTGGTTGAGACGCTCGGCTTCCTCGGCGCCATACGCCAGCACCCGCTTACATTCGTGACTCAGGGGGAGGTCCACCGAGGTGGAGACTTTTTCACGAATGGTCGTGTGCCCTTCAATCTGCTTGCGAATGGATTCCACTGCCGCGTGGGAACGGAGGAAGCGGTTGGCCAGCGCTTTATCTTCCCGGAGCAGACCCAACAACAAATGCTCCGTCTCGATGTACGGGCTGCCAAACTGGCTGGCCTCATACCTGGCAAAGAAGATCACCCTACGGGCCTTCTCTGTATAACGCTCGAACATAAAAAGTGACGCCCCCCTAAAACTAAAGATACTCCGGTTATGAAGCCGGTTGCGTACCGATTGGACTTCCCGGTACCAGACCACCTTTCTCCATGCTCAGGATTCGATCGCAGCGGGTCGCGAATGAAAGATTATGAGTAACGAAAACCGAAGTGAGCTGGTGCGTGCGGTGCAGACCTGCCAAAAGATCAAAGATCATCTCGCCGGTCCGGAAATCGAGGTTTCCCGTAGGTTCATCGGCGAGTAAAACCGACGGACGCCCAACCAGAGCACGAGCCAAAACGACCCGTTGCTGCTCCCCGCCCGACAACTCACCCGCGCGGTGCGATGCCCGCGCTCGCAGACCGACTTCATCCAACCTCGCCCACGACTCCGAGGCCGCTGTGTTCTGAGACCAACCCCGGATCAGCAATGGCATCATCACGTTCTCCAGTGCGGTAAATTCCGGGAGGAGATAATGAATCTGCCAGACGAACCCGATTTCCCGATTCCGAAAATCAGCCTGCTCCGAGTTCGCGAGCCCAGAGATCTCTGTACTTCCGTAGTATATCGTACCGTTTGAAGGCCTGTCCAGACCGCCCAGCAAGTGCAACAGCGTAGACTTGCCCGCACCCGATTCGCCCACCAGCGCGAGCATTTCGCCGCGCTCGACTTCCAAATTCAAGTTGGAAAACACTACCAGGTCGGTGTTCCCCGAACGGTAGACTTTCGCGAGATCGCGGGCGCGAATGTAAGCCTCGGACATCCTTCCGTTACGATAACGCACCGGTGCCTCCAGTCCACGGCACGGCGATCTTGGCAAAAAAAAGCCGGCCGTGAGCGCTTACGCGCTGCGCGGCCGGGACTGGAGGAGAGAGAGTTGAGAATCCGCTGTCAGAAGAGGTAGCTGAGTCCGACCATCGGCACGATATCCTGCAAAATACTGCCGAACTGGACGCCCGGTGCGGGCGCGATCAGGTCCTTGGGAAACGCTGTAATGTAGTCGCGAAATTCCGTGCGCAGCACGAGCCGGGGCGTGAGCGAATACTTCATGCCCGCTCCGATGCTGGCCATGGGTTTGAGAACCGTGGTCTTGGTGAAATATCCGTACTGGCTCAGCGGCTGGTAAGCCGCTTCCTGCCCGGTGCCGCGGAACACTTTCATGCCGCCGCCGAATGCTACGAAGAACTCGCGCTTCGATTCGCGGCGATTGGTGTGCAGGATCACGTCGTAATGCACCACGTGAGCCTGGCCCGCGAAGGTCGCTTCCGAACCGCCGCTCTGAATGTGCAGGTTGCTTTGCATCCAGGAGTAGCGGAACTCGCCGCCGATATGCCGGTAGGAGTTGTGCGCGAGAAACGCGCCGGCCACTGCGCCGGTTCGAAAACCGGTAGTGGCGGCCCCTGCCACGCCGCTTACCCCGACGTTGCTCAGGAAACCGGCTCCGCCGATGCCTCCGAATTCGTACTGCTGCGCGGTGGCCACCAGGGCCGTGCTCGCGATCAAAAACCCTGCTCGCAATAGTTTCATTGAACCTTCCTGTCGGTTTCCTAGTTCACTACCCTCAAGCTCAGCGAGGTTGAAGCGCCGCCTTGGCTGACTACGAGCGGAATGTCCATACCTTGCGGAGCCTTCGGGGGAACCGTTGCGTTGATCTGATACACGCCGACTTCGCCCGGGGTGAGGCCGGCATAGCTGATATTCATCGCCACTCCGCCCAGAGTGACGCTGGGTACGATAATCGCCGCGGGCAGCGGATCGGAAGGAGCGGGCAGGCCGCTATCCACCGGCGGTGAAGTGCGGCCCAGGCCCGTCGCATAAATGGTGATTTCGTCGCCCGGATGCAGCGGGTTGCTGGGCGTGACCAACTGATTGTTAACGGCGCGCAAGACGGTGGCCAGGCCGGTCACCGGCCCTGCCGAGCCGGAACGGAAGATACTCGGCGCCGCCGGCTGAATCCCGAAATAGAAGTTGTCGCTGATTCCGCCCGGCGTCCGCAGCGTCATGGTGGCGCTTCCATCCACGTTGAAAGGAAGCTGGCCGTTGATCTGGCTGGCCGAAACGAAGATGATCGGCATCGGCACGCCATTGACGGTCAGGCACGATTCGCCAAGAGCCTTGGGTAACGGAATCTCCGAAGTCGCCATATTCACCGGGCTCATCTGCGATCCAAAGATGCTGATGAGGCCGCCGGGCGCCACGGGCGCCGTGAAATCGGCGGCGTTCGCGACTTTGCTGATCTGCGGGGGTGCAACCGCGGCATCGTAGTTCCACGGCAGCACCGTGACGCCGGAAATGGTGAGCGAGACGAGCGCGCTGCGATCATAAAGGGGCGCCAGAGAACGTACGAAAGGTTGGGCCGCCGTGGTCGGCAGCGGCGCTTCGATCATGCGAGTCGGCCGCGTACCGCTGACAGCCATCGGATCCACTCTCTGCACCACGCCCGGGCTCGACGCCGCGGCTACGGTGGTCCGGAAACCCCAGTTGTCGACGAAAGCAAAACCCGACGGGCTGCCGGAAGCCGTTTCCAAAGCGCCGACCGGCACCAGCGAGGAGTTCAAGACGTTGTTTCCGACTACATACGAGTTGTAACTGGAGGCCGCATACGCACCCTGCAGGGCGCTGAAATCCTTCCGCGATACTGTGAAGCTGTCGGCGCTGGCATCGTACAACATCACATTGCCATCCGGCATGGCTATCAGGATGGTTGCTCCATTGGGCGCTGGAGCCAGCACCGTTGATGCGTTGACGTTATTCGCAAACACACCCAGGCTCGGCAGAGTGGAAGCCGTGCGTCCCAGAAAATCGATGCGATCGATGGCCCCGGGACCACCCCCACCCGCCGCGTTGCGGGATGCGGCCAGCATGGCATTGCCGGATTCGGCGATCGAGCGCGGGTAGTGTCCGGGGGGAAACTTGATCGGAAGCTGGGGCTGCAGAGTATCCAGATCGAATACGAAAGCCAGTTGTGAATTGTCGTGACCTACCACGAGATATTTGCGGTCGAAGGTGAACGCCATCTGCGTCGGCGTGGTGGAGGTCCGCAAGGTGGCGATCTGCTGATAGCTCGTGCTGTCGAACACTAGAACCTGGTTCATGTCCTGCCGGACCACGTAGAACCGGTTGCGGATCGGATCCGCCAGAACGTCGGTTAGAACGCCCGGAATGTCGATCATTGTCCCGCGCTGATCGGGATTGCGATTGTTGATCAACAGGCGCACCTGCGGAGGCAGGTTGACGGCGCTTGCCGATTTGATGGTCAGCGGCACCACGACGGTGCCATTCTGATTTTGAAACGCATTCGGGTCCACACGGATCTGCACGGTAGCGGGCGTGATCCCCGATGACGGCGAAATGGTAACGCCGGCAACTCCGGCGAAGATGGAAAAGTCAGTATTGCCGCCACCGGGATCGGTGATGGTGAAAGTTTGCGTAATGACTTTCTGATCGCAGAAGTTGCCGCGCGCCACCACATCGCTTTGCGAGCTTGCGAGGCGGTGATACTGATTCATGCTTCCGACCGGAAGCACTGTGACGCCGCTATCGGAGACGGCGTAAATCACATCTTTGGCGCGGTTCAAAAC
The DNA here is from genome assembly GCA_003175985.1 of Terriglobia bacterium. Classification (GTDB taxonomy): domain Bacteria; phylum Acidobacteriota; class Terriglobia; order Bryobacterales; family Bryobacteraceae; genus PSRJ01. The sequence goes on from PSRJ01000085.1 coordinate 6,354, forward strand.
CATTCGGCCCACAATGTTTTCCTGGAGAGAGAGCTGCTCACGTACGGTGAGATTGTCAGCATCCAGGATCGAGAATACCGGCGGGGTAGCGGAGGGCGCCCCCGCCGGCGGGGGAGTGGGGCTGCCTGTGGTGGTTGTGGGCTGGTTGGTGAGGATTTGAGCATAGATCGTGTTCGAGTCGGAATCGACTACGTTGCCCCCGATATTGGTGGAGGCGGCGGCGTTCGGGAATTGCGCCAGGTCGAAGCCGGGCAGAGTCACTACCCACTTGCTGTATCCGACCATGGCCCAGGAGCCGTCCGCCGCGACACTGATCCGCGGGAGAGACGTGGGAGAAGTGACGATATTCAACCCGGTGACAAAACCGCTGACTGCATCGAATCGAAAGAAGCCTTGGGCGCCGCTGACCCCGGCCGCCACGCCATAAATCACCTTGGCATCCGGAGTCGCCGCCATGGATGCGCCGATCACCTGGGTTGGAAAGGTGCCCAGTGGGCTCGGCAGGGTTTGCCCGAGGTAGGCATAGGTATTCACTACCTGCATCGCTCCCGTGCCGGGATCGAACAGCAATAGGCTGGTGGTGGTCGTAATCAACGCGCGGCCATCGGCGGTGAAGGCGACGGCCAGCGGCGGATCGCCGGTAGTGAACGTCTGCCGCGTGCCGCCGTTCAGATTGATTACTGTCAGCAGATTGCGGCTCGTCTGCGGCGCCGCGAAATTGCCGTAGTGCGCGACCACCAGGTATTGCGAATCAGGAGACATCGCCAGCGCCCCGGGCTGGGCCGCAACATTCATCGATGTGCGGATGGTGTAATCCGCCGTCGACATTACATCGATGCGATTGGCCGTGAAGTTAGCGATATACAGCACTCTTCGGGACTCGTCGAGCACGATGTCAGAGGCTTGTCCGCCGATGGGCACAACCTTGCCGAATGTGGCCGCGGGGCTCGGAAGGACCCCACCGATCAGAACCGCCAGAATGGCTTGGGTAATGCAGCAGTTGCAGCGCATAAATTCAGGTCTTCGCGAACGTTTCGATTAAATGCCCGCGGCCGGTCCAATTCAATGATCGAAATGGCTAGCAAGTGCTGCATTACCAAAGTTAGCCGTGTATTTGCAGTGATTTGCGCCTATACTGCGCTCGGGGAAAAGGGCTTCCGTCATGGAGAAACTCACTCGAAAATCGACGCGATTCTTGCCGTTCATTCTGCTGGCCATGGGGCTGGCGCCGGTTCCTGCGGCCCACGCTCAAAGCTCGGCTACGCGCGTATTTTCCATCCCCGATGGCGCCGGTTTCTATGTGGATGGCACCTACTACGATCACGCCGTCAGCTTTATCTGGCCCGCGGGAAGCAAGCACACCTTGTATGTGAACGCGCTCGTGCAGACCGATTCCACCAATAAGACCGCGTATACATTCACCAACTGGTCGTTGGGCACACAGGTCTTGCAGTCGAATCCCCTGATGGTCACGGCGGATCCTTCGATCAGCGAAATTCACGCAGTGTTCGCGATCTCCTATGCCTTGTATGTCCGCTTTTATCGATGTAATTCCATTCCGAGCAACTGCACTCCGCCGGGAACCATCTACGTGAACGGGACGGCGACGGTGGGCGACGTCGATCTCTATTTCCCGGCCGCGAGCACGGTGGTCCTCCAGGCTTCGCCGAACCCGGGTTACATATTCACGGGATGGCAGCCAGGCTTCAATCAGGTCATCCAGGGGTTTCTGAACACCGTGACGATGAATGCCCCTGTGGGCGCGTATCCCGGCTTTCAGGTCACGCGCCCGATCACACTGAATTCGGATCCTCCCGGGCTTCAGGTACTGGCGGATCACACACCGGTGTACACTCCATCGACGCTCGAATGGGGCTGGAACACTACGCATACCGTGGGGCCGGTGTCGCCGCAGCAGGATAACAAAGGAATGTACTGGGCGTTCTCCTCCTGGAGCGACGGAGGCGCGCCCACGCATTCTTACCAGGTAGCGCAATACGTCACACCCGATTCCCTGACGGCGACCTATGTACGGGCGGAACCGGTGGGCGTTGTGAGTTCGCCCGCGGGATTCAAGATCAAAGTAGACGGGCGCGACAATTGGCCCTCGAACACGTTCTGGTGGGGAGTGGGCGAGACCCATCACCTGGAAGCGCCTGCCCAACCAACGGATGCGCAGGGCCGCGGGTGGACGTTTACGGGATGGTCCAACGGCGCGCCGGCCACGCAGGATTTCGTAGTCCCGGCCGATCGCGTGGATGGCGGCGTGATGCTGACGGCCACGTATCAACCGCTCGGGCGCCTGACGGTGACCAGTTCGCTGGCGGGGACGGCGGTTCTGGTAGACGGGTCTCTTTGTAAGACACCGTGCGACGTGCAGCGGCCTCTGGGAACGCAGGTCCGGGTAAGCGCGCCGCCCACGCAATCGCTGAGCGCGGGAGTGCGCGCCGACTTTCAAGGCTGGGCCGACGGCTCGGCCGGCGAACGGGTATTCACGCTGAGCAACGACGCGTTGACTGCGGCCGCCGTTTTCCGCACGATGAACCAACTGATCGCAGTGGCGAATCCGCCCGAGGGAGCTCAATTGCAGACGCAGCCGGCTTCACCGGATGGATTCTACGACGCAAAGGCCAGCGTGACGCTGACGCTGAACGCGGTGCCGGGATATCGTCTTCGCCAATGGGATGGCGATGCGAGCGGCTCTTCGCCCACCGCCGTGGTGGCGATGAACGCGCCGCGAACCGTGCGCGCGCTGCTGGACCGCGTGCCCTACATCGCGCCGACCGGTGTCGAGAATGCCGCCGGCGCTACGCCACAGCCGGGGATCGCGCCCGGCTCGATCGCCTCGGTCTACGGCGGCTCCATGGGCAACGATACGGCCTCGGGACCGGCGAGTCCTCTGGTGCAATCCTTGAGCGGAGTCACCGTGACGAGCGGCGACCGGATTCTCCCGCTGTTCTTCGTTTCACCGGCACAGATCAATTTCCTCCTGCCCGCCGATTTTCCGCTCGGGCAAGCGGCCTTGACGGTCAGCGCGCCCGGGCAAGCCGATTTGCGCGCAACCTTCCTGGCCGTTCACAATGCGCCCGGCATCTTCACGCAAACGATCGGCGGCCAGGCGTACGCGCTGGCGCTTCACGAGGATGGATCCACGGTCACTCCCGATGCGCCGGCTTCGGCCGGAGAGTTGCTGACCCTCTATGGAACGGGTTTCGGTCCCACCGACCGGCCCCGGCCTATGGGGTTCGCACTGCCGGCCCAGCCGCGCTACCAGATAACGGACCCCGTCGGTGTGGCGATCGGCGACGGAACCGTATCGCCGGAAGCTTCGTTCGCAGCGCCGGGGCGGATCGGGATTGACGCGGTGCAATTCCGCATCAACGATCCCGCGCTAGCGGGAACCAACGCCTCGCTGCACCTCACCATCAACGGACGTGACAGCAATACGGTGCTGCTGCCGGTGAAATAGGCCGAGACCCGCTGAAAACGGCCGCCGGATCCTATCGCCCCACCAGGTGTTTGATATCGGCGTTGTTCTCCTGGCAGATGTATTCGTAGGGCTCCATGCCGGGATGAAACAGGATGTTCCAGCCCGAGGTCCAAGGCTTGGAGTACGCGCCCGGATCGTCGATCGTCGCCTCGTAATGCAGGATCAGCTCGTTGACTCGTGTAAACCGCTCGGTGACGTGGAGTTGTTCCGTATGCGGATGGCCGGCCGCATCGATCCAGCTTCGATCGTTTAATCCCGTAACATCGACTACCAGCGTGTCCCCCTCCCAGTGCCCGATCCCTTCGCCCAGGTAGGTCGGATTCAGCTTGTCGGGCGGTGTGTGCTTGCGGCCGTCCATATACACGACACGCCACATGTGCGCGCCGCCTTCGAACACGAACAGAACCCGGTCCGGCATCTGGTAAATCTGAAATGGGAACGATGTGGCATACATGCGCGGGATGCCCGGCGGGAGGCAGAAGCCCTCGGGATCGTCCTTGGTCACGTTAGCATTCCGTTGTTGATAGAGAGTCTTGGCCCAGGGAAGGAACGGCACATCGACCGTCTTGTCCGGCTTCGCGGATCCGGCGAACCCGCCGCCCGTCCCCGCCATGTCACCGACCCCCGGAGGCACCCAGGAACCCTTCGAGTTCCCGAGGTCGGGATGGCCATCGGCAAGTCGTGGAGCAGGCGGAATGTTTTTCTTGGTGAGGGCAGCCGCCACCTGTTTTCCATCGAAATCATCCTGAGCTACAGCCGGAGCCACCGCCCAGACGCACAGTGTTATCAGAACAGGAAAACGACTCTTCACCTTGGCCTCCCAAGAGAAACATGATATTCCCTTTGAGGTTGCAGTGCAGGCCGCTGCGGTGCTGTGGAATCAGTCGCGGTCCAGATCGGCGCTCACGGATCGCTCCGCGCAGCTAAGGCAAACGAATCCCCGCGAGCGGATTTCGTGAGTGGTCTCCCCGAGACAGGCCTTGCAGAATCGCATGGTCTTTGGAAAGGGCCCATCCTCATTGACAGCCGGTTCCGCCACTGCGGCCCGCGATCCCCAACGCTCCAGGCCGGCGGCAGTGTGCGACCGCTCATAATTCCTGATGTGGGCAGCCATCATGCGATCCGTCAGAGAGGTGTGGTCCTGGAACCAGCCGCTTAGAAACTCCAGGAATAACTCCGCGGCTTCGGCATCCCCGGCTTGGATGAGAGGAGAGAACAGGCGGAGGCGTCTCCGTGCCGTATCGTGCTGCTGTTTGTGCCAGTTGTACGAAGGATACTTCACGGATTGCATCAACCATTCTTCGTGTGAAAAATGCTCTTCGGTATGAGCGATCAGGCTTTCCAGGTGTTGTTTCACGGTGGCTGCCGGCGCTTGCTCCTCAAGAGCCTGTTGCAGCCCTTCCGCAACCCGGAACAAGTCCCGATGTTCCGCATCGATCTGCCCCAGGAAAATCTCATTCTCCTGGGTCCACCTGAAATTTCTCATGCCTGTATTCTACACTATTTCAGGATAATGAGAACTTATTTACATGAAAGGCCCGGCTCTTAGGCTTCCGCCACAACCGGATTCACCAGTTCGCCGATTCCCTGGACCCGGACGCGGCACTCATCCCCGGGTTTAAGCCAGCGCGGCGGCCGGCGCACAAAACCGACGCCTCCCGGCGTGCCTGTAGCGATTACGTCGCCGGGTTCGAGGGTAAACACGCTCGAAAGGTACGCGATCAGTTGCGGGACGCCGAAAATCAGATTGCGCGTATTCGAGCTCTGCATCACCTCGCCGCTCAGCGTCATCGAGATGTCCAGGCTGTGCGGGTCCTCGATCTCATCCGCCGTCACGATCGCCGGACCCATCGGGCAGAACGTATCGAAAGTCTTGCCCATGGTCCATTGCGAGGTGGCCCGCTGGAAATCGCGGGCGCTGACATCGTTGACGATCGTATACCCGAACACGTGCTGGCGCCATCGCTCTTCGGGGATGTGGCGGCCGCCTTTGCCGATCACCACTGCGAATTCCGCCTCGTAATCCGGTTTCGTGGAGTTCTTCGGCAGCACGATATTCTGGCCGTGCCCGATCACGGAGGTGGGGAATTTTGCGAACACTGCCGGAACCGGCGGTATTTCGGCTTTCTGCTCCTCGGCGTGATCGCGGTAATTCAGGCCGATCCCGATTATTTTGGGCGGCCGGGGGATTGGCGCAAGCAGCCGGACGTGGCTCGCGTCG
>PSRJ01000226.1 GCA_003175985.1 Terriglobia bacterium
TTAACGCGGCAACCGCGTTGCCCGCCACTTTTACCACACAAGTGATCGGCGATCCGCCGGGTGCCTGCTCCACAGTGGCAAAAATGTCCCGCACACTGCTCGCGCGCGGTAGCGTCGCCGCGGGCACGGCATTGCTCTCGATTGCGGCTACTCCATCGACCGTGAGGTCGATTTGACCTCCGGATAGTGTGCGCAAGCCCTTCTCTACCGTTCCTGTGAGGCAAATGTTAGTCGTCCCGCTATTGCCTCTTTTGTTGGTAACAAATAACTCTGCGCTCGCCACTCTTGTGGACGGCAGATTGATAGAGTAGCTCCAGTTTCCGCTATACGGGCTACCAAAAAAGTCCGGTGGAAACGGTGCGATAACGGATTTGTTGAGGAGGTGATAGGCATGAGCACCCGCCTCGTGAGCATCCGGCTGGCTGCCATGGATTCCGCGCGCGACTTGATATTGCGTGCCGTTATTAGCCGTTGCCTGGACACACATTACCTCAGCGTCGATTTGGATGAAGTCGCCCGGCCTGGCAGGTCCGGCCGAACTCAGAGTCAGCGACTGGTCAGCCGGAGAAATGTCGCTCGCCAGCGTGAGTCCCGGCAATCCTTGTAGCTCATCCCAATAATGCAAGGTCAAGGTCGCCGCAATAATTGAGCGGGTATTTGTCAGATCAGGGAAAGAAACCCCGCTAAGCTCTACAGTAGCGGACCGCTGTCCCGGGCTCAAACCGAAGAATGGCGCCGCCGGGACGTCGCTGTCTGTCGTGCCTGCCCCTCCTATCTGCCATCGTGTCACCGTGGATAATTCCGGGGCACACTCGAGGTCGTTCACGTTCGCCGCCCGGCCGGTTACCTCCAGCACTTCACCAGACCGATTAGGAATGAGAAATTGGACGGGGCTGCTCTTGGTTTGGGCCGCGAAACGCCATCCCGCGTCCGCGACAACAAAAAAGCTCGCGGCGGTTGGTTCCAACCCCCAGGCAGGAGTGACGTTCAGCGTCGTCGGGTCATTACCACTGATGGTTCGCTCCTGGCCGGCTCCGATACCGCGCGTGATTCGCACGGTCATGCCGCGATATCGATTCGGCGACATTTGCAGGCTTCCGTTCCCGACCGTCATCGCAGAATGCACGGTTGCTGCTGTCTCTGGCTGCAGTTCCATTCGCCAGTAGAAGTTCGCGTGATCGAAATTGGGGTCGGGTGGTGCAATCGCCTGCTTGGCTAGACCGGAGTCGGTAAATCGGTCAGATATAGGCTGATTGGAAGCAATCCGAAACAGTTGTGCCGGCGTCGTTCCCCGGTAAACATGAAAAGCAGTGGTTCCCGAAGCAAAACTTAGCTTTGAGAGTGTCACATTGCTCCCATTCGTGGTAATTACTGCCCTGACAATGAATGACAAGCTGCTCTCTTGTCCCGTGCTGTCTTCGCCGGAGATGCCGTAGTAGAGCGTTTGGCCTCCCGCGAGAGACCCGCCGCCGCCGACGCTGGTGACAAGGTTAAGGAGTGGCATGCCTGGCCCGGACGCCGAAACACTACCGGGCAGGACGAAGCTAACCGAAGCATTGGCCTCGGCCGTACCATCGCTGTTGGTTGCCGCTAATTCCTCGACGCCGAACTGCAGCTCTCCATTCTCGTCCACCACGTCGCCGATCAGCGGTCTGGGCGTCCCAACACCTGCCGATCCCTGATGGCCGGTTCCAGTGGTCGAGCTTCCTTGCCCATTCGTATCGGCGTACCAGGCATCGTCGTGAATCTGTGCGGTGATTGTACAGGTGCGATAGTTTGTCGCCGGCGAGATCTTGAGTACACGAAACGGTTGCCGGTTGAATCCCTCTTTCAGGTAGGTCACCGTGACAAGGTCGCCGGGTCGAGTTCCTAAAGCCCGAACACTGGTATCAAATTGGATATACGCATTCCCGCGAATCGACTTGTCTAAATTGAATTTCAGGATCCGGGCCGCTTGATCGTAATTAGGAAGCCCCACGGCAGCGACGGTAGTTGAGACTTCTTGCCCGGTAAGGGACACGTCATCCGGGTCCACCATCGAGTAGCTGTCCTGTTGGTAACCGTTCAAGGAGTCTTGAAATTCCACCGTGAACCGGTTCGGTGTGTCCGCGATGTTTCGGGAGGAAAGTACTACGCTCGGCTCTCCATTCGGTCGCCGCAATATTCCCGAAACCCCTGTAGAACCATCGCCGAATTCATAGCTGGGCCATCCTCCGTTTAGCGGCCCCGTGCTGTTGGAGTAGGGGGGCTTGCCCGGTTGTTCGAGAGCCGCTGTGTTTTCCACGCGAAGCTGTAGAACGCCGCTGGGACCGTAAGTGAGATAGAGTCTGGCCGCGTTGCGAATGCCACGAACGATATCTCCGGCGCTGCGGCGAGCCTGCAGCACCACGTTGCACTCGAAGCGCGAAAGCATGATCGAATTCCCATTTAGGTCTGTCGCGCCAATCTGTGCATCGCAGAATGCGGCGGCGGCTACGAAACTGGGAATATCGATTTCGGATGCTGCCCAACCTGTCCGGCGCAAAATATCCAACAGAATCCAGGCCGGATTGCTGGAGAATTGTTCCCCCAAAAAAGCTCCGTCCGATCCGTAAGCCGGCAACTTCAACCCCTGTGCTAACACCTTAACTACCGGGAGTGAAGTTCCATTGTTCAACCGCGTCGGGACCACCACAACGAGGTACGCCAAGCTTCCATAAGGGTCCCCTGTCGGCTTGCCGCTTGCATCTACGAAGTTCAGGTCGAATCCACCGTCGCGAGTACCCAGAGTTGGTATGTTGTACCAGCCGGTGCCGGTCATATTTGTCCCGGAAACACCGAGCGGTATTTCCACATCGCTTACCAGTACCTTAACGACGCCCTGCATCTCGCCCACGCCGAGAAGCACTTCCATCCGCGTCAGGTTTCCGTCGTTGCGCGCGAAGACCACTGGCGGTGTAATCCAGGCTGTGCCGAATACCATCGGCACGAAGTCGTTATAGCGAGCTTGGTTGATGGCAACTGCCGAAGTCTGCCAATCTTTTCCATAGCTCCGGACTGCGATTGCGGATGGGACGAACTCGATCCCGCCGAATCGCGTAAACATGCCACGGGCTTCGCAATCGGTGCGCGTATAGCCGCACGAAGTATATGGTTGTCCGCTGTTGAGACTTCCCTGGCCGCCAAGGATGTCGGCTGAGTAGCCGCAGCGATAGAAGCGGGAGTACTTTCCCTCCGCGCCGCCATCGAGCGCCTCGGCTCTTTGATCCGGCGTCGTTGGAAATTGCCAGGGGCATCGGCGCTGGATGCGAATCTGCGGCAACAGCAGCCGTTGCAAGTTCATCCGGTTGACAGCTGTCAGCCGGAATGTCGACTCCCGGATTTCATCGGGAGCATTACAGATACCCTGAAATACGATCGTGGTTTCTGTGAGGGCAGCGCGATTTCGCAGATCGTAGAATAGGAAGCCGGCGGTTAACTTTGCGCCCTTCCAGCCGCAGGCTCTTTCAATCTCCGAAAAATGGGAATCGGCGTTTGCCAGCACAATAGAAATTCGTGGGCTTCCATCCACACCTTGGTCGGAAGCCGTTTGGATATCGAATGCGCTATGCTGCAGAACACGTGCTGAATACTGAGTCTCGCCAACCGTCAGCTTGTGAGTGCACCAGTGTTCGGTCTCGCCATTCGATAATAGACAGTCAAATACCAGAACAGGCGTATCCGTTACGGCCTGTTCTTTCAGATCATAAGCGCTTTGCATGTCTGATATTGACCGTCACGGAATGGCGATTCAGACCGGTGGCTGTAAATGCAAGTGTGTCGTCGCGAAAATATGCATTCGCGTAAACACCGCCGGTCGTGCTGGACTTGTATGCAGAGGCGTTGGGCTGAGGTTCTACCTGCAATCCGAATACATCGACACACTCCCCCGCCGGCAGTTCGATTCCGAATTCCACAGTCTCGGCTGTGGGATCACCTGATCCCGAGAAAGTGATTCGGCTCCATTCCGTACATAGGACTCGTTCGACCTGGTCATTGCCACGCAGAAAACTAACTACGCCGGGCTGCGCGGCCCGGCTGTAAACGCTAAGGCAGTACTGATATCCGCCCGGAACCGACAGCGTCTGTGATATGGTCTGCGGCCCCGCTCCAGTATTAGTTAGGCGCCATGCGTTAGTTCCGCCCATCGGATCGGCGATGGCGCATTCAAGTCCCAAGAAAGGTCCCTTATTCCACACCGCGTTGCTCAGCTGATCGCTCCAGGCAAACAGGTTAGCTGTCGGATCGAGAAAACAAAAGGTCTGCAGATACCCCTCTGTCATGGCGAAGAAGTCGGCGAGTGCGGAAGCTTCGTCGTCGGATAGGCCCGAATACTCCACCTGCCAGTCAGTGAATTCTCCGTCCGGATCGGCGTATTTGATTGAGCTCATATCAGCGAGCGCGTTTTCGATGGTGCGCGGCCGCCGGACTTTGTATACCGGAAACTGAACCAAAGCACCTGTGGAAAGCTGTGGATATACGAACATTTAATTACTCCGGATTTTGGACGATTCTTAGCGATGTGCTTCCACGTATTTCCGCAACCGAACTCAAGGACATTTCGTCGCTGGCGAAACTGCAGCTTGTGTAGACGCTTCCATCCCATGGGTCGGTGAACTCAAACGTCCCGAAGCGGCCCTGGTTTTGGAGAAAAAATTCATCAAGCGCCGCCATTTCGGTTTCATCAAGCTGATCCAGCCGGATGTCCCACATTCGCAGCGAGCCGGAAGAATCACGATATCGTTGCTGTGTGCCGTCCAGGAAACCTAGGAGTTGATTTCGAAACCGGAGCTTTCTATTGGCCGGATATTGTGCGAGTGATCCCGTTTTGAGCTTTGGAAAGGCAGCCATTATAGGTCGTTAACCACGTCATTGAGGGAATTGAGGCTTAGCATGGCGCTCCGTACGGCCTGCGCGATCTCATGGCTATGATCCAAAAACGATCGGGCATCCATAGCCTGTACATTTACCTGGATTTGAGCGGAGGGTTCTGTATGTGTGTTCTGATTAACTCCTCCGTTCGGAGGGACGTTACTCGATGGAAACCCCGTAACGGTCGAAGTGTAGCTTCGTGGCATGCCCATCTGATCGTAGTCTGCCTCCGAATACCCGGACCTTGAATTCGCGCCCGCGAAGTATATGTGCTCTGGCATACCATATTTAACAAGAGGTGGTGGCGCGGCTTCTCCACCGCCGCCGAATAACCCGAATAGCCCGCTGAAGAGGGGAGCCAACCCCAACCCGCTTCCGAAGACTTTCGACGCAATCGAAAGCACCGTTTCTCCAACACCGGATGAATTGACGGTTGATTGACTGCCTGCGGATTCAGGTGAGCTAACGACGGCGTGGGTCGGCAAGCTTGACGAGAGGGCCGCGGGATTCATTGCGGACTTCTCAAGAGCTCCGAGCTGTTCGGTAATCGTCCGCTGCATCAATGCGATAGACGGCTCGAAGGCCGCAAAGTCCGTCGCTGTAGAGGTCAGGCCTGCACTGACCCTGCGGAATTCTTCAAATAGTGTTTCGTAAGGTTTGCTGGCCATGCTTCATCTCTATCGCCAACGCTTCTTCTAGAAGAACAAATGCATCCGCCTTTCGTCCAGTCAATTCGGAAAGACTCGGTCTTCTAAGTAATCGGTGGGCAAAAAATTCCTCTACCAAAGTTATGCTTTCAGCCGTGATGTATGATTTCGGGCAGGTCGTCAGGGCGACGTCTCCTCTCACCCAAATAGGAGGCGAGTTCGGTTCTTCATCCATGTTCAGCCACCCACATCGCCTCTTTCGTTCCAGGCCGGCTTTTCGGCAGCTGTCGCACCTCCAACCGGCCTGGTTGGAAAACTGAAAATGGAAGGCGACAAACAGTTTTTTCTTTCTGCCTCGCTCAGCCCCGTCTGTTCCCGAACGGCCATGAGAGCTTCGCGGAACAGCTCTTCCGGCCCTCTTTCGGCCAGCAGTTGGGGAGTAGCGCTGACGCCATCGAGTATGAGGCCGGAGATCTCACGTAATCCCCACATCACGTATAGGCGGTTAATTTCGGCCTCAAGTAAGGCGGCATCCATCCTATCAGATGGCTCCGTACCTGCTTGAAGAAACTCCATTTTGCGAGCTAGCTCGCGTATAGTTCGCATCAACTCGACCCGGCGGGTGTAGGACATCTTTGCGACTGTATATGTGATGCCGGGTGTGTGCTGCGATTCGATTATCGCCACACTTTCGTAAGTCATAGCTATGCGAAGGCCACCGCAATCTCATCATCAATGGTTCCCTGGGCGCGCGAAGCCCGAAAGCGCCATTGCAATCTGGTCTGGCTGTCATCGAATTCCGGCACTTCTGGTATAACGCTCTTCAAATTGACGGCCACTGCCTGGCCTTCCAGTTCGCCAAGCTGGAACATTACCGAAACCGGCGACTGCTGCCGGGCGGATTGATACAGCGCCTTGGTTGCGTCGTCGTCGAGACTATGCAGATCGAAACTGGCAGTAACCGAACGTTGGCCGGGACATATCGCCCTCGGTAAAGTGGACCCGAATTCCCTGGCCCTGGTGTCGAGCCCGTTCTTAATTGAGACCGTTGCATTCGTAAGCGTAAAGAACTGTGTTGGTGAGCTTCCTAGCCATGCCTGCCCCATGTTACCGGGCACGATTGTATAGTCGAAGGACGCCAGCGGCGGCTCTGTAGGAAAGCTCTGCAGTTGGCCGTCTCCCGCTGAAAAACTACTGCTATCGAGCACGTCTTGTGCGACGCCGCTGAAATCGAATTCGTGATAATCCCCGTTCACAAGAATGTCTACTTGATCGACTGCGACGCCACACAGGATCCGTTGGACCGCTGAGGTGGGACTCCAGTAATCGAACAAGGTCACACTCGGCAGGTCAGTCGATGGTGTGTACGTCACCGTCGCGGCTATTGGCCCCCCGGCAGCTGGCGTGGTCACGAAAGGGGCATTGAGCTGAACCGTGCTCGGATCGACGATGGCGGCGACAAAGCGAATCTCGCCCGCCGATGAGATACCTTGCCCAGCCTCCAGGTTGTGAGCTGCCGTAAATGTAACTGTGCCGGTTGAATTCGCTGAACTTACCGTACCGCCCGGGAAGGAACGCGGTGGTCCGCCCAGTGCGGATTGAAACAGTGGACCGTAGCCGGGTCCGCTCGTTCCCTTCTGCCAGGTTGTCAGATACGTACGAAGTTCGAAATTCGTGCGGCGTCGCGCGCCTACAGGCAGCCCAGGAAAAGTGCGGGAACCGGTCTTATCCTTTCGTTCCGTAACCTCGAGCTGGTGTTGAACTTTCAATTTCAGGGCCGGTATTCGATTGCTGGATTGAATGGCGGGCGCAGCGCCGTACGATGCTTCCAGTGCTGCGTAAAACCGGTTCGCTTGAGATGAAATATAGGATGGCATTTCAGTTTCTGCTTACTCCGATGTCGAATGAGATTTTGGCTGTTTGCATGAAGTTCCTGCCCCCGTGTTTGACGGCTGCGAGAAGAACCTCATAGGCTCCGCTATAATACATCCCGGAGCCCCAGTCTCCGCGGCTCGCGTCCAGAACTTGAGTGACTGAATCTACGTAGAGCTCCAGGACATCCTGAAGCCCATCTAGTTTGTCTTGGGAATGCCTCACTTCTACGCTAACCCGAAGTGTGCCCGAAAACGTTCGAAACTTCTCCGTGAGAGTGTTCGCGAGTTTTTCACAATACACATTCATGCAAGGATATTTGGTCGAGTGGCTTCGCTCAGCAAGATCGGCTCCGGCATTCTGGGAGCGAATCTGAGCCGTCTCCAGCGGGACAACCAGAGAGCTGTCAGGGGCTGTCAGAGCAGCGAGGTTTGCATTGACCCCCTGCGGTGACGTGAGCTTTTGAATGACGGCGGCCGTGGCCGCGCCCGCGAGCTTTCCGGCCATTTATCCTCTTTGCATTACCCGCGGCAAGGGCTTGTAATAGGATGGCTCTTGACCCGACCCGGGCTTCTTACCGGCTCCAGCTAGAAAAGCTGTCTGTTCCCAAATCTGACCGAAATATACAGGCGCGCCGTTCTGCAGCACCATCGTTTCCGGAGCATCGCCCACGTAAACATTCCATTGCGCTGCGTTCTGCGGGACAGCTTGTGGTTGAACTTGGATTCCGTTGGAGCTTAGAGTTATAACTGCCGGTACCGCGCAGGCGCCCTCCTCGCCGCCGCTATTGAGCCACGCCATCGTGATATAGTAAGTCCCGTCAGGAAGATTGCCGGTTATTGCGGTGACCGCGGGAGTGGCCGCTTGAGGGATCGGGTCCGGAACCACGCCAACTCCGCTTTCCAGAAGCTTGTTGTACGCCCACTGCGCCTTTTGACGAAACTGATCCCTCTTAGCTCCATAGCGGTCGTTGAGCTGGCTGCTATATAGATCACCGTAAACCAGGGCGAGGGCACGGTAGATGTGCCAGAACTTTAATGCCGGTGTGACTGCCACCGAGTTGAGGCTCAGTTGCGAAGGTGCCCAGAACGATTGATCCAGGGAAGATCTGTTCGAGAACAAGGTGCTCAATTCCAAGCGGATTTCATCTTGTGCCAGAGCCAGTTTCCGTGTCACATCGATTCCTTCGCTGGCAGCCACCGTGAGTAGTTGAGAATCGTGCGCTGACAAGTCATCCAATTCGGATATCGGACCATCGGTGAATAGAGGCATTCAATTGCTATTCCTGCCGCGTGCGTACCGCCGCTTTGAGTTCGTTCAGTTCGCTCGTAGGCACGATCGAAAGCTGCACCTGTGCAGCCGCTAATTGTTGCTCGGCGTGCCGGAAGTCTTCTGCCTGCTGGGCCCGGAATGCGGCGGCTTCTTCTTCGGAAGCCCGGCGGACAATGCCGTCGACCAGCATTTTCGCTGCAACCGCCCGAGTTACTTCCGACAATGTGCCCGGCTTTCCGCCGTTTGCCGTTTCCACGCTCACTACGATTGCAAAGGGCTCCGCAATTGTGGATTCGTTTTCGCGGATTTTCTGGTAATACGATCGTACGTCCATAGTCTCCTTGCTCTCCGCGGGGGGCGCAGCCCCCGCGGAAATCGGTTGCGGAAGCGAGGCTTAGCACGAAGGCTCCGCCTATCTTCCAATCGTCTTTTACGTGTACACCTGTACGCCGGCCGTGTTTCGCAGAATGCCGCAGCCGTACAGAACGTCGACCGTGAATTGCTGCGCTAGCGTATTCGGCTGATAGCTCATCACCACTCTCATGCCGAAGTTGCCCAGCTCCGCGTATTCCGCAATTGCTCCGGTCCCGGGCAGCGGCTGGGGAAGCCGGCGAATGACCAGTCCGATGGCGCTTTTGGTGAAAGCGATATTGTGCGTAGTCACGGGAGTGGTCCCGGTTTTTGGGATGAACTGCGAGCGGAACACGAAGAAGTCTTTTACTTTACCAACGGTGCCTCCCACCAGTGCGGTGATTCCCGCATCGCCCGCCGTCTGGAATTCGCTAAAGCGCGGAATCTGCCGCCATGTCGAGTAAGTACTGGCGTCCACGACAAAGTACTTTGGGTCGCTGGCTGGAATTTTCGCCAAGAATAGCGCGGTTTCTGCCGAGTCGATCACGGCTTCCGTGATTGCCGTCCCGGGCGTGCCCACTGGGGTGTTCGCCGTAAAGCCGCCATACAGGTTCAAGAGATCGCTCTCGATCTTCTGAGCAATGGCTACTACCGAAGGTTCCATGTAGATCTTCAGCAGGTCTGGAACCGCCAGCACCTTGGTCACGTCCGGGATTTGAAAGGTCGCCTCCGCGTGTGTGTTGAGGACGATCTGCGCGTTTCCCAGGCTCGGGTTCTGTGTTTGAACCGTACCGCCTTCCAGGATGTTGTTCGCGACCATCGTTGGTGGAATCGGTACATTCACCGTGTCTCCTGCTTGCGCCAAGACCGGCTCATAATCGCGATTTACCAGGTTGCCCATCACCAGGTTCCCCACCAGTACCGGCAATGCGTCCGCCGCTACCAGCTTTACAATCGCGTTTGCGACGTTAGTTGAGGTAATTGCTGCCATTCCTTCTCCTTCTATTTGTATTGCCGGCCACTGGCCGGTTCTGATCTCAGGTCAGATACGTTGACCCTCGAATGAGGTTGCCCGATACAGGTGCCCGAGAGGCAGCCTGGCCCTGATGGAATGTCAGAGGCCTCGCAGTGTCTGAGATGCCACGCGCACGATCTCTTCTCGCACGCGCTGCATCTCATCTGCGCTCATACCAGGGCGGATCCGCTCAATATCTACGCCTTCGCGTCCCGGCATGGGAGCCTTCAGGCCCGACGTCATTCCGCTGCCGCCGGCAATTCGGGCCGGAAGAAACTCGGGATTGTCACTGACGAATGCCGCCAAGTAATCCTTGACAGGCAGTTCCCCGCTCTCACTCCGCGCCACGAGGCGCCCATCTTCCGTACGCACGATTCCGTCTTGCACCGCTTTGAAAGCCAGGTCGATCTTGGCTACTCCCAGCCGTTGTAACTCCGCTCGCACTGACGAGCTTCGCTCCGCTTCTTCCGCAATCTTGCGGTTGCGCTTACTCTCTTCCACAACCTCGTTCAAACGCCGCTCCAACTGTTCGCGGCGCTTCCGCTCCTCCTGGAGTTCCGCCTTGTAGGCCGGCTCTGTTTTGGCCTGCTCCTGGCTGATGAACTCCTGGAGCGTATTCCGCACGATCGTTTGTATATCGATTCCTTCCATAGATCTCCTATTGCGGGTACTGCATGGCGTCGATCTCCTCGGCAACCCTGTTTTTGATCTCCTGCCGCGCGTCGCAGAGGTACTTGAATGCCAATTTCTTGAACACCTGCTTCTTCAATGTCTCTGAACCAATCCCCAGTTCCAGCAGCTTCTTCGCATCGTCCAGTTCGTTGCTGAAATCATCGATATCGAACTCATCCAGCCCCGAAACGTCGATTGAGACACCGTCCTGGCGGGCAGCGGCGATGGTCCGCAGCACCATTTTCATGGTGTCCTTAACATTGTCACCGTACGCCCGCAGCACTTCCTGCGTGATACTGAAATCGCGCTGTTTGCTGAGCCCCGACTGCCGAAGGTCGCCTGCGCTCGAAGTCCCTGCCTGATTCATCAGATAGCAGACGCGATAAATTTCGTCCTTCAATCGCACCAGGTTGTCCGCCGCGATCTGATAGACTTTTCCCTCGGGTTCTGTCCACCCGAACCGGTCCTCGGGACCAAGCTGTATGTAATACGATTCACCGACAACCTGGGTCCACTCCCGGTCCGAATAGACTACCGGAGTTGCGAACAGGCCCATCGTCAGCGCCCACGAAAGAGCGTTGGACTTGTTGAAGTGTTCCAGTTGGAGCAGGGCGGCTTTGTTCATCAACCACAAACCGTCGCTCACCTGCAGCCGGAATATGGGGACCCGATGCAGCGAAGCTAAGCCGTGCCGTCCCTCATCGATCGACTCGACCGGGCCCCGCTCCCCGGTTTTCCGCAGGATTTGAAAATTCTCCCGGTCGTAGTACAGCCATCGCGTCTCGATTTCCCACTTGGCCTCGGCCGATTTGACGGGTTGGAGGCAAGACGTGCGAATTACTGCCCATTCAAGGCCCCCCGATTGGTCGTAGCTCCAATTGATGACTTCGTCGGGCCCGTAATCCACGAGGTAAGCTCGCGATCGCCCGGACGCGTCTTCCTCCGCACGCGTCATAGCCACTCCGTTCGAACGCGGAAAATCCACTACGATGTAGCTCGAGCCGCAGACCAGCGTCTGCACCAGCCTTTGCCGGAAAAACTCACTCAGGTTCGTTCCCTTTAAGTCACAATCATCAGAGAAGACGTTGTAGAATAGCTTCGCGGACTCATCGCTGCCTTCAAACAGCAGCACCGGCTCTCGGCGGAGGAGTGTCGCCGCGTACCAGTCAATAATCGAACCGATGTAGTTTTCGTAAAATGCGCGGCCCAGGCGCTCGCCGTAGACCTCGCCCGGCTCCTTATGGCGCCGCACCAGGTATTCGGAGGCATTACTTCGTAATTGTTCGCCGCCGGCATACAGGTCCTTGTACTGCCGCCACATCGTCTTCCGGGCGATGTACTCGGGGTGCTCGCGGTTGATGTTTGCTATGTGCAAAGCAACCTCTCCTGCCGTTCGCCGATGCGCGGCAGCGGCCTGCATTCCTGCCAAAGAAGGTACCCGAGCGCGTCCGATAAGTGAGTCCGTTGCCGGTCTCGGTCCTTGTCGATCTGATTGCTGTCCTCTTTGAAACAGACCTGCTCGAAATCTTTGATCAATTCCCGGCAGCGCGGATCCACCTGGATTCCGATCTCTCCAGCGGCTGAGTGTAGCTTGCTGTTAGTCAGGTTGATGCGTTCCCGCACACTTGGATTGGCTTTCGGCACGCGGTACTGTACCGTCATGTTCGTATGAACCGCGAAGAACTCCCGAATGATCTCGTAGTCGGAAGCGCCGGTGGTTTGCCCTTTGTAGCCTGAAGCGTCACCATAGATGCCGATCGCGGCACTGTGATCGGGGAAGCGTTGAATGAACTGCTCGCAGGCCTGTTGTGTGGTGCCATGCCGGATCACGATCTCATCCAGAACGTGGACTGTTCCGCCGGCGATCTGCACAATTACAGAACTCATCGGATCCACGTTGAAATCCAGCGCCCACAACAAAGGCAGCAGCGGTTCTCGCTGGAGTTCCGTGACGTGTTCTTGCCGGGAAAACGAGGAATACACCAGCCCGCCGGTCATATTGAGATACGACCCGAGCACTTCCTGCCTATAGAACGTCTCGTCGTAGCTATCCTTCAAGCGCTGATAGAAATCGGGAATCTTCTCGAGCAGAAACCGGTTCTCGAAGGGTTCTGCGACGATCGCTTCATACCCTTCCGCCCGGTCCGAGAGAAACTTCCGGTATACCCAGTCAAATCCCTTCGGCGTCCATACAGCGAAGCCGCAAAGCCGCGTGGATTTCGGATCACGCAGGCGTCCTTCGAGCCGAAGCCATGCCGCCTCCTGCGTATAAGTAAGCTCATCCAGCCCGAACCATGAGAGATTGGTTCCCCTGAGCCTCTCGAATTCGTCCACGGGGCGGAACAGGATTCGCGATCCGGTATCCGTCATGAGCAACGTGTTTTCCGCCTTATTGTGATCGAATGGAACCGCATTCGCTTCCAGAATTTCGAATAGAGTAGCCTGCGTTGCATCCCGTAGCATAGGATAAGTTGGCGCGCCCAACAGCCCGAGACGTCCTGGATTTTTGTAGCTCAATTTAATCGCTTCCTGGCAGAGTGCCTGGCTCTTGCCGCTGCCAATCGGGCCGGAGAAGCCTTTGAATCTCGCTTCCGAGGAGTGAAACCTCTGTTGAGACGGCAATGGGTCATACTCTATTTCTCGGAGACAGATGTTTCCTTGGGATCGACCCATGTCACCTTGATCTCCTTCGGCCCCTCGTGTTCCATCTCCCGCTCCATCTGGAGCAGCTTGAGGTAATCACTCATGGTAGGTTTGAAGTCTGCGGCCTTCATTTTTTTCTCGAAGCTCTCGATGGCTGACAAAAGTAGTTCCGAGACTCGTAGCTTCTCTTTCATTGCCTGCCATTCGCTGCAGTCCCTGCACGACTTCATGGCTGGTTCTGTTTTGTTGGTTTTTTTGGCCCGTCGTTGCATAGACGAAAACGGCCCCGCGTTTTTCTGCGGGGACGCAATCCTATTCCCGATTTGAAAATAGCATTGAGCCTTGGCGGCTTTACTTGCTTCAAGCCGTCAAATAGCTGAAAACAGGAGCGAGAAAAGTTTTAGCGGTTCGTGAACAGATATTTGCCGCCGCTGTGGGCCAATTCGTGGAGCGCACCTTGCCCGAGTAATGACGCGAGATGTGAAACGGCCGGTCCCTCCGCCACCAGATAGTATCTGGTTGACTGTATCCATAACCTGGCTAAGTCGTTATCGGCGATAAAGACATCTTTCGGGGCATCCGGCGCATAGGAACCGTATTCCAGATTATTGACTCGGCCGTTCAGCAGTAATCCTCGCCGGTTGGTGTAAAAGAAAACCGAGGAAAACGTGTAATACTGGTCCGCGGCAATCAGTTGCCCGGAAGGCTGACGTAATAACTCCTCGGCTAACGGCCGTGACGAAAGGTAGGGGTCGAAGCCGACGAGCGCGAGACGCGCCGCGTGGAAAAACAAAAGCATCATCAGTGCCAGTGCCGTTACCGGCATAGCGCGCCTCCAGGTCTCGAAAGCTCCGATTGCCACTGCGGCACCCGCGATCGCCAAGGGTAACCGCAAATAGGCAAACGCACGCAACGTCAGGTCCGCCATGTGTCCCAGAGACAGCGTGTACAGATCGGGGTTTTGATTCAGCGCCACCGATATATCACCGGCTGTCGGCATTCCCCGCACCGCCCAGAGGATCGATACGATGATGACAAGCGCCGCGCTGAGAACTGCGGCGAGTATCTTTGTCCCCCGGCGCAGCCATTGGTCATCGCTGGCAATGGCAGATCCCAACAATAGGGCCAGAGCCGGATAACATGGCATGGAATAGTATTCCTGCGTGGTAGAGAAAGTGAAGAACACCAGAATGAATCCGGCCCAAGAGGCCGCCAGCAGACGCACGCGGCCCGCGCGGCTGGTCCCGCGATACGAAAGCTTCAGCGCGGCCGGTAAATAGACGCTCCAAGGAAACAGCCATACCAGATGCAAGAGCCAGAAGTACAAACGGGGCACGGTATTGTAATCCCGCGGGTACCGCAGATTTAGAAACCTCAGTAAGTGCTCGTTGATGAAATAGAACCAGAAGAAGCCGTGATAAGATCCGCTCTCGCTGTGCATCGAGAAGTCGAAATACGGAGGGTTCTTCAGAGTGGCCAGCACGTGCCACGGTATTGCGATCGCCAGGAGCACGGCTACGCCGGGCCCGGGTCGCAGTCGCAGCCAGGTCTTGCGCGAGAATAGTTGCCGCGTCAGTGAGAGAAAAAGCAGCGCCGCGGCCACCGGGAAAACCGCGGCAATCAAGCCTTTGAGCAGCAGCCCCGCGCCCATTGCGCCCCACATCGCGAACGCCCAGATTCCCGGTTGAGTTTCCTGCTCGTCGAGCGCCCGCAAGAATCCCCATAGCGCTACCGTAATCGCAAGCGTAAGCATGACATCGGGAATCAGAATTCGCGTGAATAGAAACAATCCCACGCTGGTGCTCAGAACAATGCCCGAGTATAAGCCGGTACGCCATCCGAAAGCCCACGCCCCGAACCGCGCCGTCACCCAGCACAACAGGATCGTCGCAATCGCCAGCGGGATTCGAGCCGCCCAATCGTGCACTCCAAAAATCATGTAGGAAATCGCAATCAGCCAGTATTTTAGCGGCGCTTTTTCCAGGTAGGCCACGCCATCCAGGCGCGCTGTCACCCAGTCTCCCGACTGCAGCATATTCCGGGCAATCTGCGCTTGCACGGAATCCACATCGTCCATGAGGGAAGGGGGACTAATTACCGATGCCCCGAAAATCAGGGCGGCGAGAATCAGGATAATTAGCTGGTAGCGAGTACGCGATCGGTGTTCTGATGAGCGGCTTCCGCCAGCGGCAGGATCTCCACTTTCCATCTCCTCATCCACAGGAAAAGCGTCAACAGACCCCATAAGTGATATCCGACATTGATCCGCCTCTCCATATGATCGCTGATTAAGGATCGGATTGCGCGCGCGTCGAAGATCCCTGTCGCTTCCACAGCTTCGGGAGTCAGCGTGTCCAGCAGCAACGTGCGCAGTGTTCCCCGAAACCAATCGTGTGCCGGAATGTCAAATCCCGTTTTCTTGCGGTCCAGAACGCTGCTGGGCAATTTTCCGCGCATCAATTCCTTCAGGATGAACTTCTGGCGCCAGCCGCGAATCTTGAAATCCTGCGGCAAGGAGGCTGCGAATTCTACGAGCCGGTGGTCGAGAAAGGGTGGGCGTACCTCGAGCGAGTGAGCCATGCTCATGCGGTCCGCCTTGTACAGGATATCGTCGGGCAGATAATAGCTCTGGTCCACCAGCATATATCGCCCCGCAGCACTGGAGCTCCGCCGAGGGAGCTGGTCCATCAGCCTGCGCATGCCGTGCCCCGTCAGCGGCGGGCAAATGCGTTTACGCTGCTCCACGGAGAATGCTCCATTCCAGAAGAAATGGGCTTCGTCCGGCTCCAGGCAGCTCCCTTCGATTCCGCGTTTCACCTTGTATTCGAAGCCGATTTTCTCATCGGAAACCGGCAGGTACCGTTGTGCCGCCGAAAGCAGAATCCGCTTCAAAAAAGGCGGCAGAAGACGGAACGGCCGGCTGGCTCGGTCGGCCAGATAAGTGATGTAGCCGCCGAACAGTTCGTCCGCGCCTTCACCGGAAAGCGCCACAGTTACGTACTCCCGGCTCATCCGCGACAGATACCACACCGGGAGAGCGCCGGCGTCCGCGCTGGGCTCGTCCGAGTAATAGGCGAAGTCAGCGATGGCGCCCGACAGATCTAACTCGGGGCTCAGATCGAATTCATAGTGGTCGGTTCCGTAAACGCGCGCGATCTCCCGGAAGTATCGGCTTTCATCAAAGGTGCGCCCCTGGAACGATACGGAGAATGTTTTTAACCGGCTCGTGGTTTCCGCCGATGCATAATGCAGGATTGTCGAGGAGTCCAGTCCTCCCGAGGCCCAGATGCCAAGCGGAACGTCGGAAACCAGGTGCTCGCGCACAGAATCGCGAATCAGCCGGTCCAGCTCTTCCTTGGCTTCTCCCAGCGATGTGGCCTTGGGGGATTGTGCGGGCAGAACCCACCACGGTTCCATATGGACCGTTCCCCGCCGCCATTCGAGCCAGTAGCCCGGCGGCACTTTGCGAATGCCCTCGATCAGCGTCTGCTCCCCGGGCACGTAGTTCATCGAGAGATATAGGTCCAGAGCCTCCAGGTTGAGCAGGCGGGGCAGCCCGCCGTGCGCCAGAATGGCCTTCAACTCCGACCCGAAATAGAGTTCGTCTCCGCTGCGGTAATAGTAGAGAGGCTTGATTCCCATCCGGTCGCGAGCCAGGACCAGGCGTTTGCGCGACTCCGTCCACACAGCTACCGCGAACATGCCCCGTAAGCGCGAGAAGCAACCGGTATCCCATTCCAAAAATGCGGCGAGAAGAGTTTCCGTGTCGCAGCGCGAGCGAAATCGGTAACCGCGCGCTTCCAGTTCGGTGCGAATTTCCCTGTGATTGTAAATCTCGCCGTTAAAGGCGATAGCGGTATCCCCGTCTTCGCTGACGATCGGCTGATCGCCTCCGGCGAGATCAATTATCTTGAGCCGCACGGCGCACAGCGTCGCCTGGCTGCCCTCGAAGATTCCCTGTTGATCCGGTCCCCGATGGTACAACGCCTCGGTGATCCGTTGGGCTACACTGCGGCCCTTCGCTTGTCGAAAGCGAGTAAATCCCGCGATTCCACACATTTCGGCACAATCCCCGTCCCTTTGAAGGACTTTGCTGAGATCCATTCTTCCGATGGATTTGTGGAAGAATATACCATATTTCAGGGATTGACCGGTGTCTTCTTCCGGCTCTCGGAACTCTTATACGGCTGCCGTGCTCACCGGCGCATCGGTCTTGACCGGCTTGGTCGTAACCTTCGGTTCCGGCCGCATAATATCGATGCTCCCTTTAAAGTAGGCCCCGTCATCGATGCTGATCCCAGCCGTCTTGATGTCGCCGATAAGGCTTCCTTTGTCGCGAATGGCGATCTTCTCCGTTACGTCCACATTGCCGCGCACCGATCCGAACACCACCACCTCCCGCGCTTTGATATTCGCTCGAACCTTTCCGTTCGGGCCCACGGTGAGCAGACTGTGAGATTCGAGAGAACCTTCTACTTCACCATCTACGTATAGTTCTTCGCGCGTTCGAATTTCACCCTTGATGTTCATCGATGCGCCGATTGCGGCCACCTGCTTTACCATCGGTGACGGCGCCGGCTCGGGCTGCGGGGCCGCCGTCACCGTCGCTGTGGGACCCCTCATGGGAACTGCTTCGGGCTGGTTCCTGGGCACTGGCACGGGCCCCATCTCATCGGTACGTTTGTTCCACACGGATATTCTCCTTTCGAGTGCTTGGGCGTATGAAAAATCTCCTTCGGGTTGCATTCCGAGGGCCAAAGATGCAATGCAAAGGGCCAAAACATTTTCCTTAATACATGTACTGGACTGGGGGCGGCGATTTGCGTAACTTTTACGTGCACGTTTTTCCGCGAGTTGCCGTAACATGAAAAATGAGCGCGCCAGGAGCGCTCTCGAAACCTCGCCATACGCCTATGATTTCGACTTGGAATCGCTTGGAAGGTGTGTCTCTGGCTGGTCAGTACGGCCTCCGTCGATGGTTGGGAGATTCGGGCGACGCTGCATTTTTCCTGACGTCATCCGGTCCCGCGCAGCAGCCCGCGATAGTGAAAGTGGTCTCTGCGGAGGGCCCGCCTGCTGATCTACAACTGGAACTATGGCGCTGCACCGCCTCGCTGTCGCACCCGCATCTCTTGCGGCTGCTCGATTATGGACGTGCGGACGTCGATGGCGAAGCCTTCATATTCGCCGTCTTTGAGTATCCTGACGACACCCTTCCCCGCGTCGAGGAGCGTGGTCCTCTAAGCGAAGCGGAGAGTCGTGATGTGCTCGTCGCCGCGATGAGCGCTCTACGCTTTATCCACTCCCAGGGACTGGTGCATACCGCCGTCGATGCGGCCCATGTCGTGGCAGTGGGGAATCAAATCAAGCTGGCAAGCGACACGCTCGCCGAGCCCTCGCGGACGGCGACTACCTCCGGTGATGTGCAAGCGCTCGGGTCGTTGCTCTATCAATTGCTCACCGGCCATCCTTTGGAATCGGGTAAGCGCCCCGATGTCAGTGCCATTCCCGAACCCTTCCGGACAATTGTGCTTCACTCCGTGGAACACGACCCTAACCGCCGGTGGACACTGGCGCAAATTTCCGAAGCGCTCAACCCTCCTCCGCCACAGCCGTCCGCTCCGCCGCCGGAAGTCGAAAGACCCCCGGTTCGGCCGCGGACCGGTTCGTTTCCAAAGTGGGCCTACGGGGCAGTAGCGGTTCTCGTCGCTTTGCTCATTTTTCTCGTTGCGCCGAAAGCGCCGGACGTGCCCGTCACAAAGCCCGTTCCGCAGCCCAGCGTGCCCGCTCCGCAATCTCCGCGGGTCTCCGGCGCAATCTCGCCGGTAACCGCTCCTGTAGGCCGCGAATACTGGCGCGTGATCGCCTATACTTATCGCGGGCTGCCGCTAGCGGAAAAGAAGGTTCGCTCAATTGAAGCCAAATGGCCAGAGGCGCGGGCTGAGGTCTTCGTTCCCAATGGCGCCAACCGCCCTCCATTCCTCGTCGCTTTGGGCGGCCGCATGACCAGGGATGAAGCCGTGAGGTGGTTGAAAACTGCGCGCGGCAAGGGTATGCCGCGCGACACCTATATTCAAAACTACTCGCACTAATTTAAACCGGCGTCCAGGAAGCTCCGCAGATCCGATTCATTGATCTCCGGCGCCCCGGGCGCAACGTTGTTCAGCTTCCCTTCGCGCATCCACCGCTCCAGCCGGTCCACCAGATCGAACAGATGGTCGAAGGACTCCACAACGAAAAGCAGCGGCTGATAATGGTCGATCTCCATTCCCTGGTTGATCAACCATTCCATCTGCACCGGGTATCGCTGTACTTCCGGTGATTCGATGGCGTGCTCCAATTCTCCATACGAACTCAGCAGCCCGCTGCCGTAGGCGCAGATTCCTTTCGGACCGCGCATCAAACCGAATTCGACCGTGAACCAGAAGAATCGGGACATCGCCTTGATGATGCTGACTACTCTTCGCGTGCGTTCTTGTTCGTCCCGGATGCCGGACATCATTTCCACCGCTGTGTGCGCACAGTCTCCGAATCGTGCGAGCGTGTCCGCAAACGCCGGCTCGGTATGCATCGGGACGTGCCCGGCTACGTCGTGGAAGATATCCGGTTCGGGAAGGTAGTCCATCCGATCCACCGGCCGGATGGTGATCGTAGTTGGAAATTCGCGGCGCCGCAGACAATCGAAAAATAGAAAGCTGGGCACGTACCCACTTACGGCTTTTGCCTGGAAACCCGTCAGGGGCTGGAGACGCCGGTTGACCTCGGCCAATTGGGGAACCCTGTCCTCCCGCAGATGCAGCGCCTCTACTCCATTGAGGAAATGCGGGTTGGCGTAGCGCTCCCAGCGCGGCTGAATCCGCCGGTAAAGCTGCCTCCATGCTTCATGATTATCGGCGGAATAGAGATCGTAAACCTGTTGAATATAAAGCTCTCCGCGGTCCCGAGCCTCTTCTACGAATGGGGCGTGACCGGTCGTGAGTCCGGGTGCCAAGGCAGCACTCTGAGGCATAATACCCTCCGTCTGCCTTCACCCTATCATGACTCTGGCCAAAGAACAACCCCTAGTAAGTGGTGCTTAGTTTCAGGCGGCTGCGCGCGCCGGGAGTTCTTTGACAATTTCCGTAACGAAACCCTTGGCATCGCCGAATAACATCAGCGTCTTGTCCATGTAGTACAAGTCGTTGTCGATGCCCGCGAATCCCGGGTTCATGGACCGTTTGATCACCATTACCGTGTGGGCTTTGTCGACGTCCAGAATCGGCATGCCATAAATCGGGCTGCCTTTGTCCGTGCGTGCCTTGGGATTGGTGACATCATTGGCGCCAATCACCAGAGCTACGTCGCATTGAGGAAACTCCCCGTTGATCTCGTCCATCTCCACGAGCCGGTCGTAGGGGATATCGGCTTCCGCCAGCAGCACGTTCATGTGCCCCGGCATGCGGCCCGCCACCGGATGAATGGCGAACTTCACGTTCACGCCGCGCCGCATCAGGTTGTCGTACAGCTCGCGAATTTTGTGCTGCGCCTGAGCTACAGCGAGGCCATAGCCAGGCACAATGATCACGCTGCCGGCCGACTCCAGAATTGAGGCCGCCTCCTCCGGGCTGGCGCTGCGCACATTCCGCTGTTCCTGCTTCGCGGTGCTCGTTTGAATCTGTCCGAAGGCCCCGAACAACACATTCGTGAAGGACCGGTTCATGGCCTTGCACATGATGATCGACAGGATCAAACCCGACGAGCCGTCGAGTGCGCCCGCAACCACCAGCAGTTTGTTCCCAAGCACGAAACCCATGGCACACGCGGAGAGGCCCGCGTACGAGTTCAAGATCGCGATTACGGTGGGCATATCGGCGCCGCCGATCGGGATGATCAGGAGCACGCCGAAGAGGAGAGAGAGGAGCGCGAAAAACGGAAACAGATACGTATCCGTCGGGACCAGAATCAGCCGGACGGCCAGGACGACTGCGATCGCGAACAGGAAGAAGTTCACCAGGTTCTGGTTCTTGTAAGTGATCGGGCGCTGTGGCAGCACCTCCTGCAACTTGCCCATCGCCATCAGGCTGCCTGTGAAAGTGAGAAACCCGAGCAGAGTTTCCAGCATGAGGGCTACCATCACGAAGCCGCTAAGCTCCTCGGCTGCTTTGGGCTGGCGCTGGTACAATTCCGCCGTGCCGACCAGGGCGGCAGCCAGGGCGCCGCACGCATGGGAGAGCGCCGTCCGCTGCGGCACCGCCGTCATCGGCATGATGTACGCAATGGGAATGCCCACCGCTGTACCGATCACAATCGCGGAGACGATCCATTCCAGGTTATAGACCGGATACGCCTGGATGAATGCTCCCGTCACGGCGACGAGCATTCCGATTTCGCCGGCAAACACGCCGCGGCGCGCCGAAACCGGGGAATTCAACCACTTGAGCGAGAGGACGAAAAGCCCGGCAGAAATGATGTAAAGGTAATTGACCAGGTTGAGCATTTACTTTTTGGTCTCCCGCTTCTTAAACATCTTCACCATGCGGTCTGTGATCAGAAATCCGCTCACGATGTTGGTCACCACGGCGGTGATCGCGATGAATCCCAGGATCTTGGTGGCCATCGTTGCGTCTTTGTTTCCCGTGATGATGATGGCGCCCACCACCGAAATCGCCGAGATTGCGTTGGTCAACGACATCAGAGGCGTATGCAACAGGGGCGAAACTTTGCGGATAACCTCCAGACCGATGAAGGTCGCAAGCATGAAAACGAATAACCCGGTTCCTAAATCGAACGTCATCACTTCTCCTGTACTAAAGCGGCCTGCAATCCCAGCAACTCCCTCACCCGCGGATGAGCCACATCACCGGCATGGGTTACCAGCGTTTCCTTGACGATCTCATCTTCCTGGTTGAGCGTGAGATTGCCTTCCTTGTTGAGTAGATACTTTAAGAATGTCAGTATGTTTTTCGCATACATCTGGCTGGCATGATACGGAATCGAGGACGGCAGGTTAACCGGACCGAATACCCGGACCCCGTTTTCCTCCACCACTTCGCCCGCCCGCGTGATTTCGCAATTCCCGCCGCGCTCCGCCGCGATATCTACGATCACCGAACCCGGCGCCATCCGCTGAATCATTTCCCGGGTCACCAGCACCGGGGCTTTCTTGCCGGGGACGGCGGCGGTTGTGATCACAACGTTCTGTTCGGCCAGCACTCCCGCCATCGCCTCGCGCTGCTTGCGGTAGAACTCTTCTCCCATGGCTTTGGCGTAGCCGCCCTTATCCTCGGCGCCCTGCGCTTCCACGTTGAGCACCACGAAGCGCGCGCCCAAGCTTTCGATTTGTTCCTTTACC
>PSRJ01000158.1 GCA_003175985.1 Terriglobia bacterium
GTAGTCAGCGGTTTGGGCCACAAAGCCGCCGACACCACCGCCGTGCATTCGCTGAGTCCCACTACATGGCTCAGCGGCGTCCGCCCCAAGCCCACACAAGGCGTGGACGCCTACGCCGGGGTGACCGCCGATCAGATCGCCGCAAAACAAATCGGCCAGGATACGGTTTTGCCTTCGCTCGAACTAGCCACCGAAGATCACTCCGGCCTCATCGGCTCCTGCGATCGCGATTACGGCTGCATCTATATGAACACGCTCTCCTGGCGCACGCCCACCACGCCGCTGCCCATGGAGATCAATCCGCGGAAGGTGTTCGCCCGCATGTTCGGCGAAGGCGGCAACGCCACCGACCGCCTCGCGCGCAATCAGGAGGACCGCAGCATCCTCGACGCCATCACCCGCGAAGCCGGCGACCTTCAGCGCGGCCTCGGAGCCAAGGACCGCGCCACCGTAAGCGAATACCTCGAAAACGTGCGCGAGATCGAGCGCCGCATCCAGCGCGCCGCAAGCGATCCCCAGTCTTCCGAGCTGGAGTTGCCCGAAGCTCCCGCGGGCATTCCCTTCTCCTACGAACAGCACGTCCGGCTGATGTACGATCTGCTCGGGTTGGCTTACCAGACCAACATCACCCGCGTCTTCACGTTCATGGTGGCGCGCGAGGTCTCCAACCGGACCTATCCGCAGATTGGTGTCCCCGATGGGCACCACGCCACTTCGCATCACCAGAACAAGCCGGAGAAAATCGAAAAGCTGGTGAAGATCCAGCACTATCACCTCGGCTTGTTCGCGGAGTTCCTGAAGAAATTGCAGTCCACGCCCGATGGCGATGGCTCCCTGCTCGATCACTCGCTCATTCTCTACGGCAGCAACATGAGCAATAGCAACTTGCATAATCATTTCCCGCTGCCGAACGTGTTGGTGGGTGGCGCGGCGGGCCGCGTGGCGGGAGGCCGCCACCTTCGTTATCCCGACCACACGCCAATGTCGAATCTCCTCCTCACTCTGCTCGACAAAACTGGTGTTCGCACCGACAGCCTCGGCGATAGCACCGGCGAAATGGCCGAGCTATGAAACTGCTGGCTGTTCTCATCACGTTCGCCGCGTCCGGCGCTGAACTTCGCCTGGTCGATGCCGTGAAAAGCGGCGATAAGGCGGCCGCCGTATCCCTTCTCGCAGAACACGCCGACGTCAACGCGGCTGAGCCGGATGGCACGACGCCTCTCCAATGGGCCGTACGCCAGGACGATCTCGAACTCACCGATCGCCTCGTCCGCGCCGGCGCCGATGTGAAGGCCGCGAACCGATATGGCATTACCGCGTTGTATCTCGCCTGCGTGAACGGAAATCCGGCGATGGTCGCGCGACTGCTTCAGGCGGGAGCCGATGCCAATGCCGTTTCCACCGAAGGCGAAACCGCGCTGATGACCGCTGCGCGCGCCGGCCACGTGGAAGCCGCGCGAGTGCTCTTGGATCACGGGGCGAAGGTCGATGCCCGCGAATCCTGGCACGGCGAAACAGCGCTCATGTGGGCTACTGCGCAAAAGCATGCCGCGATGATGCAGGAGCTCATCGCTCGCGGCGCGGATGTCAACGCGCGCTCCAATTTTGAAAAGTGGGAGCGGCAGACCACCGCCGAGCCGCGCGAGAAGTGGCTGCCTCAGGGCTCGCTCACGCCGCTGTTATTTGCCGCGCGGCAGGGTTGCGTCGAGTGTGCGCGCCTCCTGGTGGATTCCGGCGCCGATCTCAACGCCGCCGATCCCGAAGGCGTCACGCCGACCATCTACGCCATCATCAACGGCCACTACGATGCGGCCGCTTATCTGGTCGACAGGGGGGCCAATCCCAACCTGGCCGATAACACCGGCCGCACGGCTTTATACGCAGCGGTCGATTTCAACACGATGCCGGCTTCCAACCGGCCCGCGCCCAAGGTGATCGACAACGAGGTGAGCAGCCTCGAACTCGTCCGCAAGCTCCTGGCGAAAGGCGCGAATCCCAACGCGCAGTTGAAGAAGCAGCAGCCTTACCGGGCTAAGCTCGACCGCGGCGACGATACCATGCTGACCACCGGCACCACGCCCCTACTGCGCGCCGCCAAGGCAGGCGACATTGAGGTTATGCAGGCTCTCCTTGCCAGGGGCGCCGATGCCAAGCTCTCTACCCGAGCCGGCATTAACCCGCTGATGGCCGCCGCGGGCCTTGGCACCAAGGAAGAAGACACCACCGGGCGGCATAAGACGGAAGCTGAAGCCATCGAAGCGATCAAGCTCTGCCTCGAAGCCGGTCTCGATATCAACGCTACCGATAACAGGGGGCAAACCGCGCTGCACGGCGCCGCCTTGAAGGGTTTTGATCAGGTGATCCGGTTTCTGGCCGATCACGGCGCGAAGCTCGACGTGAAGGACCGCCGCGGCTTCACGGCGCTCGATGCTGCCGAAGGTAAAGCGGGAGGCGTAGGTTTCGATGGTGCTTCCGCCGTTCCGCACGAGAGCACCGCGGCGCTTCTGCGAAAACTCACGGCAACACCACAATGAAAACTACAGGAATATTGATTATTGTTCTGAGCCTGACTCTCACAACGGTAGCGTTCTCCCAGATTCCACCGCCCGCCGGGAAACGCTCCGGCCCCGGAGTGCAGGCTCCTCAGGATGAGAGAGAGCCCGAGGTCCTGAAAGCATGCAAGACTCCGCCGCCGGCTGGGCGCGGCCGCGGGGGACCAGGGAGAGGACCCGCTCCAGCCGCGGCACCCGGTCCACGCGAATACAAAGTCACGGAGATCGCCGGCGTCATCGCTGCCGGGCAGCAATGGAAAGACGTCTGGCAGGTCGATGGCAATAACGCCGATGGAATCATCGCCACTCGGGATGGCGGCCTGCTGATCGCCCAGAACGATAACAGCGACGTCGTGAAGCTCGATAAAGGCGGCAAGACTTCCGTCGCGTATATGGGCACAAACACCGGCGGGTCGGTGGCGATGAACTCCAAGGGCGCTCTGTTCCTGGTGAACCGTGGGCTCAACCCTTCCATCGAGCAGCTCGCCCCGCAGCGCAAGATGCTGGCCAATCGATTCAACGACGATCCGCTGGATTGCCTTGGCGGCGTTCTCAACGACCTGACGGCCGATAGCAAGGGCGGCGTCTACTTCACCAATGGCGTTGTCTATTACACGGATGCAAAAGGCAAGATCAGCCGCTATGGCGAGAATCTCACCACCAACGGCATCGTGCTCAGCCCCGACGAGAAGCGTCTCTGGGTGACCAACGGTCCGGCGCTCGCCGTGTTCGACGTGCAGAAGGATGGTACGCTCACCAATCAGCGCGAATTCGCAAAACTGGAAGGCGGCGGGAACGGCGATGGCAGCACCTTCGATAGCATGGGGCGCCTCTACGTCACCACCAATCCCGGCGTTCAGGTGATCGGACCGGATGGCAAGTATCTGGGCCTGATCCCCACGCCGCGCGGCATCATCAGTGTCGCTTTCAGCGGTCCCGATCGTAAGACGCTCTACGCGGTAGCTCGGGACAATGCCCAGAACAAAGACTGGATCATCGCCATCCCGATGCTCGCGCAAGGCCCCAAAGGCCGCGGCAAGTAGGGACGCGGTCAGCGGCCCAACAACGCATTCGCCACCGACAGGATCACCGCGGCCAGCAATGCCGGCCAGCAGCCGCGAATGCGGAATCCGGGCACAAGTGCCGCGGCCAGCTTCAGCATCAATGCATTGATTACCAGCAGGAACAGACCCAGTGTCAGCAGCGTCAGGGGAAACGTGAGGATCTTCAGCACCAGGCCGAACGTCGCGTTCACAAACCCGATCACGATCGCGGCAAGGAACGCGGCGCCGAAACCATCGAGCTCAAAGCCGCGCACCAGGTGAGCGATCACCAGCAGCAGAGCCGAGGTGAGGACCAGGCTGATTAGCCAGTGCATCATGCCCCCGCCATTATAACCGGCGTTACAATCCGGGTATGAAATGCTGGGTGCTGTGCGCCACAATGTGTTCGCTAACGGGATTGGCCGACGCGGAGACGAATGCGGAACTGGTCGAGCAGGTTCGCCGGACCGAGATCGCTTTCGCCAAGACACTGGCCGATCGCGACCCCGCCGCGTTCGCCACGTTCCTATCTAAGGAGACGATCTTCTCTTCCAACGGCCGCGCTTCACGCGGCCCGCAAGAAGTAGCCGAATGCTGGAAGGGCTTCTTCAACGGGCCGCAGGCGCCTTTCTCCTGGGCGCCGGAACAGGTGGTGGTCCTCGATTCGGGAACGCTGGCTCTCTCGTCAGGCCCGGTGCGCGATCCCGCCGGCAAACGGATCGGCACCTTCAACTCGGTGTGGCGGCGCGAAGGCAAAGGGAAGTGGAAGATCGTCCTCGATAACGGCTGCCCCGCCTGCGACTGTGCCGCGCAGTGACGCTGCCGGCTATCCGGCGGCGCCGCGTGCTGCCTCGAGCATCGTCTCCAGCTTTCCCAGCACCTGCATCGCGGTGAAGCATTGCGTGACGCTCGCGTTGGGTTCGCGCTTCTCCTGGATCGCAGCGAAGAACTCGCGGTCTTGCAGTTCGATCCCGTTCATGGAGACCGCTACGCCCGAGAGATCGATCTTGTTCTCGTCGCCATCCACCAGGTCGTCATAATAGGCCCGGTAGGTGCCGTTGTCGCAGATGTAGCGGAAGAACGTGCCGATCGGCCCCTTGTTATTGAAGGAGAGTGAGAGCGTGCAGATCGCACCGGAGGGAACCTTCATCAGAATCCCCACGTCCATGGCGATTTTCAGCTCCGGATGCTTGGGTCCCTGTACGGCGTAGCATTCCGACACCTGCTGGCCTGTCTGGTATTGGAAGAGGTCGACTGTATGGCAGGCGTGATGCCACAACAGGTGATCGGTCCAGCTTCGCGGCTTCCCCGCGGCATTCATGTTGGTGCGCCGGAAGAAGTAGGTCTGCACGTTCATCTGTTGGATCGCGAGATCCCCTTTCGTGACCCGGTTGTGAATCCACTGATGGCTCGGGTTGAAGCGCCGGGTATGGCCTCCCATGCAGACCACGCCGGTCTCTTTGGCTACTCTGACCAGCATCTCGGAATCGCTGACCGTATCGGCGATCGGGATCTCGATCTGTACGTGCTTGCCCGCGCGCATACACTGGACACCCTGCTCGGCATGCACCTGCGTAGGGCTGGCCAGAATCATGGCCTCCAGTCCTGGCTGCTTCAGGCTATCGCCCAGGTCGCTGGTCCAATGAGGAATCTTGAACCTCTTGGCCACCTCCTCCGTGCCGGCGGGATTGCCCCCGGCCAGCGTGATCACCTCGATTCCCGGAATGTTCTGCATCGCCTCCAGATGTTTGATGCCAAAAGCGCCTTGTCCCGCGACCCCTACTTTCATGTCTACCTTGCCACCTCTTGCTGTTGTTGCTGTTGTTCTCTTTCCCTCCGCAAACGGCGCCCCTCCGCCTGCACCACGACCAGGCACATGAGCAAGCCCAGCGGATGCGCGCCCAACTCCACCAGTGGGTGAGACTTGAGCGACCGGAATACGTCGATGCTTTCATCCGCCAGCGTATCGATCTTCTCCATTTGCGCGACAGTCAAGCCGTAGTTCTTGGCGACCGCCTTGGGGTTTTCGAGCAGTTCGATCCGGAGCCGCTGGTTATGCCGCAGGTCGTAGATCAGTTTATTCAGAGGATAGGTCGCCGGATCCGGATGCTTATAGAACTGATAGCCGCCGAGGTTCTGGAAATCCCACTTTGGTTTCGGCACATCGCTCTCGGGCGCGGTGGTGCGCGTCGGAATGAACCGCATTACGGCGTGCCCGTGGTGCCAGGTCGGCTGGTAAGTGATCAGTTCGCCCGGCACCCGGCCAATGGCTCCGAACATGATAAGCCACGGCAGCATTTCGGTATTACCCACTTCATCCAGTTGTTCCACGCTCAAATCGAGGAGCACATCGTGATTGCCTCGCTCCATGTGCGCGATGGCCCAGTAGTCGAAATCGAACGCCGGCTGCGGATACTTCCACGTGCCCGGATAATGCGACATGCCGCCGCTGGCGATGATCGCAACCTTCTCGGGCCGCGCATCGATCACCTTTTTGATGGCCTTGCCCAAAGCCTCGGCACGGCGCGCGCTGGGAAGCGGCGGCAGGTAGGTGTTCACGAAGATGGGCACCACCGGGATACTACGCCCTTCCAGCACCCATTCAAAGACTGCGGCGAAGGAGTGCCCCAGCAGCGCGTCCTGCGAGTACGCCATGTCAAAACCGTTCGCCACCAGCTCATCCAAGAGCTGTTCGGCGAAAGGTAAGTGGGTCGGGATGCTGTAATTCTTTCCGGCGAATGCCGCCGTCGTGCGCTCGCCGGCGATCACGGCGAAAGTCGGCACGGAATGCAGGAAGAAGGTCTCCAGGTGGTCGCTGCCGACAATGATGGCCAGGTCCGGCTTGGTTTCTTCCAGGGTCTTGCCGAGTTGTCGCATGGCAGCGATATCGGCATCGAGCTGCGCCGGATCCTCGCTCGGCGGGCGGGTGAATAGTTGCGGTGCGTGCACCGTTGCCATGGCGGCGACAATCTGTCCCATGATGTGTTATCTCCCGGCGGAGCTGCTCTCCGCCTCTTCGTCTACAAACTCCACTCCCAATTCCTTCAGCTTGGCGCGCATGCCGTAAAAATCCAGGCCTAGCTCGCCCTTGCGCAGCCGTTCGCGCGTCTTCTCTTCCTTGGCGATGCGCTGCTGGCTGGCACTGGCTACTTCTGCCGCGCGCTCGCGCGCCACCACCACCACTCCATCGGCGTCGGCCACAATGACATCGCCCGGGTTCACAAGAGCCCCCGCGCACACCACCGGGATGTTCACATCGCCGGGAACATTTTTCACCGTTCCTTGAGACGATACCGCCTTCGACCACACGGGGAAGTTCATCGCGGCCAGCTCCACCGTATCCCGCACCCCCGCGTCAATGATCAAACCCACAATCCCGTGGGCCTGGCACGATACGCCCAGCAGCTCGCCAAAATAGCCGTCAGTGCATTCCGAGGTCGGCGCCACTACCAATATGTCACCTGGCTGACACACCGCAATTGAAGCGTGGATCATCAGGTTATCGCCGGGCGCGATCGAAATCGTAACCGCGGTGCCGGCTACTTTGGCAGTGGGGTAAATCGGCCGCATGTAGGGCCGCATCAGTCCTACGCGGCCTTGGGCTTCATGGACGGTGGCTACACCGGAATCGCCGAGTATCTTAACCGGCTCGCGATCCGCACGCCGGATCGAGCGAATGATTTTGTGGCTCATAACAACTGGTCCGTTATCTGTGGATAAATCCTCTGAAACGCTTCCACGCCGCGACGCTCACCCAATCCAGTGTAGTACCGGACCGGGTTCTCCCGCGCGGCCATCGATCCTGGTCATAGGGGTCATCTGCCATCTCTCATTCGACCAGCGCCGCAGAATTCGTCACTGCCATCCTTTGGATCTCCTTCACGCTGAAGCCGCCATCGATCAACGTCTGCGCAAACAGCGCAAACCCCTCGGCCACCGGCGGATTGATCGTCTGGCCCAGGTCGGTCGAAAGCAGGCAGCGCTCCGGGTTAACCGCTCGGATCGACTCAATCACTCCCGCCCACGTCGCCTTGCCGGTGTGCATGGTGGTAAAGCAGTGCTCGATGTAAGCGCCTCTATCAGCGAGTTGCACTTGTTCTTCAGCCGTCAAATTCTGCGACGGAAACTCCGCGTGGGTCACCAGCACCTTGCGGACCTTCATCTCGCGGGCAGCCTTGACCAATGGGAAGATCTCGTGCCGCCCGAGGTGGCCCGTGGCCAGGATCATGTCGTGCTTGGCGATCAACTCAATGCAAGAGCGCGTCGCCTGAGAGATGCCGCCCGCCGGATCGAGCACCGTCATGCGCGGCGGCGCGATCCCCATGGCCGAGATCTCTCTTTGAATTTCCGCCCAGAATGGCAGTTTCTTATTGCCCCCCGTCGGCAATCCGGCCGTTTCATTTTCCGCGTCAACGGTAGGAAACCAAACGATTTTGGCGCCCGAGCGCCCGGCAATATCCACGGCAACCGGGTTTAACCCGCCCACGGAATGGTTCAGAGTAATCGCGCCATAGGCAGCGATGCCGGGTATCGCGGCGGTAACCACTTTCGCGCGCTCGGCGGTCGACATGTAGTGCGATTTCAGAACGAAACCCTTCAAGCCCCGCTCGAGGAATTCCCGCGCGAGGCCCAGATCGTCGATCCGGCGCGCAATGATATCCGGCGCTACGTGCACTTGAAGATCGTAGGCACCTTGAATGGCCTCCCAAGCCTGGCTGGATGGGGACGCAGCCGTGGCGTTCACTGTGTGTGTAGCCATAACTTTTGATAAAGAAAGCGAGAAATAATCCAGTCTGACAGGTCGGCTGGACGGCGTCAAGAAACCCATTTTGGCTATTTTTGGGCCGCCGGTTCCTAGCCGCGAGTTGGACAGGTGTCAATAAAAAGCCGGCTCCAAGGAGCCGGCGAAAGCGACAAAGCTAAAGAGCGTTCCCCCCGAATCGCCCTTTAGCCTCGTCCCCAGTTCTTAGGACTGCGGCGGCGTTCCCGCCGTTGCATTAACAAAGCTTTACGTGTGTGTGAAGATACGGTCAATTGCGGGAAGAGACGGTTTCCGTACGGCCGGCCAGTGGCTGCACGACTCCCGAGCCGCAAACCGCCACGCCGGTGTTGAACAGCGCTTGCAGGAAGTCGAGCAGCAAGGCGTAGAACACGTGCTCGGTGAGCGGCTGCTTTCCAGGAAGACGGAAGGTGGCAGGCAGTTCCTTGGCTATGGAAAGCCGCACGGCATTCACCTGCGCGCGGCCGCCCCTGTCCCGCTTGTTCGCGAGAGAAAGCGGCGTCTGCATGACCAAGCCGGTGCGGCCGTCGACATAGAACTGGCAACGTGAGAACCAGCCGAGGTTGGCCGGATCCGCTGCATCGAACAACAACAGCGGCGCCTGCCGCCGCGGAGCGCTGAGATCGATCTGCAAACTCCGTTGCGTATCCTTTAGCTTGGTCTCAAAACCGGCCTGCTTGGCGATGTTGGTTACCATCTCGGGCTGCACTTCGAGATAGATCCATTTATGCTGGCCGGCCTGAAGCACCTGCATAGCGAATGCTTATTGTAGCGCAGGCAATTGCGAGCGATTTCCCGCGCGCGAGGCTCTCTGATAATATCGATGGTCAATGCGGGCCACGATCCTTCTGTTCTTGGGCTTCGCCGTAATACCGGCTGCCGGGCAGCCGCGCCGCACACCTGACGGCAAACCTGACTTGAGCGGAATCTGGCAGGCATTGAACACGGCTGCGTGGGATATCCAGGATCACTCCGGCCAAATGGGCGTGCCGCCCGGTCAAGGCGTTGTCGAAGGTGATGAAATTCCGTATCAGCCATGGGCGCTGGCGAAAAAGCAGGAGAATCGCTCGCGCCGCACGACGGCCGACCAGACTGAGAGCAACTGCTTCCTGCCTGGCGTGCCGCGAGCCACTTATATGCCGTTCCCGTTCGAGATTGTGCACACGCCGCAAAGGGTCGCCATCATCTACGAGTTCGCTCATGCGCTGCGCGGCATACCTTTGGATGGAAGCTCTCACCCCGATGGGCTTCCCGATACCTGGATGGGAGATTCGCGCGGACACTGGGATGGCGACACTCTGGTAGTGGACGTCAGAAACTTCAACGATCAGACATGGTTCGATCGAGCCGGAAACTTTCATAGCGATGCTCTGCACGTAACCGAACGCTATACGCTCGCCGATGCGGATCACATCCGCTACGAAGCTACCATCGAGGATCCGAAGGTGTTCACGCGGCCCTGGAAGATCCGCATGCCGCTGTATCGCCGCGTGGAGCAGAATCTGAAGCTGCTCGAATACGAATGCGTGTTTTACCTCCAGGAGGAGAGATATAAGAATGCTCCCTTCAAGTAGGCTGTGTTTGGACCGCTCCCTTTCGGTCGCGGCTCAGCATGAGTTTCCGAGCCACGACCGCCAGGGAGCGGCACCCGCGAAATTCTGCAAATTGACACTGATGTTCACCATAGGCATGGCCTGCATCACGTTCTGCGCCGCCGCCCAGACGCCGCGCACGGCCGACGGCCAACCCGATATCCAGGGCCTCTACACGCGGAACGGGGTGGTTGGGCTCGAAGCCAATCCACCCGAGAACCCGATCGATCCCAGCGACAAGAACCCGCTGTCGGTTTCCAGCCGGGGCGACGGGCTGGGCCCGTATCCGAAGGTCTTCGGGGAAGGCGGCACGGTTTTGCGCGGAGGCCAGCGCGGCCGGCCACAGCGCCGCACAGGCATCATCGATCCCGAGGACAAAAAACTTCCCTGGCGGCCCGAAGAAGACGCCAAACGCCGGGATTTCCTGCTGCACATGAACCCACCCGCCGATCTGCGCCACGTCGAGTTGAACGCGCGCTGCACCTTGCCGGGGCTCTTTCAGGGCGA
Source organism: Terriglobia bacterium (assembly GCA_003175985.1). Classification (GTDB taxonomy): domain Bacteria; phylum Acidobacteriota; class Terriglobia; order Bryobacterales; family Bryobacteraceae; genus PSRJ01. The sequence continues at coordinate 10,475 of PSRJ01000158.1, forward strand.
AGACAACAACAATCCTTACCAGATCCTCCAACGGCCCCAGGAGGTGGTCATCCTCTACGACTACAATCACACCAGCCGCGTAATTCACCTGGACGGCCGTCCGCATTTGGGGAAGAATATCCGTCTGTTCATGGGCGATTCCGTAGGACATTGGGAAGGCACTACACTCATAGTCGATACGACCAATTTCAACGGCAAAACGGCCTACTCCCGCGAAATCCCGTATCTCAGCGATGCCCTGCACACGGTCGAACGCTTCACAGTCGCGGATAACAACACCATCGATTATGAAGTGACGATCGACGATCCTGTCTTATTTACCAAGCCCTGGAAAGTGGCGGGCTACTTCACGCGCGCGCCGAAAGGTGTCGAGTCACTCGAATTCGCCTGCGCCGAAGGCAGCCAGACGCTGGTGAATATCTTTGGCCAACCGCCGCAGCCGAAATGATGCCGAGGTGAATCCCATGTTAAAGAAAGCTTCTATAGCAATTGCGATTGCGGCAATGTTGTTGTCAGCCGCGCCGGTGTCGGCCCACCACGCCTTTGCCGCCGAATTCGATGTGAATCAGCCGGTGAAGGTGAAAGGCACGCTGACGAAAGTGGAATGGGTCAACCCCCATGCCTGGCTTTACGTCGACGTAAAAGGTCCGGACGGCAAGGTGGTCAACTGGCACTTTGAACTCGGCCCGCCCAATGCGCTATTCCGCCTGGGCTGGAAGAAGGATTCCATCCCGGCCGGCATCGAAGTCGAGATCACGGGCTATCGCGCGAAGAGCGGGGAGGCCGTGGCGAACGGCCGTTCGATCACGCTGCCCGACGGACGCGAGCTCTTCTCGGGCGGATCCGGTCCAGCCTCCGAAGGACCCGCGCGCGCCGAACCGCGGCCGCAGTAGGCCAATCTATCGCGTCAAATGACCTTCTAACAGGTCCTTGTTGTTCTCCATGCACCAGAACTCCATCAGCTCCTGACCGGGCTTCATGCGCGTGAAGACCCGCCTGTTTTTGATGGGTTTGGTGTACATCTTTTCGTCTTCCCAGGTCACTTCGTAGGACAAGTGATCGGCATCGAGGTGGCGGATCCGTTCCATTACATGCAGGGCGTCACTCGTGGGGTGTTCCGCCGTATCCAGCCAGGTGCGGCCATTGAAGCCGATAGTGTCGATGACCAGCGTGTCGCCCTCGTATTTGCCGACGGAGTTTCCCATCCAGGTGGGGTCGAGATCCTTCGGGTGGTCGCGGCCATCGGTGGGAACCACGTGAAAGACATTATTCGATTCCCACAGGATCGCCAGCCGCTGGGGCGTTTGGACGATCTCGACCGGGTACTCCGTCTGCCAGGCGCGCGTATAGCCCCACGGGAGGCACCGCGCGGAATAGTCGAAACGGTGCTCCACGTCCTTCCAGAGCTCCATTCCTTTGGCCGTGTAGGAAAGTTCTCCGGCGCCCTCCTGTTTACATCCAGCGCTGTTTGCGCCGCAGGCATTCCCATTCCTCGTGACATCGGCAACGCGCGGGCGGTCCCAGATCCCGTTGAAATCCGGCTTGCCATCCACCAGGCGTGGAATCGTCCCGGATGTGCTCTTTCCAGCAGCAGACTGGGCGCGCGCCGGAACCGGCACCAGGCAGGCAAGCACGGCCGCTGCCGCGATCGACAGACGCAGGATCATGAATCCTCCTTCTCGCATCAACAAATACCCCGGCGAGCGTTGAGTGTCAAGTGGCGGCAGAGATACAATTCGGAATGTCGTGACGCCCACCGGACCGATCATCGCTATCGTAGGCAATGTGACGACCCATGCCGACGCTGGAAAAGCCGCGGAGGCGCTCGGCCGTGAACTCGCGAAAGGCGGATTCCGCATTCTGATCTACTCCAGCAAGCCGGAGTTTCTAGAGGTTCCCGTGCTTCGTGGTTATGCTGCCACGCGCGTGGCGGCGCGATGTTCCGTTCAGGTGCGTTATCCGCTACACTCCCAGAAACCGGAGTTCCCCGAACAGCAAACCAACAGCGAAATCTTCGACTGGCGCCCCGATAATAGTCCCGACTGGGAAAGCTCGTTTTACCGGTCGCTGAGCGATGTGGATGGAGTCCTCCTGCTCGGCGGCGGCGAATCGACACTGATCGCCGGATTAGTGGCCATGGGGCATGGCATCGCTATTATGGCCCTGGCGGGCTTCCAAGGCAAAGCATTCAACGTGTGGCAGGCGCTCCGGCCCGGCCACGATCTGGTTACGTCCGACGAGGTCTCGTTGATGGCACGGCCCGATTGGTCCGATGATCTGGCGGCAGAGTGCATCAAGACGCTGAAGGACCAGATCGCCCGCAAAGCGGAGATTGCCAGGAAGCGGCGCGTGGAAGAGATTCGCCGGGAGACCTCGGTGAGCCGTCAGGCCACGGCCGCGTTGCTGTTGTTCATCGCCGCAGTCGTCTCGGTGCCGGTGGCGTGGGGCTGGACGACTATCCCTCAAGTCACAGCGATCTGGCTTTTGTTTATGTCTCCCCTGCTGGCGGGAGTGGCCGGTTCCACAATTCGGCTGGTATTCGATCTGCGCCAGGATTCCGCGCCATTGACACCGCAGTCGGCAGTCACCACCGCGGCTCTGGGTTTAATCGCTGGTGGAATTGCCGGCCTGCTCTTCATTACTGCCCAGGTCACAACCTCGCCCGTGCTGAAGGTAGGCGACATTGTTTCCCAAGAGCAGGCCAGAAAGCTCGTTCCTTTCGGGGTACTCATTGGATTCGTCGCGGGCCTCACGCTGGACGCGGTCTTTCGCAAGCTCATTGCCACCGACGTAGTCGACACAGGCGCCATCGAAGTAAAGAAGCGCCCCTAAACCGGTATGCCACAGGAGTGAATTGTGCCAGACGACAAACGATTCGGCGTTTATTTGAGTCATAGCTGGCGTCCCCGCGATGTAGACCTCAACCTGAAAGTCTGGGACCAACTATCCGCTAACTGCGAGCTGCTGGTGGATAAGCCGGAGCAGCCGGGCGCAGATCCTCCGTACTACATCAACCGGATCGAAGAGCTGCTATGGCGCAGCGACCTGTTTGTGAGCGTGCTGACGTATCGCGAACCGCGCCAAGGGGAATTCCCGCCGCCGGACACAACGCTCCGGTGCTCGCCATACAGCCTGTTTGAAATCCGCCTTGCGGAACGGGCCGATCTCCCGCGGCTGATTGTTTATGAACGCAGCACCGGGTTTCGTCCTCCGATCAGCCCGCGACCGTGGCAGGCATATGTGCCGTTCGACCGCGGAATGGGTGAACAGCTTCCGGAACACCGGCAGTGGGGCAACACCGTCCACGCGAAGATTGAGCAGTGGACTCAATGGGCGCAGGGGCACCGCATGCCCATGAGCTACGAACAATCCAATTGCGCCGTCGTGTTGACGGGAAGCGCTTCCGCCAGCCGCGCCTTTGAGGCACTGGAAGATAGCTTGCGCCAGGGCAATTACGAACCGGTGCGCTGCGATCCGGAACGGCAGCGCAGCAGCGACGCCTTTCGGATGCTGCGCGAGGCCGGATTGGTGGTGGCGGAGTTTGCGCAGACCGGCGCCATCCAGGAGCAGCTTTATGCTGCCGCGCACGGCCTCAGCCTGCCGTCAATCCGCCTGTTTCACTCGGAGAGCGGTCAAACCGATCTGCCGTGGATCCTGCGCGGCGATCCGGGCGGCTATCAGAACGATATCGTCGTGTGGAATAAGCCCGAAGACTTGCCTGGCCAGGTAGATCCCCGGATCGGCGCCATGTTCCGCCTGAGCCCGGCGCTGCGCAACGGCAGTGCTTCGGACTATCTACAATCTAAGCGCTACTCCCAGTTCTTTGTGTTTCTGAGCCACACGCTGAAGGGTCCCGAACGTGCACTAGTGGAGCAGATCTATGCGCTCCTCCAGGAGCGGCGGGTCACTCCCTTCGAATACCATTCGGTCAACACCTCGGGCATCGATTGGCAGAAGGCTTTGAACGAGGCTCTTGAAAAGACCACTCACTTTGTCGTGCTCTTAGATCCGGAATATGTGAATTCACAGACTTGCATGTACGAACTGGAGAAGATTCTGAGCCGGGGAGAGCAGGTGAAGATTCTCCCGTTCATGATCAACGGCAGGGACAGGCCGCATCCCAAGCTGGTTCATATCCACCACAGACTGCTCGAGGGCGATTCTCCACACGCCAACGCGGAGGTTGTCGTGCAACAGATCATGGCTGCGCTCGATGCCGCTCTCGGTCACGCCGCATCGGTTTGAGTCATGGTCTTCGCACTGGCCGGCCGGAGGATCGACCCACCAGGGGCAGTTCCGCCACGATTCCCGCTCGCCCAGGTGGAAATCGTCGCGCATCGCATCGGTATGGTTCTCAAATCCGAGGGAGCAACGGCATTGGTCAGTTCAGCCGCCTCCGGCGCCGATCTGCTTGCGCAGGCAGAGGCGGAAAAGCTGGGCTTGCGCCGCCGCGTGGTTCTGCCGTTTCAGCGCGAGCGGTTCATTGAATCCTCCGTGGCAGACAGGCCCGGCGACTGGGTACTGCTATACAATCAATTGCTCGACTCGGTGAGCGCTTCCGGGGACCTCGTTGTACTGGAAGGCGCGGGTGGCGATACGGAAGCCTACATCGTCCTCACGGGCGCCATTCTCGACCAGGCGCAGGCTCTCGGGTCCGAGTTGTACCTGCCGGTGACCGCCGTGCTGGTCTGGGACGGAACGTCCCACAAAGAGAACGACCTGACCGCGGCTTTCGGGGATGAGGCGCGGCGAAGGGGCCTGCGGCTCATCGAAGTGATGACGCTCTAAAGAGGGAGTACGCTAAGGGTTATGAAGGTGCATTCGATTTGCTTGTTGGCAGCTACGGCGCTGCTGGGACGGGCCGCCGACCTGGCGCCCACCGGCACGTTGCGCGCGTCGTTTCTCGGGAACAACCCGACCCAAGGCCGCGTCGATCCCAAGACGGGCGCGATCACCGGACCGGTCGCGGAGATTACCAAGGAATTGGCGCGGCGGCTCAACGTCCCGTTCCGCATCACGCCTGGCGCCGGTGTACGCGCAGTTCTGGACGCAGTGAAGGACCATACCGCCGATATCGGGTTTCTGGCGTATGACGCGACCCGCGCTGCCGAAGTCGATTTCTCGAAACCCTATATGCTGGGCTGGAACAGCTACTTGGTTCGCGCCGATTCTTCCATCCGCAGCGCCGCTGAGTTAGACCGGCGGGGAGTGCGTATTGGCGCGCCCAAGGGTGATTCCGGGGAGTTGTATTTGAGCCGCAACCTGAAGCAAGCAGAGCTGAAAAGCATTCCCGGCCTGAGCGCGGAACAGGCTCAACAGATGCTTGCGGCTTCTGAAATCGACGCCTACGCAACCAATCGCCAGCGGTTGACTGAAGCTGCCGCGCGTTTTCCCGACCTGCGTGTGCTTCCCGACAATTTCTTCGCTGTCGAGCAGTCCATCGTCCTCGAGAAGGGCGATCCCGGAAAATTGGAAACGCTTAACAAGCTGGTCGACGAATTACGCGCATCCGGTTTCATCAAGGCAGCCATCCAACACGCCGGGCTCAACGGCGTCGAAGTAGCCCCGGCCTCGCGATAGGTCGCGGCATAGGCGGCGCCGGCGCTATCATTGGTGCTGATGAAAAAGTGGCTCGCTATTTTCGCAATGTCCGCCGCGGTTCTCGGCGCGGCGGGCGCCCCGGTTCCGAAATCGCCGCGGCTTTACGTCTTTGACTGCGGCAGCTTGAACAATCCCGACATCTCGCGCTACTCGCTCAAACGCGACGAAATCGGCACACACATGATGTCTGTTCCCTGCTTTCTGATTGCGCACCCGAAGGGAACGCTGATGTGGGACGTGGGCGTGATTCCCGATGCCGATTTCAAGCCGGACGGCCTTCCCGCCACGTACCAGTTTGCGACCTCGCTACGGCCCTTGCTGCCGCAACTGGCGGCCGCGGGTTTTACTCCGGCGGATATCACCTTTCTCGCCTTCTCGCATTTTCATTACGATCATGTCGCCAACGCCAATGCATTCGCCGGTTCCACCTGGCTGGTGCGTCCGCTGGAGCGCGAGATCATGTTCGCCGAGCCACCATCCACACGCACGGTCCCGGCCAATTACAGCGCTCTCAAGAACAGCAAGACGACGATCATCAAAGATGACGAATACGACGTGTTTGCCGATGGAACGGTGATCATCAAATCGGCGCCCGGCCACTCGCCCGATCACCAGGTGCTGTTTGTGAAACTGGCAAAAAGCGGACCCATCCTGCTGAGCGGCGATCTCTGGCACTATCCCGAGGAGCGCAAGCTGAACCGGTATCCGACCATGGAATTCAACAAGGAACAGACGGTGGCTGCGCGCGCGAAGATCGAAGCCTACCTGAAGAAGACCGGTGCGCAACTCTGGATCCAGCACGATTTCATCGCGAATGCCAAGCTGAAGAGAGCGCCGTCCTACTACGACTAGGCGGCTATTTCATTTGGCTTCGACGGCAAACGGAGTCAAGTCCACGGCCGTTCCATGGCGCAGCCCGGCTGCGTCGGTGACCTGCGCAAACAGGCGTAGCAGGCGCGGGCCGGCCGGCGCTTTCGACGAAGCAACCACGTTATTACAGGTGAAGACGCCATCGCCGGCTTTCGGATCTCCCCCAGTGCCATCGTCCACCAGAGAGACGTCCCCGTTCACCAGGTCTTCCACGAGTCCGTCGCGGACCAGGGCATAGTTCGCAGCGATAACGGCCGCCGCCGGACTGATCTGCGCACTGACGGCGGCAGCCTTGCCTCCCGGCGCTATAGCCGGCGGATTCACCGTGACATTGGCGATAACCGGCGCCGACCCCAATGCAGCCGGGTTGATTTCGAGCGAAGCCAATTGAGTGAGGCCCTGTGAGTACGTGTGCGGCACCACAAACGAATATACGAATCTCGTCGCCGCGCCGTTCATCACCGGGCTCCCGGGTGTCAGTGAATTCAAAACCGTGGAGAGTTGCAGGGTTCCGCTGCCGTCCGTCTTATATAGAATGTCGAACGCCAAAAGCAGGGTTCCATCGCAGCTCAGTTGGACGCCGGGCGTATTGCCGAGACCATCGTGCCGCAGCGCCAATTGGCCCGTGCCGTCGAAATTGATCACGCCGGTTTCCACCACGAAATTCTTTGACGTCGTATCGTAAAGGACTTTCGCGCCCCCGGCGCTGTTGATGGCAAGATGGCCCACATACGGTACCGGACCCACTATCAGGTGCAGATTGCTTCCATCCAGGTTCACACCGAAAATGGCATCGGGACCGTTTCCGGCAATTTTCCTGGCGCCGAATACGATGCGCGTACCATCGAAGGTCACACCCAAAGAATGGTTCGGCGCATTCCCCGTAACTGTGAATTCAGGACTGATATGGGCATCCGCCGTGCTGCCGAACAAGGACGCGACGGCGTTGGGACCAACGATTTGCCGCATGCCGGCGCCATCGGCTCCGATGACATAGAGCCCGCGCTGGATGGGTGCGACGGCTTTTCCGTTGCTCAGAATGTTGCCATCGCGATCGATCAGAAAGAATACGCGCCGGCCGTCCCCTTCCATCTTCAGGCCCATGATGCCTGTATCTACGGTCAACAAGGTGGTCACGCCTTTATCGACGAGACGGATCTGGCGTTGATCGGTGGAGACCAGCTTGCTGCCATCGTCGCTCAAATCGAGAATGGGGCCGCAGTAGCACAGGCTCTTGTAGGAATCCACCTCGCGCCTTCCGCTGCCATCGAAGTTCATGGTATAGATGTGATTCCCGCTGGACGGCGCATAGGTATAGGCGATGGTGGCCCCATTCCCGCTGATGACGGTGGAGCTCCGGTAGTCGGGACCGCTATCCGGAAGCGCGGTGAGCTGATGATATGCCATGGTGCGCACCACAGAAAGGGCGGGTCCCCCAGACCCGGAGACCGCCACCGTCGCGATATTGCTGCGGGTGCCGCCAACAGTGACCACCAGCGGAAAATCGCCCGAAGGCAGGGACGGAACCCGCAGGTTTACCTGAAAGAGTCCCACGTAGCCGGGTGTCAGGCCGGCAAACAGAATTGTGGCCGGCTGCCCACCGAGTGTTGCCGAAGCGGACAGCATCGGCACGGAGAGCGGATCGCCTGGCGCCGCCGTTCCCGTGACTACCGGCGGGCTTACCAAGCCCTGGCCCGTCATGTAAACCGTCATCCACCCATCCACGGGCGCGGGATGCTCGGGACTATTCAGTGAATAATCCTGGTTCACCGCGACGGCGCGGCCCGCGCCGTATGTAATGATTCCCGGCGCGCTGGCGGCTACAGTAAACGATGCGGGGCTCGATCCATTCACGACAATCGTGTTCTTACCCGCCAGTACTTCGTAGGGCAATTGGGCGTTAATCTGCGCCGGACTGACATAGAAAAGCGGAGCTTTGAGAGTGCCATTTACGACCACCGAAACTCCGCCGAGTGTGGTGGGAACGGGTGCTCCGCCAGCCTGCTCCGTGGCACGAGCCAGGTTCGACCCGAAGATCGAGATTACAGACCCCGGCGCGACTGGCGCCTGAAAATCCGCCGCATTAACCACAGCATCGATCGATGCCGTTTGGCCGGAGACATTGGCCGCAAGCGACGACAGCAGGGCCAAGGGCAGGAAAACCGAGTTTCGGTGACGCATAACCACCAACGTCCTTATCGGACGCCGGTGGAATGTTCTTAGGAAACTACTGTTTTCCCTTTGTTGAGGACGGGGCCTGCTCCTGCTTCTGCCAGTACCGCTCCAAGACCGGCAGGTCCCGGTTGTTTTCGCAGAGATGCTCGAGCAGTTCGGTGTCAGGCTGCAGGGTGAAGCGCATCGTATCCGACTTCCACGGCCGCGAGTAAGCTTTCGGGTCGTCGATCGTTACTTCGGCTTCCATGTGGCCGAAGTTGACGCGGCGGAAGCGTTCGGTGGTGCGCAGGGCATCGGTGTGCGGATGCCCGCCGTTATCGAGCCAACTGCCCTCCCTGAAGCCCGCGGTCTCGACGACCAGGGTATCGCCTTCCCACCGGCCAATCGAGTAGCCGTACCACGCTGGGTTCGGATCAACGGGCAACGGCCGCCCGTCGGTGTGAATCTGCCGGTACTTGTGAAATTCCTCGAACAGAACAACCGTAACGCCCGGCATCTGCAGAATCTTAAACGGAAGCCCCGCAACTGTCATGGCATCGGGGACCCCGTGAGGCATGCAGTACGTCATGGGGCGATCCCAGCCTTGTGTCTCCATGCGATGTTTGTAGACTTCTGCCGCGGCGGGCAGCATCGGCGCACCGGCGCCTTCGGGCGCCAGGTTTTCGTTCCAGCGCGGGCTATCGGCGCTCCAGATACCAGACAAATCCGGCTTGCCGTCGGCGGCGCGCGGCGCCGCCGCGTTCAGGTTGGGTTTGCCGTCGGCCGTACGCGGGGTTCCCGGAAGAGGGATCGACAGCCACTGCGCGGCTGCCGTGCCGGTCATTAACGCCAACGCAGCAACGGCACTGCAACTAGCCGCAATTCGAGCGATTCTCATCGGAGTGCCCCCCACATTCGTACCAGACTCTCAGTTTTTCGCGGCGGATCGGACAGACTGATCTGAGAGTGGAAGCTGGAGTGTCACCCGCTCCTCATTGCCGACCACTCTCGTGATGTGGCCCTTACCCGTCGTGTCTTCGACCAAATCGATGTTGCCCGGACCCACCAGGATCTTTTTTCCTCCTGCGACTTCAAGCTCTGCCCGGCCGCTGAGAGTGATCACGTATTGACGGCGGGGAGCGACATGCCAATCCTGAACAGTGCCAGGCTTCGCACGATGCAATTCAGCTCCGGTAACTCCCATCAACTGGAACACCTCATTCGTGCTACCCACGGTGAATTTGGCTTCGACTTCGTCGGCGTGCGTCTGGCCATCGGCCCCGGTGTAGAGCCGCGTCATCATGACCGGTTTGCGTTTGTTCGCGCCCGCATCCTGCCCAATCAGCGAAGTACACAGAAGCACCAATAGCACTGCCGCACCGCCACCGGATATCCAACCGGCTTTCGTTTTCATCGATAGCACTCCTTCGAAAAACCGGACAATCATATACCCGCGGTCACCCCGGCGCAAGCGCGTTGTCGAATATCGGGCTCTCCCGCTTGGGGTTAGTTGGCGGGCCCGCCCCTGGGCATATGGACGGACATTATGACCAGCCGGCCCTCGACCTGCGTGAACGAGTGCGCGGTGTTTTCAGGGATCAGCACATAGTCGCCTTTAGCAATGCGCCGCGGCGTCCCACCTTCGAGCTTCGACCCTGTCCGGTTTTTGTCATTCGTGCGCCGTTCATCCTTCAGAGTGCCGCCAATGGTGATGACTCCCGCGCCATCTACCACGTAAACCATTTCCGCTTCGACATCGTGAATGTTGGGGTTGGTATCGATTCCCTGCACACGATATTCGAGATTTACGTTGTAAGGAGCCCCTTGCAAAATCTGCTGAATGAAATTCGGCTGATCCGCCTTGCGTTCATTCTTCGCTTTTTCAATCATTGCTTGAACATCCGCCGCGCTGCTGAAGCCTTTCGTTACAGGCTGCTGAGCGCTAACAACTCCTGCCGCGCACACAAGTGTAATAATCCAGGCGCTTCGCATTGTGATTTCTCCTCTCGATCGGATTCAGAATTCAACAGACGACAAAGCACGCCGTCCGCAACAAATTATATTACGAGCGTGTATGCCCCGCGGCGTCTACCAGAGATGTGTAGCGACAATCCTTGCGCGGCCGGACTTGCCGCGAATCACTTCGGTCGAGAGCACCAGTTCCAGGTTTCGCTGCTGCCATCCTCTCGGGACCTGCGCCGAGAGTTGCTGCATGTCGCGCTCACTGGTGAGGAACTCTCCGGCGGCCAGCGTGCCAAACACGGAAATCCCTCCGACCATCACGACCATCTGATCGGTCTTCGGATCCAGCGCTCGCACCACCAGGGCGTAATCCCTGGTCACCTCAGCCACCGGTGTGAGATAGTCCATCGACCAGTCGGCGCGCAGAGGCTGCTGGCTATCGCGAATGACGACTTTTCCGGGCGCGGGACGCTCCACCCAGAAGCGCAGTTTGCCCACCAGGCGCCCCGTCCACTCATTGTTTAAGAGGCCGATCAGGATCGCCGGACCATTTTGCAGATCGCGAAAATCGGCCTCGGTCTGCGAGGCGATCCGGTACGCTTTGCGGTGCGATTGGAGGAACCCGGCGAATCTTGCCAAGGTAGTGGCGTCGGCGATATGTACGGTCTGGCTGGGCAGGACGTGAAATGCCCGCATGGTGAGCGGCTCGGCCGGAGGCTCCGGAGCGGCGGGCGGCTGTTTCGACCGGCCCCCTTCCAGGTTTCCAATACACAGAAGGATCGGCGAGGGCGACGAGAAAACAGGCCGCCAGAACGCGGCGACCGGATCCTCCGCCCGCGTCAACGCGAGGCCAATCGCCGCCAAGGCCAGAAAGGCGGCAGCCACCGCCGCTATGAAGACGCGATTCCAACGGCCGCGGACCGCGAGGGCCGCTGGGCGGGAATCAATTCCGTCGGCGTGTGTAACTTCCAGGGCGGTTGCGGAATCGGCCAGCCGGAACTGCGGAATGTAGGAGCCGGGCTGAATTTCGATCCGCAGATCAGAATTCGCGTCCTCCTGGTAGTATTGCGCCAGCCGTTTTCGCACCTCGGCCATGGCGCTGCGGACCGCGTGATCGGAGGAGGTGTCATAGTCGGCGGGCCTGCCGAAGACGTCGACGCCGATCGTACGTTCCTTCAGCCGGTCCGGGTTGCCTTCGAGGGCGCGCTCGACCACATACCGGAGGACCGCGGCATAGCGCTTGCTGTTACGGAACGCCGGGCTGACGAGAATCTGTTTGAGGTGCTCCGCGAACAGCTCGCGGTGGTTTCCCGCATCGAGTTCGCAAACCGAGTAAACGCTTTTCGGCGCCGCCAGCCCCCGTTCGCCAGACATCACAGCCTTCTGCTCGAAAAAGTTTATCACGAAGAAACTATTGATTTTGCGATTCGCAGTGGACGTCAGATGACAGGGCACGGACTGTCATGGGCTTGCCTGCGCCCCAGGAATTTGAATAACTCGACACTACAACAACTGGAGGGGTGTAACTCAACATGAAGCGACTAGCCGCCGCGTTTGCGGTCCTCTTATTTCTCTCTGGCCTGGCACAGGCTCAGACTTCGTACGGTTCCGTGGTGGGGACTGTCACCGATGCTACGCGCGGAGCAATTCCAGGCACGCCCGTGACCCTGACGAACACAGGAACCGGCGAGCGGAGAATGGCGCCTACGGACGCCGTAGGCAATTTCCAGTTCGTCAATCTGATTCCCGGCACGTACCGGCTGCAAGTGGAAAGTCCGGGATTCAAGCGGTATAACCGCGAGCCGATCCGGGTAGAGGTAGAGTCGTCGGTGCGCATCGACCCGATTCTGGAGGTTGGGGATGTGGCGGAGGAATTGACCGTCTCGGCAGAGACGCCGCTCCTGCAGACACAGACGGCAACTCTCGGTCAAACGGTGGAAGGCCGAATCGTGCAGGACATGCCGCTGAACGGCCGCAACGTGTTGAACCTGGTCGCGCTGGCGCCGGGTGTAGTGCCGCAGGGATCGACCTCCGGAAGTCCCTTGGGCAACCAGGCCGGAGGCACGTACACCAACAACACCGGGTGGGGAAACTACCAGATTGGCGGCGGCATGTCGAACCAGAGTGCGTTTTACCTGGATGGGGTCCCGCTGAATACGGTCAACGCCAATTCACCGGGCCTGGTGCCGGTTCAGGATGCTATTCAGGAATTCCGCGTGGATAGCAACGCGGTGAGTGCGGAGTTCGGCCGATTCTCGGGCGGTGTGGTGAACATGGCCAGCAAGAGCGGCACGAATCAATTCCACGGAACCGTTTATGAATACCTGCGAAACAAGGTTCTGAACGCCAACGACTTCTTCAATAACCGCTCGGGCGTAAAGCGGAATGCCTTCACCCAAAACCAATATGGGGCGGCGGCCTCCGGTCCGATTGTAAAGGACAAGGCGTTTTTCTTCTTCTCCTGGGAGAACTTCGGCCTGCGCAATGGGAGGCCCACACTCACCACGGTGCCCACGGCAGCGATGAAGGCCGGCGATTTCACCGGATTGCCGCCGATTTACGACCCGTACTCCACGTGTGGGTTGCAGGGGTTACCAGCCTGCCCGAATGGACAACCGACGCGCACGCCATTTGCGCAGAACATAATCCCGGCTTCCCGCATCGACTCGACAGCGAAGGTGCTCATGAATGTCTGGGGCGCTCCCAACCTGCCTGGGAATGTGAACAACTTCGCGGGCAATACAAGCCTCGGCGGCAATCAAACGCAGGAAACGATCCGCGGCGATTACACCTTCAAAGAGAAACATCGGCTGTTCGGGCGCTTCACATATTGGGATGGCACGAGTCTTCCCTCCGACCCGTTTCAGAAGAGTTTCGGCGGGCTGAAAACGTTGTACGGCGCGGATGACGCCGTGGCCGGCGATACATTCACCGTGAGCCCCAGCATTGTTCTGGATTTCCGCGTTTCGTACCTGCGCGCGCTGCACGCTTTCCGGCCGCAGCAGACCGGAACCGACCTCTCGCAATACGGCCCGGCCTGGGCTGTACTCGGCAGCCAGGTGACCCTTCCGGAGGCTCCGCTGCCCAATGTGACGGGGTTCGCCGCGTTCAGCGGGGTCTACATTCAAAGCGTCAGCAACGAGTACTTCCTCTCCGGCGGCGCAACTAAAATCGCCGGCCGGCACACGCTGAAGTTCGGTGGAGAAGCGCGGCGCTGGGATTGGGGCTTTGTGCAGAGCAACACGGCGGCCGGCAGCTTCAACTTCAATAACGTGTTTACGTCGGCCAATCCCCTTTCGCCGGGCAGCACGGGGTATGCTTTTGCATCTTATCTGCTGGGCACGCCAGCCAGCGGGAGCCTGGCGGGAGCGGCAAGAGTGCTGCAGCAAATTTACTATCAGGGCTACTACGTGACTGATTCCTACCGGGTGACCAACAGGCTGACTCTCAACGTAGGTGTGCGGTTGGACGTCGACGGCTCCTTCTCCGAACGGTTCGACCGGACCGTGGTCTGGCAACCCGGCGCGGCCGATCCCCTGGGCCAGACAGTTGGCATGAACTTCAAAGGACAGTTGGCATTCGTCAACACGCCGGCCTATCCGGATCGCCACCAATTGGGGTCTTCGAAGGTGCTGGCTGCGCCGCGCGTGGGCATCGCCTGGAGCGCCGCAAGAAACACCGTGATTCGCACTGGGTACGGGCTAAGCTGGGTCTCGCCCGAGCAGATCAATTACAGCCTGCCGCCGTTCCAGTCGGCGATCAACGCGGCCACCACCACAATGGTGACCTCCGCGAACGGAGGACTCACACCGCTCAATACCTTGAGCAACCCGTTCCCCGGCGGCCTGATCCAACCGCTGAACAACAACCCGGCGGGGTTGACCCGGTTCGAAGGCCAGAGCTTCAACGCTCCGATCCCCGGCCAGCCTTTCACCTCGGTGCAGCAGTGGAATTTCCAGGTGCAGCACCAGTTCGCGGATGGCCTGTCGCTGGATCTGGGCTATGCCGGGTCAAAGGCGACTCATCTTGCCTTCTCAGTGATTCAGATCAATAAACTGGCGGACCAATACCTTTCCATGGGCGCTGGGCTGCTCAATCCTGTAGCCAATCCGTTCTATGGAGTATTGCCCAGCAGCGCCGGCACTCTGGGGTTGCCAACGGTCACCGCGGAACAGCTTCTGCGCCCTTATCCGCAATTCCTCAATCTCGGAGACAGTGCGCCGCAAAAGGGAGATTCGACGTATCACGCCTTGCAGATGAGGCTCGTCAAGAGGTTTCGTTCGGGCGGGACCATTCAGGCTTCGTACACATGGTCGAAGCTGTTGAGCGACACCGATACGTTGACTTCGTGGCTCGAGGCGGGGCATGGGGTCGGCGGTGTTCAGAATCCTTCAAATCTGCGGCTGGAAAAATCGCTGGCCAGCTTCGATGCGGCCAACCGGCTGGTGGTCAGCTATGTGTACGATCTGCCGGTGGGCAAAGGCAGGCATTTTCTGGGGGGTCTCCACGGCCCGGCCGACCGGCTGCTCTCGGGATGGGGCATCGGTGGAATCACTACCTTCCAATCGGGCCTGCCGCTGGCGCTGACTACCGCCTCCAACCTCACCAGTTCGCTGGGGGGCGGGTCGCGGCCCAACGTAGTCAACTCCAATGTGGCGATCATCGGTCCGGCGCAGGGCCGGCTCGGGCAATGGTTTAACACTGCTGCATTCGCGCAGCCCGCGGCCTTCACTTTCGGCAGCGAATCGCGCACCGACCCCGTTTTGCGCGCGGCGGGCATCAACAATTTCGATTTCACCGTGGTGAAACGAACTGCAATCAACGAACGCTTCCGGCTGGAATTCCGCACAGAGTTCTTCAACCTGTTCAACCGCGTGCAATTTGCCGATCCGGGGACCTCGCTCGGCAGTCCGCAGTTTGGCATTGTCACTTCCGCGATGAACCTGCCGCGGCTGGCCCAGCTCGGTTTGCGGCTGTCATTCTGAGTGTTGGTGATCCTGTGATGTTCAGCACAAGTGACTCAGCGGACTGCCAGTACGTGTAGGCTATACTGCGGGCATGAAGAGAATCCCTGCCGTCCTCGGTTGTGCATTAGCTGCACAGATGACCTGCGCCTTCGGGCAAGCGTTAATCATTCCTCAAGTAGCAGATGGCGGAGGCTGGCAGACCACTTTGGTCCTGACCAACACGACTACCAGTTCCACTGCCGCTTCCGTAAGCTTCTACCAGGACACGAGTAATGGGGCTACCATACCTTGGAACATATCCTTCTTGGAAGTCGCTTCGACGCAGTCGATCACTGTACCCGCAGCAGCCTCGATTTTCCTCCACAGTACGGGCACCGCGGCCGCCACTTCTGTAGGTTGGGCATCGATTAACGTCGGCCCAGGGGTCGCCGCGTACGCCATTTTCAAACAGCGCGTGTTGGGCCGGCAGGATCAGGAGGGGACTGCGACTGCGGCTGCGGCAGCCACCCGGATTCTGGTCCCATTCGACAATACCGGCGGCGGCGTCACCGCGATCGCGGTAGTAAACCCCGGGGCTTCGAGCCAGACCATTTCAGCGACCTTCCGAACCGTTGAAGGAGCCGTCATTCAAGGTACGCTGGATACCATGCCCGCACAAGGTCACATGGCGTTTGGGATGCCGCAACAATTTCCGAGACTGATCGGAAGAAGCGGTTTGGCGGAATTCTACAGCACAACAGGCACGTTTTCCATGCTTGCTTTGCGGTTCAACTCGACCAATGCGTTCACCGCGGCGCCGGTTTATCCCCAGGCCGGAGCGCCCATAATTCCGCTGCAATAGATTGGCGGCGGAGTTCTCAAGCCATCGCGACGATCCCTAAGATCAGCATGGCTACTCCGGCGACCCGGGCGACGATCGCACCCGCCGGTCCGATCTTTTCGATCAGGACGAATCCGGCCAGGACTGCGATCCATAGCAGATTCATAACGCCCACTACGAAGAGCACGCACATCAACGCCCAGCAGCAGCCAAGACAATACCCTCCGTGGCGAAAGCCCATCCGGAAGGCGCCATACGTTCCCTCCCGCCAATTCGTCAGGAGAAATCCGAGCGGGCTTCGGCACTGCGTCAGGCATCTGGCTTTCCAAGCGGTCAGTTGATACGCGCCGGCTGCGATCAGAATGACACCGCTCAACCGGCCGCTAGAGGAAACCATCGCCGGCGACAGCATCGCAGCCTGACGCAGTCCACTTTGCAGGAGGGCCGCGCCGGCGCTGAAGCCGAACCATACAGCGATATATCCCATGCCAAATGCCAGAGTCCCGAGCGACATTCCTTTACCCCCACGGCCTGCCCGCGCCGCCGCGAACAGCAGTAGCATCGGCGACGCCGAGGGAGCCATCATGCCGACCATCATCACCGCCCACATGGCAAAGGTGAAGAAGAGGTCAGGCGCGGTCCACGGCATGTTCATCGTCATGCCCATCGCGGCCATCATTTTTTCGTGCTCCCTACCGGCCGCCA
Organism: Terriglobia bacterium; assembly: GCA_003175985.1. Taxonomy (GTDB): domain Bacteria; phylum Acidobacteriota; class Terriglobia; order Bryobacterales; family Bryobacteraceae; genus PSRJ01. The sequence goes on from PSRJ01000158.1 coordinate 27,554, forward strand.
TCTGACGATCGAGATGGACGAGGTAGGCCCAGGCGAGTATCGTAACGAGAGCGATGCACGCCACAACCAGAAGCCGGTCCCGTGCCGGGAGACTCGCGGCTGGCGGCGGACTAAGCACCCTGCCAGGAAAACGGCGCGTACTGTCCGTTGTTTTTGCCAGTGGCATCGTCCCACGCGAGACCGAGCGCATGCACGTGGCTCTTTGCAGTATGAGCGAGAGCGAGGCGATTCGCCGCCGGATGCCCTGTGTTATCGAGATAGAGCGGCTCGCTGGCATTCGGATTGATTCCCATCGCAGCTTCAGCGGCCATGTCGACCAGGGTCGAGGCCTGCACCGACCATTTAGACCCGCTGTCATCGAAGAGAATCGGCGCGGATTCCACCCCGAGAAACTTACCGATCAGGCCGGACAGAGCGGACATCGGGCCGCCGGCCGCGCCGCTCGCGATGGCTGTGATGGCCTCGCGTTGGTCGGCGCTTGCGCGCTCATCCGCAACCAGCCCTACCGACCAGTTTCCTTTCCCCATCTCTTCCGGCGTGAAGCCCAGGACAATGAAGCCCAATCCATCGAGCGAGACGCTGCCGTACGAACCGCGTTCGATCTGAAATGCCATGGCAAACGTGCAGGATCCTTTGGTAGGCCGGACGGCCAGTTGTCCGGGCAAGCACGGACATACGAAATCGCAACTGCAAGTTTCGTAATACTTGCCGTTCACCTTCCAAGCAGGTGTCGCCATCGCTCTACCTCCATTGCCGCCTATTATAGTCGGAACGCATCCGCGGTTCTTTATGAGTCTCGATCCCCCTGTTACCATCGGATTCATGGAACCCGCCGATCGCGAGCGCTACTCGCGGCAGATCATGTTTGCGGGGATCGGCGATGCGGGGCAGGAAGCGCTGCTTCGCTCGCGCGCGGCCATCGTGGGGTGCGGCGCGCTGGGCAGCTTTCATGCCGCGGCCCTCGTGCGCGCGGGAGTGGGTTCGGTCACCATCATCGACCGCGACTACGTTGAGCCCAGCAACCTGCAGCGGCAGTGGCTCTTCGAAGAGTCCGACGCCTGCCACGCGCTCCCCAAAGCCGTGGCCGCCGAACGCCGGCTGGCGGCGATCAATTCTTCGGTCTTCGTGCGCGGTATCGTCGCCGATCTGACCGCGTCGAATGTCGCGGAATTGCTGGCGGAGGCGGATCTCATCCTCGATGGCACCGATAACTTCGATACCCGCTACCTGATCAACGATTTCTCCGTGAGCCGCGGCATCCCGTGGGTCTACGGCGCTGCGGTAGGCAGTTATGGCTTGAGCATGCCGGTGCTGCCGGGCCAGACGGCATGCCTGCGCTGCGTCTATCCCGATCCACCCGCCGGCGTCCAACCCACCTGCGAGACCGCGGGCGTGCTCAACATTATTGTTTCGCTCGTGGCTTCCTACCAGGTGGCCGACGCCCTCAAGATTCTATGCGGCCGCCCCGAGCTGGTGGAAGCGCGGATAACGCGCGCCGATCTGTGGCGGGGCGGCACGCGGCAGAGCGACGCCCCGCCGCGCGATCCCGATTGCCCCGCCTGCGGCCGCCGCGAGTTTCCCTACCTGGAGGAATCGCGCCGCTCTCCGGTGAGCCTCTGCGGGCGCAATGCCGTTCAGATTCACGATCGCGAGCGCCCGCTCGACCTGCGCGAGTTGAGCGCACGCCTGCGCCCGCTGGGCGAGGTGCGCGCCAACGAGTTCGCCTTGCGCTTTCTCGTGGCGCCTTATGAAATGACCGTCTTCCCCGATGGCCGCGCCATCATCAAAGGCACGAGCGACCCGGGGCTGGCGCGCAGTCTATACGCGCGCTACGTGGGTCAGTAGCCCTGTGTCTTGTCGACAACATTGAGCAGCGGCTGGCCCGAACGGAACCGTTCGTAATTGGCGAGGAAGAAGTCCATGGCGTCGTCCAGCCAGGTAGCCGTGTGGTCGGTGCAGTGCGGGGAAAGCAGTACGTTGTCCAGGAGGTAAAATGGATGGCCTTGGGGCAACGGTTCCTGATCGAATACGTCCAGAGCGGCGCCTTTGATACGCCGTTCCGAGAGAGCGCGCACCATGGCGGCTTCGTGAATCACTGGCCCGCGGCCCACGTTGATCACGACGGCCGTGGACTTCATGGCGGCGAACTCCGCTTCTCCGATCATCGCCCGGGTCTGCGGAGTCAGCGGCGCTGCCACCACCAAATAGTCGCATTGTTCGATCATACGGATGCGCTCGTCCGGGCCGAATACCTGATCCACCAGCGGATCGATGTGATAAAGCAGCGGGCCGCGGCGCGTCATGCCCAGGACCCGCATCCCCAGGGCGCGCGCCCGCGTTGCTACGGCGCGTCCGATATCGCCGTATCCCACGATCCCGACAGTTTGGCCGGAGATCTCTACCACGCCTTCGAACGGGTCCCAAACGCCCGCCATCTGGCTGCGCACCAGGCGCCGGAAGTCTTTCCCGAAATACAAAATGGCGCCGATCACGAACTCCGCGAGCGAACCGCTGAACACGCCGCTGCCGTTGGTCAGGGTGGCGGGGCTCGACACGAGCTCCGGGGAGAGCAGGTTGTCCACGCCGGCGCTGCGCGCGTGTACCCAGCGCACTCGCGGGCTTATCGTCACCACATGCCGCAGCAGTTCGCGCGAAAACGCCCAGCTAAAGATTACGTCCGCATCGGGCGCCAACCGCTCGAAGGCTTCCGGTGTGAGCCCTACGGCGATACTGGTCTCCTTCGGCAATTGCTCCAGCTTGCGAAGCTGCGGTTCGGCGGGGTTGGCCAGCACCAAAACTGTGTCACGATCCATGAGGAGAAAGCTACCACATGTTAGATCTCTCGCTCGAAGTACTGCGCGTAGTGGAAGACGCTGCCATCGCGTCCGCCCGCACCATGGGGATGGGAGATCCCCACACTTCCGACCAGGCGGCGGTCGAAGCCATGCGCCGGTGCCTCGATACGATTCCGATCGAAGGAACCATTGTAATCGGAGAAGGCGAGCGCGACGAAGCGCCCATGCTGTTTATCGGGGAGAAAGTGGGGGCGGCCAATAGCGACGCCACCATCAGCGTGGATATCGCCGTCGATCCGCTAGAGGGAACCAATCTGTGCTCGACCGGCGGCGCCGGAGCCATTACCGTACTGGCGGCCTCCGAGCACGGCGGGTTGTTGCACGCGCCCGATTGTTACATGGAGAAGATCATCGTGGGCCCGGCGGCCAAGGGTGCGGTGGATCTGGAAGCTCCGGTAAAGCAGAATCTCAAGGCCATCGCGCGCCGGCTGCAGCGCGGCGTCGACGACCTGGTGGTCGTGGTGCTTGACCGTCCGCGCCATCAAAAGCTCATCGGCGAAATCCGCGACGCCGGAGCGCGCATCCGCTTAATTTCGGATGGCGATCTCTCTGCTGGCATCGCCGCAGCCGTGGCGGGCACCAACGTGCACGCCGTCATGGGTTCGGGCGGAGCGCCGGAAGGCGTGCTGACCGCTGTCGCCCTGCGCTGCCTCAATGGCGAGATTCTGGCGCGCCTGGTCATTAAGGATGATGCTCAGAAAGAGCGCATGCAGGCCATGGGCATCCGCGACGTCACGCGGATTTACAACACTACCGAACTGGCGCCCGGCCGCAACCTGGTGTTTGCCGCCTGCGGCGTCACCGACGGCAACCTGCTGCGCGGCGTGCGCTACAGCAGCGATGGAATCCACACCGAAGCCGTCGTGATGACCTCCCATCCCGCCCGCGTGCGCTTCATCGAAACGACGCACCTGGAGAACCGGCCGGACGTCAAGGTACGGTTCCGGTAAGCGCCGGTGTGGTTCAATGAAATTGCATAGGCCGAACGCCCTTGACGATGGCTGACTACTGTACCTGCGGCGCCGAGTTACCGCCTGACGCACTCTTCTGCCACAAGTGCGGCAAGCCTCAGCGGCAAATCGTGGCGGTGGAACCCGAAGAGCCGCCAATCGAGCCCGTGGTTGCTCCGCCTCTTCCGCGGCCCGAAGCGCCGCCGCTGAGCTTTCGCAACCCCGTGGCGCTGCGCATCGCCATCCTCGTGGCCATTGGCGCCACGTGCCTGAGTTTTCTGCCGTACTTGAACTGGCTGGCCGCCGGCTACTTCGCCGCTTTCTTCTATCGCCGGCGCACCGGCTATTCGCTCAACGTCCTCCTAGGTATTCGCATGGGCTGGATCACGGGCATTCTCATGTTTGTGATCACGGCGGTGCTCTTCGGCGGACTGGTGCTTGTGATCAATGCCTCGGGAGGGGTCGATCAGTTTCAGGCGCAGTTCCGGAACATGGCCGATCCGCGCGTGCAGGAAATGTTCCAGATCTTGCGCAACCGGTCGGACGTGCTCCTCCTGTTGGGCGAGCTTTTCGTGTTCATCACGTGCCTGAGTATGGCCGGGGGAGCCTTGGCCGCGAAACTGGTGGGCCGGCACTGATCAGTGCACCGCCCGCGTGTATCGCTTCACCAGCGCGACACCCAGAAAGATCACTGCCATCGCGCCCGCTTCCCGAACGCCGAACGGTTCCCGATAGAACAGCCAACCCAGGGTTACGGCAACCACGGCATTGGTGTAGGGGTAGATCGAAAGAATCGCCACGGGCAGGCGGTCGAGGGCATAGGCGTACGCACTGTAACCTACGATCGAGCCGAAGCACACCAGGTAGAGCAATGCCGCCACTCCCCGCGCGCTCCAATGAAGCGGCGGCTGCGGGACCAGCAGCGCCACCACTGCGCCGCCGGCCGCAGCCCCGATCTGTTGCACACCCGCCGCGATGATGGAGTGCGCTTTGCCTTTCCGGCGGCGCTGGTAGATCGATCCGAATGCCCAGGACGCCATACCGGCTTGCAGCACCAGGAATCCCACTAACACAGGCCGGTCGATCGCATGCGCGCCCAGGTCCTTGGTGAAGAGGAGCGAAGCGCCTGCCATACCGACGATCATTCCACCGATCGTGGGCGCGTGCAGACGTGCGCCTCCCGGCAACAAAGCCTCCACGGTCACCATCCAGAATGGCGAGATGGTAATGATCAAGCCTGCCAGGCCGCTGGGAATCAACTGCTCGGCAAAGACCAGCGCCCCGTTTCCGATTCCCAGGATGAGCAGGCCGCTGAGCAGGTTCGTCGCCAGTTCGCGCCCGCGCGGGATGTACAGGCCGCGCACGCGCGCGAACGTCAGAAGGATAGTCCCCGCCAGCGCGAACCGCACTGCAATGAGTATCAGCGGCGGAAACGTCTCGAGGGCCATGCGGATTCCGAGGTAGGTGGTACCCCAGAAGAAGCACACCGCAGCCAGCGCAAGGTAGGCGGAAAATAGCGCGTTTCGCGGCAATCTTCAGCGTATCAGCGCAGCGGCGACGCTCGCTCCGGGCAGGCGGAAACAGAATCGCGCTCCCTCTCCCGCCTGCGAATCTACCCACATTTCGCCGCCATGATCGACCACGGTCTGCCGCGAGAGCGCCAGCCCCAGCCCCAAACCGTTGCGCTTACCCGCGCTGACAAACGGCTGAAACAGCTTGGAGCGGATCTCGGGAGCGATTCCCGGACCATTGTCCGCGACTTCCACCAGTACAGAACCATCCTCTACGGCCGCGGAAATGCGAACCTCTCCGCCTTCCGGCATGGCTTCCAGCGAATTGGAGATCAGGTTGAGGAAGGCGCGCTCCATGCGGCTGCGCTCCAGCGGCAGTTCGATCTCGGGCGGAATGGCAAGGTGCAGGCTGACATTCTGCGCCGCGGCAGCGGTAGTCAGCGCATCGCAGGCCGCGGAGGCTACCTCGCGCAGCCTGCAGATCTCGGGCGCGCGCGACTTGGCTCGCGAAACGTCCAGCAGATCCTGCAAGAGGTCTTGAATGCGGCGCGAAGCATGGTAGATATTGGCCGCCAGGCGTTTGACATGCCCCTGCGGAAGGTCGCGATCCACCAGCATCTCCGCGCCGCCATAGATCGCCGCCAGCGGATTGCGCAGGTCGTGCACGATGGATGCCGACAACCGGCCGATTGTGGATATACGTTCCTGCTGGATCAGATCTTCGCGCGCCTGGCGGATGGAGGCGCACATATTGTTGAACGTCCGCGCCAGGCGGCCCATTTCGTCTTCGCTGCGCACTTCCACTTCGATGGCATAGTTCTGACGCGCCACTTCGGCCGCGGCGCGGTCGAGTTGCTCCACCGGTTCCACGATGCGCCGCGCCAAAAGGTACGTCATCGCGAAGCCGGCCGATACCGCCACCAGCCAGAGCGCCACGATGTCTTTATAGAGACTGGAGAGCCGCTGCCGCGCCGCTTCGAACGAACGCAGGATCGAAAGCTGGCCCACCTGATTTCCCATGATGTCCAGCAACGGGGCGTCCAGATGAGCGTATTCCACGACACCATCGTTCACGCGATCCGCCGGGCGTCCCTGCGCCAGGCTCGTCACCACGGTGTTGGTGGCGCGCGGATTCAGTGTCGAGGCGATTACCCGCCCCGGAGTCAAAAACAGAAATTCGCTCGATCCGCCGGTAGCCTCCTGCAACCGCTGCGCCACCAGGGCATCCACGTGATAGCCGGCCACCAGCACGTTGAGCAGGGCCTGTCCTTCCGTGGAGTCCACGTAAACAGGTGTTACCGAGATGTGGTACAGCTCGCCATCCTGGAGAAAGAACCCGGAGGATTGTTGCGGAAACCGCGATTCGGCCAGGCGGACCACATCCATGTTCTTCTGGGACAGAGGCGTGACGCCGCCTAGAGACGCGATCACCTTTCCGGCCGGGTCCGTGACCAGAAAGATGGCCATGGCGTCGGAGATCTTCGACCACATTTCGCCCGCCGTATCCTGAATCGTGGCGCGATCGCCCGTGCTGAATGCCGCCCGCACCGCGGGCAAAGTGCTCAACAGCCGGCTGACCGCCGAAAGCCGCTCGGCCCGCGAGTTCCAATACGAGGTATAAGCCTCGAGGCTCGCCCGGACCTCCTCGTTCAGGCTATCGGACATCGTCCGTGTAATGTGCTGCAGAACGATTTCCCCGGTGAACCCAAACAGCGCGGTTACCGCCACGGAAGTGGAGAGCAGGATTTTCCAGAGCAGAGACAAGCGCGAAAACCAGGTGATCATTTCTGCGCTCCCGGGTAAACATCGCCCTCGTTGACCGGTGGGTATTCCTTGCCGAATTTGTTCAGGTGCGGCGCCGGAGTGAATCCCGTCTCGGAAATGGAGATCAGAGGCAAAGCAATACCGGTTTCCGGCACCGTGATCCGCCGTTCCAGCGTCTTCAGGTTCTCCGGAACCGCGCGTTCGTGAAAAATGCGCAACTGATACTCTCCGGCCGGCACCCCTTCAATGGTGAACTTCCCCAAGGGCGGGGTTACAGCGTACCAGGGCGTGGCGAGCACCGCAATAATGGCGCTCATGGTCGGATGTATGTTGCAGAACACCCGGACGATGCCAGGCCTCGTGAACGGAACGCTCCTGGTCTTGCCAGGCGGATACAGACCGATGTCGAACGGCTGGCCGTTGAAATTGGAAAAAGCATTGTGGAAAATCGGATCGAAGTTGGGGAAATCGACGGTGCTGCCAAGGGGAATGGCCAGCACATGCGGGGTGAACCGCTTATCCCGCTGCACCATCGTCACGCGCTTCCCCGGAGGCGCGGCAGGCGCGGGACGATCGACGGGCTCGAGCCACAGCACGACTCCGGTGTAGTCTTTGTGCTTGCGCACCGCGGCATCGCGTGAGTTGGTGATCTCCACATCGCCGGACACACTCGCGGCGGGCAAGGCCAGAGCTGCGCTAAAAAAGATAAGCCAGCGCCAGATCATAGTGATTGTTAATTCGCGTGCCCTGACCGAGGTAAACCGTGCGTAACTGGGATGTCTCCCAACCCAGTAACACATTGGGCGCAATACGGAAATACAAATTGCCGCCGAACATCAAGTTCTTTCCGATCGCCCCGGTGAGCAAATCCGAGTTGCGGTCATCGTGCTGGCCGGAGAACAGGTGGAAGTCGAGCCGCGGCAGGGTGTGGATGGTCAACTGCCCCCATCCGCCTTGACTGTGCACGGGCTCTCCGAATCCATCGTCAAAGCCAAAACCTTGGCGAATGAGGCCCGTTCCCAGAGCCACAACATTCTTTCCTCGAAAATAGGCTCCGCTGAACTCGATGCGGCGCACGGGATTGTAAAACCAGTCGATGGAAAAGAGGTTGGAAGGGATCGAATCGCCCCCGGCATGAGTGGTGCTGGTATGAAACCCGGGCGCGATCTCGAGACGCCGCTCGTCATCGAACTTATGAAAGAACTCGAACCTGCCCTCCAGCCCGGGCCGTGATGCTTCCACAGCAACCGGATCGCTTCCCGCATATGCGTTGAATTCGCGGGTCTGCACGACACCCACTCTCGCTCTAACGCCACTGGAGCGGCCGAAGGAGAAATCCTGCTCCACGCGTGCCTGCGGCATCCAGAGCCACAAGTTCCCTGTCCCGGTGAGCGGCGAGAATCCGACTTGCGCCAGGGAGGACGGTTCGCGGGGATTGAAGATCGGCTTATCGATGCCAGCCATCACACTCCGCGAAGCCCAGTCGATTTGGATGGAGCCCGTGCGCAGGCGCATGGTCAATGCCAAGGGAGCCGTACCCGAAAAGAAATCCATATACACGGAACCGTGAACCCGGCCGCCCCAGATCGCCTCCGGCCCGCGGAATTCGAGGCCTACAATGCTCTGGCGAACCGTCGCTCCCGCCCGGCCCGGACCGGTCGCCGAGGCAACCGTGGGGTAATCGGCTCCACCACTCTGCCGCGAATCGGCGAACGCATTGAACAGCGCCATGCCAGTGAGGCGGATCGGAAACCGCTGCGACGATTCCACCTTGCTTTGCGCCTGCTCGTCGATGCGATTCTCCTGGATCTGCAGCTTCTGCTCCACGGCCGCTGTCTGCGCCGGCACGGACGGTTGCGTCGACGAAAGCTCGGCCCGCAGTGCGCGGATCTCCGTCAAGAGTTCCTCATTCTGGCGCTCCAGGCGGTCCAGACGCGACAGAACACCCGCCATGTCCGGTGTGTTCTGCGCGCATAGAGCCGTGGCAAACGGCAGCGCGGTGATCAACAGATTAAGGGCTCGTAACATTGAGAAGTTGCTCCAGTTTGCGGCGCACCTGGGCGGGCGAAAATGGCTTTTGGAAGAACGCTTCCACATGCATCTGCGCCACGCGGCCGGGAGTCTCGGGGTCGGTATCGGCGCTCACCACGATAATGGGCAGCGCCGACGTCCGGGCGTTGTCCCGGATGCGCCGGATCAGCTCAAAACCATCCATGCGCGGCATATTCAGGTCCGTAACAATCGCCTGAACCGCCGTGCCTGCTTCGTTGATGATGCGCAATGCCTCCAGACCGGACCCCGCGAGCAACACAGAAACCCCCGGTATCCCCAGGAGCGCCATTTCGATGGTGGCAGCGCTATTTTCGGAATCCTCAACAATCAAAATAACGCGGGTCGTTTCCTGGGTAGCCTGGGGTATCATTTGTTCATTTTCACTCATTGACCTCGTCTCGGGCCCTCGCGAATTGAAACAAATCTGTAAATTTACTGCGCTTTCCAACGGCTGTTCGGCTTATGGCACGAAACGGTAACCGACCCCGTGGACGGTCAGAAAATGACGCGGCGTATTCGGGTCCGGTTCCAACTTTTGACGCAGCTTGACGACATGAGCATCTACTGTCCGTGTATTGGGAAAGAACTCGTATCCCCAGACAGAGTTCAGGATCATATCCCGGGTTAATGGCCTGTCCGGATTATGCAGGAAGAAACAAAGCAAATTGTACTCGGCCGGCGTGAGCTTTAATTCTTCGTTCCTGCGCGCCACGATCCGTCTTTCGAAATCGATTTCGGTATCGCCGAAATGGGCCACTTTGCGTCCATCCGGCGAGGCCCGCCGCAAGACGGCGCGAATCCGCGCCATCAATTCCCGCGTGCCGAAGGGCTTTACGACATAATCGTCGGCGCCGATCTCCAGTAACAGGACCTTATCCAACTCCTCACCCACAGCGCTGAGCACGATGATGGGGAGGCTCATATGCGCGGACCGCAGTTGCTTACAGATTTCCGTGCCACTCATTCCCGGCAGGCGCAGATCGACCAAAACCAGGTCCGGCTTGAGCGTGACGGCGCGGTCGAATCCGGTCTTGCCATCGGCGGCCAGTACGGCGCGGAATCCTTCCTGCTCGAGCATCACCCCAATGGTGTCGCGGAGGTTTTCGTCGTCGTCGATGACGAGGATGGTTTGCATCTCCAGTACCGATTGTAACGGATTCGCCAGATTGCCTTGTTGCGAAATGTTATACTGAGCGCCGGAGGCCGCGGTCGGGGGGAAACGAATGCAAGTAACAGTAATCGGAACAGGTTACGTTGGTAGTGTCACGGGGGCATGCCTGGCCTACCTGGGGCACCGCGTCACGTGCGTGGATACCGATTCGGCCAAGATCGCGCGTTGGAAGCTCGGCCAGTCGCCCATTTACGAACCGTATCTCGACGAACTAATTGCCCAAGCATCGCGGATTGGAGGCATCGACTTTACAACGGAGTTAACCGAGGCAGCCCGTAACAGCGATGTCATCTTCATCGCCGTGGGCACTCCGCCTCTGCCCAACGGCGCGGCGAATTTGAGCTATTTGGAGGCTGCTGCCCGCAGCATCGGCTCGGCCATGGATAGCTCCCGGTTCCGCGTAGTGGTCAACAAGTCCACCGTGCCGGTGGGCAGCGGAAACCTGGTGGAAACGCTGGTTCGGGAAGGGATTCTGGAAACCCATCCGGCGGAGCGGAACAAGATCTGCTTCGGCGTGGCGAGCAACCCGGAATTCCTGCGCGAGGGATGCGCGGTTTCCGATTCGCTGTATCCGGATCGCATCGTGGTAGGCGCGTCGGATGACCGCACCATGCAGATCATGCGCGATCTCTATCGCCCGGTTGTGGAACAGACTTTCGAGCCGCCACCCGGCGCGCCTCGCCCTCCGCAGTTGTCCACGGTGCCGCTGGTGAGCACATCGCTGACCAGCGCCGAGATGATCAAATACGCCGCCAATGCTTTCCTGGCGATGAAGATCGGTTTCGCCAACGAGATCGCCAATATCTGCGAGCGGGTGGGCGCGGAAGCCACCGAGGTAATGCTCGGCATAGGCCTGGATTCGCGCATCGGCTCCAAGTTCCTGAATGCCGGTGTGGGCTGGGGCGGCAGTTGCTTCGGCAAGGATATACAGGCACTGCTGCAGACGGCAAGTGAGTACGGGTACACGAGCCGGCTCTTACAGGCTTCGCTGGATGTCAATACGGCCCAGCGGCAGATGGCCATCCAAAAGCTTCAGGAGAAGCTTTACATTCTGAAGGGTCGCACCATCGGGCTGCTAGGGTTGGCGTTCAAGCCCGACACCGACGATCTGCGCGACGCGCCGAGCCTTCATATCGCCGAGAGGCTGCTACAGATGGGTGCGCGCGTCAAAGCCTACGACCCGATCGCCATGCAGGCTTGCCGCGAACTGTACCCGAACCTGCGGATTCGCTACTGCGATTCGGTCCGTGAAGTAGCCGAGGATGCGGACGCCTTGGTGGTGGTTACGGAGTGGGCCGAGTTTCGCAACCTGCCGCTGGAAGAACTGGCCGCGGTGATGGCAAAGCCGGTACTGGTCGATGGCCGCAACGTGCTCCAGCCCGAAACCGCAATTGCCGCGGGGTTCGACTATACGGGTATGGGGCGCTGCCCCCGTTTACGCGGGGACAATCACAGCCGGCGCGAAGTAGCCGAGGCCGTGCAGGCGCCATCGTCGGTCAGTCCTTAACCCGGTGGTGTTCTTCGCGGATAGCCGTGCCGAACGACTGGCCGAGAATCTGCGCGCCGCCGACAACGTTGCCGGTGACGGAAACATGCGAACCGCTGGATGGCACGCCCGTCCGGGATAGCACGAAAATCTTGCCCGTCTCGTCCTGGATCTGATATCCGCCGGTTCCCAACACACCTACAGAGTTGACGACCGTGCCATCGACGTGCACGGTGCGGTTATAGTAACGGCTCGGATCGGCGTTGATGCGCGCGATCTTAACCGAACCGCAAGCCGAGAGAAGAAGAATAGCCGCTGACGCCGCGGCCCCAGTGCAAATGATCCTCTTGTTCATGCGTCCTCTTCTTGCGTGACGCACGGGGCGGCCAGTTGCGTTTCGCCATTAAGCAGGGCTTAATGGAGAAATATGCCATTTGTGAAAGTCGGTAGAGTGTCCGATCTGCCCGAGAACTCCGTGATGGAAGTCAGCGTGGGTGAGGATCTGTACGCCGTCTGCAACGTGCGAGGAAATCTGACAGCGCTCGCAGGCACGTGCCTTCATCAGGGAGGTCCGCTGGGGCAGGGACAGCTTGCGGAGGGACGCGTCATTTGCCCTTGGCACGCGTGGGAGTGGGACTGCCGTACCGGCGAAAACCCCGACGATCCGGCGCAGCGCGTTGCCACATACGAAATCAAAGTTGAGGGCGGCGAGATCCTCCTCCAGGTTCCTTGAGTGCCGGAACTCCCTGAAGTCGAGACGGTTACGCGGTCGATCGCCCCATTAGTCGGCCGCCGTATCTTGGGCGCGGAATTCCGCTGCCTGCGGATTCTGCGCGGCGGGCATCCGGATCGCATGGCGCGGGCAATCGAAGGCCGCAAGATCTCGGGCGTCAAACGATATGGCAAGTTCATCCTCCTGGCCCTGGAAGGCGGCGGCTACCTGCTGGTTCATCTCGGGATGACAGGCCGTTTGCTGCTGGGAGGCGCGCCGGGGAAACACACACACGCGATCCTGACGCTCAGCCGCGGCGTGCTGTTGTATGACGACAGCCGGCAGTTCGGGTGTCTCCAATACAGCCGCGATTTTCCGGAGCGTGTCGCCAAGCTTGGTCCGGAGCCTCTCGAGGTATCGTTCGAGGACTTTGCAGCAGCTTTGCGCCGGCGCAAAACGAGGATCAAGGCCTTGTTGCTGAACCAGGCTTTCTTACGGGGAATTGGGAACATCTACGCTGACGAAGCTCTGTTTCGCGGGGGCATTCACCCCTTGGCTCTCGCCAGCCGTATTCGGGGAGAACGGGCGCGGCGGCTCTACAACGCCATCAGCGCGGTGCTGACGGAAGCCATCGCGGCGGGCGGATCGTCGATTTCGGATTACGTGGATGCGGAAGGCCGGAAGGGATTCTTCCAATTCAGCCATCGCGTCTACCAGCGAACCGGGCAACCGTGCGTGAACTGCGGCGCGTCGATCCGGCGCGTTCTGGTCGCGCAGCGCTCCTCGCATTTCTGCCCGAAGTGTCAAACCCGGAGCTGATCCGGCGGCTCCCGGACGTCACTCGCGCACGGCGGGCAGCGCCTCGCCGGTGAGATCTTCGAATGCCTGCGGCGGATTGTAATACAGGATGCGCTGGCAGCTTTCGCAGGACATGACGCGATCGCCCTTCTTCAGATCCTGCAGGAATTGCGGGCGTACTGCCATCTGGCACGCGCTGCACCGGCCGTCCACAGCTTCGGCAACTCCGATCCCTTTGCGCGATTTGCGCACGCGCTCATAAAGCTGGTACGTGGGCGGACCGACGCCGGCCGCAATTGCCGCGCGCTCCTGGTTGAGCTCGGCGGAAGCCTTCTCATCGATGGCGGTGCGGTCGCGAGCTTCCTGCTTTTCGTCCTCTACTTGCGCCTTCTCCGCTTTTAACGCGGATTCCGCTGCCTTGACGTTCTTTTCCAGCGGTTCCGATTCCGCCATCAATTCCAGGATGCGGTCTTCGAATTTGCGGATTTCCTTCTGGCAAAATTCGATTTCGTTCTGAAAGGCCCGGTATTGCTCGTTGGTTTTCGCCTGAAGCATCTGGTCTTTCAGCTTGGAAATCTTTTGCTCCTGGATCTGAATATCGGCTTCACATTTTTTACGTTCTTTCTGGTTGGCGCTGAGGGCCGCGCGGTCGGCTTCCAATTTGCGTTCGTGCGCCGTAAGCTTCTTTTCGATTTCCGCGATGTGTTTGGGCAGCGCGGTAATCTCGCGCGTCAGATCGCCCAGCCGGTTGTCGATTTCTTGGAGGCGGATCACAGACTGCAGGTCGGGGAGCATTCCTTCTCGAAGTGTAACACTGCGACCGAACTAATCGGCGCGGAGCACTTCCACCCGGCGATAGATCTCGGTGGTCTGAGCGAGACTGGCGAATTGCATGCCGGGCAGGCGCGCCGATGCTGTTCCGGCCGCGACGCCCCAGCGCAGCGCATCGGCGGTCCCGTCGCCGCGATTCATGGCCCAGGCATAAGCCGCGCTGAGAGCGTCGCCGGCGCCAATGGGGCTGATTGCCTGTACAGGCGGAGGCACGGCTTCCATAGAACCTTCGGGGTACGACCCCACAGCGCCGCGGCTGCCGAGCGAAAGGACGACCGACTCCGGTCCCATCGCGCGGATCTCCTCCGCTGCTTCCAGAAAGTGCCCGCGCGTCAGAAGTGTCCGTCCCAGCAGCCGCTCCGCTTCGTGTTGATTGGGAGTGACAATGGTGGGCCCCGCGGCGACTCCCTCGCGCAACGCCTCGCCATTAGCGTGGAGGAGCGTTCTTACACTCTTGCGCCGGGCAACGGAGATGAGATTACCGTAAAAAGTCGAAGGCACACCCGGTGGGAGGCTTCCGCAAAGCATCAGCCAGGAAGCCCGGTCGAGGGCCTGCCGCACCTCGCGTTCGAAGCGGGTCACCTCGGCCTTCGTGAGCTGCGGTCCGGCTTCGTTCAGGTTCACAGTGAGCCCGTGCTTGTCGGTGATGGTGAGGTCGGTTCGGATTTCCCGCCGGATGGGCACCACCGCGACCGGAAACCCGCAGCGCGCCAGATACTCTTCGAATCGTTTGCCCGCCGGGCCGCCGGAGGTGGCCACAGCCAGCGTCGTGCCGCCGAACGAGTGGATCACGCACGAAGCGTTGATCCCCCGGCCTCCAGGTGATTCGCGGCTGGAATTGATATACGCCCGGTCTTCGAAGGCCAGGCGGTCCACGTTAATGATGCGGTCAATGGCCGGATTGATCGTTACCGTGACAATCAACCCACTATTCTATGAGGGATCGGGCCGGCGGGTTGAAACAACACCAGTCAGAATTCCAATCCCGATCAGTACGATCACACCCACGCCAATCCACATAGCGGGAACATGCAACAGGTAAGCTCCCAGAGCCAAGCCAATAATCAGAACGATAAAGCCGACCATGTACAATCCGAAGGACATATTCCCTCCTCCCGGATAACATGCAAATGCCTTGCCATATTAGGAGCGAAAATGGTCGTAGCCCAACGGTGGCAGACGTTTTCCATCCAGGAGGACCGTGCCGGCCCGGCCTTTCTGCATAACGCCCAAACGCGTCAGAGACAGGCCCTCGAACTCAGCCGGCACGCGCACTCGGGGCGGGACGGTAAACAACAACTCGTAATCCTCGCCGCCGTGCAGCGCCTGTTCCGGCGAAGCGCCCGGAAAACGTGGGGGCGCCGTAATCGCGGCGCTCAAACGCGAAGCCTGGCAGAGACGCAACAAATCGAGCGAGAGCCCGTCGCTCAGATCCATGGCGGCCGTGGCGCCCAGCCGCTCGCGGAGAAACGTGCCGAGCGCGAGCCTGGGTTCCGGGCGCAAGTGCCGCCGCTTCGCCGCGCCTGGCCCTCCTGACAATCCGAGAGCCGAGCCGCCCAGGCGGCCGGAGACGTAAATCGCATCTCCCGCGCGGGCGCCATCGCGCCGCAAGGCCGTGCCGCGCGGCACAGCGCCGCATACTACGATATCGCAAACGAGCTTTTCGCCGCAGGCCAGGTCGCCGCCAACCAGCGGCGCTCCCGCACGCCGGGCCAGGCGGAGCATTCCCCGATAGAAGGCGTCCACCCAGTCTGAACCGGTCCGTCGCGTTACGGCCAGCGAAACAAGGAAAAAGCGCGGCTC
>PSRJ01000244.1 GCA_003175985.1 Terriglobia bacterium
CTGAGCTTCGACAGAAGCGCGTCCAGGTCGTCCACGATGTAGTTGATCATGAATGGAGCTGTGCTGGGATCGAAGTAGGTTGAGGCATTCGGAAAGACGCTCCAAGCCGTCAGGTGCTCGCGCGGCGGCGTATCGCGGGAAAGCCACTCGAATTTACCCCCGTAGGCGTCCAGTGGGATGCCCAGGTTCTCGGCGTACCATCGGCTAAGTCCCTGCTGGTCGGGCGACTTTAGAAAAACGCCCCCGATCCCTATCACGCGTCCTTTCGATTCCGGCATATCGTGCAATATACAACATTTGCGTGTTTTGGCCCAGCTCCGGCGGGTGTCGATGATTTCGGTGACCGAACCGCCCCACGGCGCGTCTAAGAGCAGGAGGGCGAATACGGCCAGCGCTGTATAATAGTGCGAAGGGCCCCCTGGAGCTTTCACCACCTATGAGCAGCCGTCTTAAGTACATTGTCGTGAGCACTTCGACCTGCCTCACCCTTTTGCTCCTGATCGGGAGCGTGCTCGGGCAGGGCGCGCCTCAGGATGACACTTACAAGCACATCGGCGTCTTCACAGACGTTGTTTCCCGCATCAAGAGCGAGTACGTCGAAGAGCCGGACATGAAGAGCGTCACGCTGGGCGCGCTGAACGGCATGCTGGAAGCGATCGACCCTTTCGCCAGCTACCTCAATGCCGATCAGTATAAGGACTACCAGAAAAACAAAGACGCCAAGCGCGGTGATGTCGGGTTGATCCTTTCCAAGAAGTTCGGCTACGTGGGGGTGGTTGGCGTGATCCCGGGATCGCCGGCCGCCAAGGCCGGGTTCAGCACTGGCGATATGATCGAGAGCATCAAAGACGTCGGCACGCGCGACATGCCGCTGGCCTATGCCGATTTGCTGCTGAAGGGCGATCCGGGCTCTACCATCGATTTGAGTGTGGTCCGCGTGCAGCGGCCGGAACCGCAGGCCGTGAAGCTGACTCGCGCTACGGTGGCGCTACCGCCGGTGGAAGATCAGGCACTGGCAAGCGGCCAGGTGGGCTATCTAAAGCCGGGATCTTTAACCGCCGCCAAAGTGAAGGAGACGGCCGCGGAAATCGAAAAGCTTCAGAAACAGGGCGCCCAGAAGCTGATCGTCGACTTGCGCAATACCGCGGTCGGCGAGCCGGAAGACGGTATCGCCTTTGCCAACCTGTTCTTGAACAAAGGGCGGATTACATACCTGCAAGGGCAGCGCGTGACCCGGCAAAACTTCGAGGCCGATGCTTCCAAGGCGATCACGAACCTGCCTCTAGTGGTGCTGACCAATCGGGGCACGGCCGATGCGGCGGAAATCGCGGCCTCGGCGCTCAACGACAACAAACGCGCCGAACTGGTAGGCGAGCGAACCTATGGCGATGCTTCCCTGCGCAAGGCCATCACCATGGAGGATGGGTCCGCTATTATCCTTTCGGTCGCCAAGTACTACTCCGCCGATGGCAAAGCGATTCAGGATAACGGGGTGACGCCCAAGAATCAGGTGCTCCAGACGGAAGCCCAACCGGAAGTCGATGACAACGGTGAGCCTCTGCCGGAAACCCAGAAGGATCAGACTCCGCAGCAGCAAAAGAAGCTGGAGGAGGATCCGATGGTGAAAAAGGCCCTCGAACTCCTGGGAGTCAAAGCGTAGCGGGATCGGCGTTCTTACAACGTCTTCAGATACGCCACTACATCAGCCTTTTCCTGATCGCTGAGGATATCCTTATAGCCCGGCATCCCATTGCCGCCCTCTTCGATCTTAGCTTTCACATTGGCGTCGTTCACCGGCTTTCCATTCACCAGTTTGTCGTGCTTAAAGAGTCCCTTAAGGCCCGGTCCGATCTTTTTCTCGGTGCTATCGGCATTGTGGCAGACGCTGCACTGATCGAAGACTTCTTTGCCCTTTTCCGCATTTCCCTTTTGGGCGAAGGCCGCGGTGGAGCCGGCGGCGAGGGTCATGGCGAAAACGATCACGCGAATTCGGTACATGAGGATATCTTACAAGATTCAGGCGAGCGCTTTGCGGGGACGTTGAATATCAGCGATGCTGACTACCGGCTTGTCGAAGACCGTCATGTCTCGAATCAGACGTTCGACATCCATGCCGTCTTCGAGCAGGATCTCATGCTCGATCCAGTCGGAAAGCGGGATGTTGCGAAAGTACATGCGTTCCTGGAGCACCAGGGCTCGACGGTTCTGGGTAAGCAGGCGGTTCTCGCGGGTATAGTGCCGCTGTTCCACGCGCAACTCGCTGAGGAAGCCTTCCAGGGCGGAGCGCCGGGCGCTCTCTTCGGCGGCACGGATGGTGGGTTCGAGGTTGGCTCCCAGGGAGGCCTTTTCCGCATCGATCGCGCCGCGTTCGGCGGCCAGGGTCTCCCGCTCCCGCGCCAGGTTGACCTCCATGCGCGACTGCATGACAAACCACACCAGCAGACCCGAAGCCACGCCTACGAACCCGGGCAGGAGCAGCCAGAGCACAGTCTCCATGGGGTTAATGCTAACCATGAGCCGCGGTTAGGGCTAGATATCAAAAGCAATCAAGCGGCGTATAACCCGCGTGAATGCCCTCACTGCTGCGTGCCGTCAATCTTTTGCCCCGCCAGCGTGTAGCGCAGTTCTCCCCAGCGGAATGAAACCAGAGGCCCCAGGATCGAAGCCAGGCGCGCCTGCAGCCCGGCGCCAAACCCCTGGTGCTTCCCCAGGAAGACGGCGCGGCCCAGGAGAAAATCGGCCCGCCGTATCGATCCGCCATCCGGACCTCCCGTGTGCCGCGCGCGCGCCTCGGGCACGAGCAGGATTCTCCTGCCGCCACGCCGGATATGAGCCGCCAGATCGGCGTCGCTGCCGAACTGGCCGTAACGCTCGTCGATCTTGCGGATCGATTTGATAACGAAAGCGCGAACCATCAACGCAGCGCCGCGCGCGTATCCGACGGAGAACGGTTCGGTGCCGGCGGGCTGCGCGGGCTGGTACTGTCCTTCGGGGGGCAAGTTGCCGAGTTGGGGCGCGGGCTGCCCTTGGGCATCCACCAGCAGCGGACATACCGCGGCGGCATCGGGAGTGGCATCCAGAACAGCGGCCATTCGTTCGACGGCCTGTGGCTCCAGTTCCGTGTCCTCGTGAAGGAACAGGGCGTAATCCGCTTCGGCCGCGCGCCACCCGATATTCAGCGCCTTGGTAAGTCCGAAATTCTTCGGCAGCCGAAAGAAACGGACATTCGGAAAGTCCGTTTCCAATTGAGCGCTGCCGTCGGTCGACCCATTGTCGACAACGATGATCTGCAGCGTCTCGCGCCCCTGAGACTTCTCCAGGGACGCAAGACAACGCCGCAAATCGTCCACGCGGTTGTGGGACACCACCACCACGGACACACGCGGCGGCGCGGCCTTTTCCTGATCGGCTGTAGGGGTCAAGCCACTAGAATACCGCGCCTAGGGAAACCACCGCTCCCTCACGGTCGCGGCTCGGTAAGCGCCTGCAAACACGTGAATACATTCCTGAGCGTGTTACCGTGCCGAGCACGGAGCCGGCGCGAAACGCGTACCGTCGGGTTCCTTTTTGAAATCGGTCGTGGTCACGAACGGAACGGCCAGGTACTGCGGGTCCGTGACGATGGTCGTGATCGTAAACCACTCGTCACCGTTCGGTTCACTGAAACGGTCGTAGTATTCCGTCACGGTCGTGCTCGCGCTATAGGGCACCCCATTCTTGCGCAGGTAGCCGGGACGCAGGTTGGTGGTGACTACCTCCAGAGAACGCGACTTGGTCCCCACACGCGCCCCTCCTCCGACGAACCCCAATCCCGCCGGGCCGGGGGGCACACCCGGGTCCCAACGCGCAGCGGAATACCCTTGCCAGCCAGGCTCGGCTTTTGGAGGCGGCGCTCCGCCGAAGTGGAACAGGCGGGTCTGCGTGCCCGCGTCGGTTTCGATCTTCAAGGTGTTGTCGTCTTGCCAGGTGATATGGAGCCGTCCCGGAACGCGCATGATGGCGGGCGCGCCGTAGGCCTTGCACTGCAATCCCGCTGCTTCGTCCTTCGCCGGGTCCCAGGCATCCACGATCTTACGGGCCGCATCGTTGATCGGGACACTGGCGGCGTCCCCCTTGAGCGGCGTGATCATCCGCCAGCGATAGTCCTCCATTACCGGCGAGACCCAGTATCCCGTGAGGTCCACCGGCGCCCCTGTCCGGCCCAATGCGGGCGCCTGGCCCCCGCGCCCCGGTTGGGCGCTGACCATTGGCGGGATGAGGAGTACGAGTGCCAAGATGCGCATCATTTGTGCTCACTCAAACTCTTGTAGACGGCTTCCACGAAACGGTCGGCAGTCACAAAACTGTTGCGCGATACGTACTCCGTGTCGTAGTCGCGCGTCGGCTTCGCCGCCTTTACCTGATCGAGTGTCATCCCCTTCTTGATCAGTTCGCGGATGCGGTCGCGAACGATCACAAGCATATCCCGGTACTCGACCACATCGGCCTCGTCGCAAATCCTCCCGTGCCCGGGAATCACGTAGGTGCCGCCCTCCTGCGTATGCGCGGGCACCGTCAGCTCCACAATGTGGTTCAGCGCGGCGATCTCGCCCTGCACGCTGCCGCCCCGTTCCAGGTCGAGAAACGGATAGCCGCCGGGCGTGAAGATGTCTCCCGTGCTCACCACGTCCGAGCCGCGGAAAAGAATCACGCTGTCGCCATCCGTGTGCGCGCGAGGTTCATGGTAGATGAAGACCGCCTCGCCGTTGAAGTGTATGTCCTTGAAGCGCGTCGAGTATTCATCTTCCGGCAGACCGGGCTGAGGCTGCGGCGTTTCCCTGCCCGCCGGCGTGGTCATGCGGTTCAGAACGTTCTGGTGCGCGATGATCTTGAGCGGCTGAAGCGGGTTCTGCGGAATCAGCGCCGCAAATGCATCGTTGCCTCCCACGTGATCGGGATGCACGTGCGTATTGATGATGTAGCGGATCGGGCCGTTGGAGAGCTTTCGGATCTCGGAGAGAATCTTCGGGGCCAGCGGCGCATACTCCGTATCGACCATCAACACGCCCTCTTTGCCCACTTGCACCGTGATGTTTCCACCGGCGCCCGCCAGCATGTAGACGTTGCCCTGTACCGGCAGCACCTGGATCTGAACGTTCTCAAAATTCGGTTGCTGGGCCGCCAGCACCCCGCAACTCGCGATCGCGGCCAGCGCTAGTGCAAGTTGCATGGGCCTCCATTCTGGCCGCAGGTGCAATACCGCTCGCACTTTTCCGGCGACTTCTCGGGCTTTCCCATCTTCAGCCGGTATTCCGGATACAGCGTGCCGGCGCCGCCTCGCGTCGCCTCGTAAGGCAGTCCGTACCAATCGGCAACCTCATGCAGATAGGGATTGCTCTCCGGCAGGTGGTGCGGTATTTCGTCGGCCGCCTTCGGGATCTCCGGAACATACTCGCAGACATCTCTTCCCAACTGCTGGCCCGGATCGAGCAACCAGGTCTGGCTGCGCACCAGCGGCTCGGTCAGAAACGCCGGATCCGTAATCACTGTCGTAACCGTCAGATAGTTTCCGTGACGCACCCAATGTTCCCGAAAAGTGGCTTTATCGCTTCGAGGGAGGCCGTTGCGCCTCATATAGCTCTCTTTGAGGTGGGTGGTGTACCCGTTCAGCATGTTGCCGTCCCACGAACCCGTGGAGAAACCGGAAAACGTGTGCGCCGCCAGTTCGGGCGGGTGCGGGCGGCCATCGAGCCAGATGGTGCGCTCCATTTCCTGGAAATTCATGCGCGTGTGGATCGCGATCACCTGCTGGGTGACGGGATCGAGGATATTATCGACGCGCATGTTGGCCAGGCCGCGCATCGAATAGTCGCCGCCGTGCGGACGGCACTCATATTCCGGCACCACCGAGATGCGGTCGGCATCGTAGCTGTCACCCCGCAGGCGCGCAGCGTCGTTGATGGGGATACCCATGTAATCGCCCAGCTCCGGCCCCGGAATGCGCTCGGGGTAATCTTCGTGGTAGAGAGGCGCCCATTCTCCCGCGAAATCCATTTGAGCGAAGGCCGGCGTGTTCCACACCACGATCAGCAGTCCCGCGGCGGCCGCTCCACACATCGAGAATCTGGCCATACGTTGTGCGGATAGTTTATAGAAAATTGCGACGGCGGGCTAGCACAAATTGCCACCTGTTTGAACAGAATCTTGACTCGTTGCCAGCCGTCGTTTACCGCGCGCGTCTTGCCAGCCAAAGCATGACCGCTCCAAACGCCAGCATACACAGGCCTGCAAACAGGTTCACCGGCCCTCCGTCAATCCTGGCGCGCGCCGGAACAGCGGTCAGCAAGAGAATTCCTACCATCAGGAAGAAGAGGCCGATCGGCATCCGCAAATCGATCATAAAGCCTTACCAGAAAATCACGTTCATCAAAGCCACCGCGGCGAGGACCGCCAGCGCCAGCGCTCCGGGCCGGCGGTACCAGGGCTCGCCTTCATCTTTCGGTATGCCCGTCAATCCATATACCAGGCCGCCCAGCTCCGTAGATGGCTTAGGCGCCGTAGCCAGGCTGACCAGGACCGTCACGGCGAAGCAGGCGCTCCAGGCAAAGATGGCGATCCAGAAATTCTGCGCCATAGTCGAAGGAAACTGGCGCCAATTTGCGATCCAAGCACCTTTTCCTTCGGCCAGAGTGAGACCGTGGACGGAGGCTGCCGCCACGATCCCGGCCAGAAGCCCGCTGAACGCCCCATGCCCCGTGGACCGCTTCCAGAACATCCCTAGCAGGAATGTAGCGAACAGCGGTGCGTTCACGAACGAAAACACCAGTTGCAGCAGGTCCATGATGTTGTTGTAACGCTGCGCCAGATACGCCGTGGCGATCGACAAGAGGATTCCCCAGACGGTGGTGACCCGCGCGACCCACAAATAATGGCGATCGGATGCGCGCGGCCGCAAGTAACTCTGATAGAGATCGTAGGTGAACACCGTGTTGAAGGCCGTCACATTGCCCGCCATGCCGCTCATGAACGATGCCATCAGCGCGGTCAGCCCTACGCCGAGCATTCCCGAAGGATAGAATCCCGCCATTAAAGTGGTAAGAGCCTGGTCGTAATCGGGGCCGTTTCCTTTGGCGGGCAGCGTATAACCAATCCCCATCTGCGCCAGCGCCATAGCCGCAATTCCTGGCAAAATCACCACGAAAGGCATGAACATCTTAGGAAATGCGGCGATGAGCGGAGTCCGCCGCGCCGCTGACATCGAATCGGCGGCCATCGCCCGCTGTACCACCAGAAAATCCGTGCACCAGTACCCGAAAGACAACACAAATCCGAGCCCTGCCACCATTCCGAAGACTTCTACTCCCATCGGATTCGAGGCGGAATTGCCGAGATATCGCCACGCGTGCGTCATCACCGGCGGCAGCCGGTTGGCGATGCCGCTCCAGCCGCCGGCGGTCCGCACCGCCAGCACTACCAGCGGCGAAAATCCCAGCACGATGAGGAAAAATTGCAGAACCTCGTTGTAAATGGCGCTGGTGAGACCGCCCAGGAACGTATACACGAGAACGATGGCGGCCGAAAGGAGAACGCTCGCCGTAAAACTCCAACCCAGCACCAGTTGGAACAGCTTCCCCAAAGCGTACATCGACACACCCGACGAGAACACAGTCATCACCGCAAACGTCGCAGCGTTCAGGCCGCGCGTCTTCTCGTCGAAGCGGAGCCTGAGGTACTCCGGAACGCTGCGTGCCCGGCTTCCGTAATAGAACGGCATCATGAACACGCCTACGAAAACCATGGCCGGAATCGCTCCCAGCCAGTAAAAGTGGGCCGTCATTAACCCGTATTTCGCACCGGAGGCGCACATGCCCACCACTTCCTGCGCTCCCAGGTTGGCGGCAATGAAGGCCAGGCTGGTGATCCACACCGGAACCGAGCGGTGCGAGGTCAGAAAGTCCTCGCTACTCTTCACGCGCTTGCGAATCAGAAAACCAATGCCTAGCACGAACGCGAAATACAGCGCCAGAATGATGTAATCGATGGCGAAAAGCTTCATCTCTTAGTGCCCGCTGACTTCATTGTCCCAGTCTCGGAGGCGCTCAGAATCCGGACGGGCGTTCTCCAGACACGTTAAACGTACGCTCCAGAGCCAATCCGGCGCTCCCGAGAGTACCTTCTTCAAAGAGGCGCCCGATCAAAGTTACGCCGTGCGGAACGCGCCGGGGCGGGGAAAATTTGGGAAGGGGGTGCGCGGGGTCCGGAGCCCAGTCGCTGCGCGCCTCAGCCACCTCTACGAACCCGGCTCGGAACGTGAGCGACGGATGGCCCGTGAAGTTGGTGATCGTCAGCATCTCATCGCGCAGCGAGGGAACGAGCAGCAGGTCCACCTGGGAAAAAATGCGCGCCATTTCCTGCGCGACGCTGCGGCGGAAGCGATCGGCCTGAACAAAATCCACGGCCGAGAGAAAGCGTGCCTGCCGGGCCAGGTTGGGCCATGCATCGGGAACCTGCATCTTAAGCTGGTTCAGGCCGCCGCTCAATGTGAGTTCCTCAAAAGCGGCGGCGCCCTCGGCAAACAGGATCAGGGCGAGAGAATCGTAAGGCCAGTCGGGTAGCGAAACTTCGACCGGGACCATGCCTGCCTTTCGCGTGACCTCCAGAGCGGCGCGATCCACATCGGTCGCCGGGCTTTCTTTCATCCACGCGGGAATGTAGCCGACGCGCAAACCCGCGGCCGGCTTGCCGGCGTCGAAGTCGAGATGGCAGGGCACGCTGGCCAGGTCGCCCGGATCGGGCCCGGAGATGGCGGCGAGCACCAGCAGCGCGTCCTCCACGCTTCGGGTCATCGGCCCGAGCTTGTCGAGCGACCAGCAAAGCGTCATCGCGCCCGTGCGCGGAACCCGGCCGTAGGTAGGCCGCAGCCCCGTGATGCCGCAGCGCATGGAGGGGCTGACAATGCTGCCTCCCGTCTCACTCCCGATCGAGAATCCTACCAGCCCGGCAGCCGTCGCCGCGCCCGGACCGGCACTCGATCCCGAGGATCCTTCTTCCAGCAGCCATGGATTCAGGGTCTGCCCCCCGAACCAGATATCGTTGAGCGCGAGCGCGCCCAGGCTGAGCTTCGCCACAAGCACGGCGCCC
This sequence comes from Terriglobia bacterium, assembly GCA_003175985.1. GTDB lineage: Bacteria > Acidobacteriota > Terriglobia > Bryobacterales > Bryobacteraceae > PSRJ01. Next base: position 9,121 of record PSRJ01000244.1, read on the forward strand.
GCATTGTGTAACCGCTGCACCACCACCGCATCCTGGTTGGGCACGCGATTGCGATATGGCTCGGCGCCATACGTGGTCGGGATGCCGGCCGTATCGAGCAGATCCTTGGCGCCCCACGGGATGCCGTGCAGCGGTCCCCGGTAATGGCCCGCCGCAATCTCGCGATCGGCCTGTGCCGCCTGCGCAAGGGCGAGATCTCGCGTGAGCGTGATCACACAGCGCAGCTTGGGATCGAAGCGCTCCAACCGTTCCAGGTACAAACGGGTAAGCCGTTCCGAGGTGATTTGCCGTTTTTCGACCCAGCGGGAGAGCCGTGACAGCGGCGCGAAGGCGATGTCCTCCTCCTTGGCGGGCAATGCATCCGGCGAGGCTGCCGTGCGAATGAACCGGTCGGTGGCGGGCCCGCGCTCCACGCCCGGCAATAGCGGATCCCACCGCGTGGCCGGCGCCACCGCAGGAGGCGGTGCGAACTTGCGCGGCCCCGTACGCCGCTCGTATAACGGCGCCATACTCTTTCGCCAGTTGCCGGCGGCGGCCTCCCGTTCTGAACCTTTGAGCTCGAATTGCACCAGCTTCTCGGCTTCGGCGAACGTAGAAGTAGAAACCGCAGGTCCCACGTCCGGGGCGGTTCCGAAAGCCGGCGGCGCACCTGGAGGAGGAGCCGCGGACTCGGGCGTGGACTTGCGGCAGGCCGCTGCGGCGGCCGCCAACGC
>PSRJ01000054.1 GCA_003175985.1 Terriglobia bacterium
CCGTCTCGCCCAAAACGCCGTCCGTGGATTGCGAAATCCGGCCGTTGTTCTGCCCCGCCGTATAAGCATACGCCATATCCACCACAGTCGTGTTCGAGGGCGACTGCCGCGTCGTCAGGTGCGTCAACTGCAGCATCGCGGGGTCATAGGTCCGCGTCTCGGTGAACGAGTCCATTGTCATCGACGTGATCTGCCCGGCGTAATTGAACGCCGCCGAGGCGATCCCATTCCCATTTTCGCTCATTCCGCTCAGCCGCCCCATGGTGTCAAATCCATAGGCGTACACCGGGCTCACCCCATTGGGAATGCTCGGATACGTTTGCGAGGTCATGCGGCCTTCGTTATCCCAGCCGTAGGCCGCGTCCAGATTGAAATTCGATGTATTCACGGTGGCCCGCAGCCGCTGATTCGTCACCCGCCCCGCCTGATTGTAACTGTATTCATACGCGATCTGGCTGGGATTGAAATTGAAGAATGTGTTGCCGAACGTCACCGCCGTCAGCCGCCCGGAGGCATTTGCCGAGTAGTTGGATTCGATGGGGTTGGTGTCGTAGTACAAATTCCACTGCTGGTTCGTGTCCTCCAGCAAATACTGGTATCCATTGATGGTCTTCCAGGCATAATGCCGCACCTGGGTTTGGCGTCCGTAGCTGTCGTAACTATATTCCGTCCGCTGCCCTTTGGCGTCCGTCCGGCTTGCGACGCGATGGCCGCTGGTATAAGTGTAAGCCACCGTGCCGTTCTCCGGGTTGGTGGTGCTTACCAGGTCAATTCCACTCCAAACGAAGGTCCGCGTTTGAGTGCCATTGGTGCGCGGTATCGTAACCTGCGTCAATTGGTTGGCGCCGTTATACGTATAAAACGTATACCAGGTATTATTGTTCGGATTCTGCGGGTCCGGCTCCTGCACCAGGGTCAGATTCCCAAACACGTCCGTCAGCGAGTTCTTCCATTTCCCTGCGGCATCGGTGCTTTGAGTCAGATTGCCCCAGTAGGTGTTCCAGGTCGTGCTCGCATTGTCCGGCGCTTTCGTCCAAATTGTCCGGCCCCGCGCGTCATAACCGTAGGTCGTCCAGTAGACGGTACCGCCCGGCGCGTAGGGCTGCGAGACGCGCCACATCTTCCCTAACGGCGAGCAGGCGCAGGGCGCATATTGCGTATCCACCGTGGATTCGGTCACGTTATCGTGCCCTACGGATACGCTGCTTAAGCGCCCGAAGCCATCCATCGTCGTTTTCTTCCAGCGGTTACCCAGCGTCGCCGTCTGCGTGTTCGGGTTGTAGGTGTAGCTATAGACCGTGGCGGGGTTGTTCTGCGTATCGGCGGACTGGTCCGCCGTCTGCGATCGTGTCGGCCTCCCATACGAATCGTAGTCGGTTTGGGCAGTAGCGCCGTTCGGGCCTGCCGTTGACGTGACTTCCCAGTTGGACGTGTTGTAGGAGACGTTCGTCTGTAAACTGGCATTGCCGTTAGGTGTCAGAACGCCCGGAAGCGAGTAGTTCGTCGAGGCTGATGGCGTGACACCCACCGTTGTGCCGCCGCCATCTGTAGTCTGGTTGGCCACACCGGTCGTTTCGTAAGTGAAGGTCCGCGTGTCTCCGAAGTTGTTCACCGTCGTCGCATTTCCCCGATAGTGAAAACTGTCGGTGTAGTTGGCGTCGTCGTGCAGCAGCGTACCCGTCCGCAACGTCAACGTGCCTTCGTCGTAATTGTTGGAGGCCAGCGTGAGGGCACTCCCTCCATATGGCGTAACTGTGGCCTGCGTGAGCCGGTTGCGAATAAAGCGGGAGGTATAGTTCGTGTCCGCCAGATAGCTGAAATTGTAAGTTCGCGCCGGTGTGTTCAGATTGCCGTAATCGTAAACGGTCGATTGCGTCAGGTTGCCATAAATATCCAGCGTCTGCGCGGTCTTTGTTTGCGCGTTGGCCGTTGTTGGGTCCAGCGTCGTGATCACGGAGCCAATGTACACGTTGGCGGCGCTATTTTGCGTCCACGTAAAGGCTTTCGAGAGCAGGTCCACATTTTGGCCGTTGCGCTCCTCGTATAGAGTCGTCAGGCCCATATAGGTCCCTGACCCCGCAAACGACCAGATTTTCGAAGTGTTGGTGCCCTGATCCACCACCTGCATCCACTGGTGGATCGCAGGTTGCGCGCCATTCTCATTCACCAACGACCACTGATAGGCGGGGCCGCCGCTGCCCGGCGTCATCTGTCGGTACTGCAGTTCCCGGTAGCCGATTCCGCCGCTATACAGAAATGTCCGGTACTGCCACCATAATTGGCCGCCCAGCGGTGTGGTCATGTGGCTCAGCTCTCCGGTCGTCGTTGTGTTTGGGGTGCCTGGCGTGTACTCGAAACTGTGCGAAATATTCAACCCGGAAACCGTCAACCGCTGTAACAGCGTCACCGTTCCAAATCCAGCCGCGTTAAATGGATCGGTGATCGTTTGCGTAGGATAGTAGGCGAACTGGTAGCTCTCCGCAGTGCCTACGCCGTTGGTGATGCTTGTCAAATGCGGAATGGCGTCCGCCTGATAGGTGAATTGGTACGCCGCCATTCTCCGACTGTCATCGATCTGGGTGATGCGCGCGCTGGAGTTGGGAAACGCCGTGTTCACGCCTTTGGCATACGCGATTTGCGTATAGTTGCCGTTACTGTCCTGCATTATCGTGGGATACAGAGTACCCGCATCCGCCTCGCTGCCATCCGATTGCGCGTTCATGAGCCAGAAGCTGCCGTCCGGGAAATAGAGACGATTGCTCGCCGAATCGTAGCTGATGTAAATGCCCTCATGCGAGGTCCACACCCCGTTGGTATTCACATTCAAGCGGTATTCGGCGCCGGCCGCGTCGGTATACAGATAGCAGGCCAGGGTAGTGTAGTCGGCCCAGACCGGCGTAATCGAACCGGCCAGCAAGCGCCATCCAAACCCATAGCCGACATCCGTGCCCAGTTTCCAGGCGCCGTTCGGGTCTTTGCGCCAGACTTGGGAGTTGTAGCTCAAGGCGAAAGTTGCGCCCCATCCGCCGCGTGACTGCGTTTTCAAGAGCGGGACGGAAAAATTCAGGTTCCCCGACTGTACGTCAATCTGCTCTCCAGCAGCGCCCCAGTAGGATCCAGTCGGCCGCACACCGATGCGCCTTGGGTCGATGCCATCAACCGGCGGCGTGGTAAACGTGAGATTGATCGAGGTGGCATTGAGGTGGACATCGATCGGTTGGATGGTATACGTATGCGTCTCACTGGGGTTGACGCTCAGGTCTTCGAATTCCGGCTCGCGGGTCCAACGAAAAAACTGACCGTCCCGATAGATATTGTAAACGAGCCAGCCAATCCCGTTCGGGTCATCCACCACGCCAGGCCAACTGAGGCTTATCCGCCTCCCGGTCACCAGGCTGCGCACCGAGCCGTGATCGATAGACCCCGGAGCTATGGAGTCATGAGGGCCCAGCGATACCAGCGACATTCCGCTCCCCGAAGGCATGCCGCTCACGCCCACTGCCGGCGCGCCATTGATCAGCGTGATGTAACTCTCCTCTTGCCAGAGGGAGTGCGTGCTCCAGCCGCCACTGAGCACCTCGATGTAGCCATCCAGATAGGACACGCGAAGCAGTTGCCCGTCGAAACACGGCAGGGTCACGGAACTCAAAACCGTATACGCGCCGTTCGTCACCTGGTCAGTTTCGAGAGTGGCCGTGCATGCACTCCCCGAGATGGTAGGGTTGATCAGGCGCACGGCATAATAGGAACCAGTACCGGCCAGGGATTGGCTGGTGGCGCCGAGATAGATCGAATACGTTCCGCCATTTCCCTTGATCGAGAGAGTGGCATCCACCTGGTACTGGCTCCCGGTCGGTGTCGCCGCCGTGGAAAGCAGCGTACCGCTCGTGGTGGAAGCCAATACACCTTGCGTCGTGGTTAAGTTCCCCGATGAGGACCATTTGGTCGCATCGATGCCACTGATGAAATTGCTCGTCACGTAATAGGAGTAACCGGACGACTCGAGCGGGCACTCGAGGAGTCGCGGGCTTAATGTGAGGGACTGATTGTTCACCTTGGCTTCAATGGTATGCACCTGGCCGTTTTTAAGATTGGCCGGAATACTGGAGAACCAGAATCCATGATTGCCGTTACCAATGCCCGCGGCTTGCAAATCGGCCCGATAGAGGTTGGCGACTTGAGTGGTCAGGAAAGTACCACCATCGTAGGTGAGCGTCACGGAAACCGGAAGATTTGGATGATTGCTGTCCCAAGCCCAGCCATAGATGAAGCCGCAGCCGGAATAATCGAGATATCCGCTGATGTTTTGGGCGGCGGCTGGCCGGACGGCTCCGCTGAATAGAACGAAGGCCGATAACAAACAGAGTTTCAAGGATCGGTGCCGGCGCGAATGGAGAAGCTTAAGAATAGTCACGGCACCATCGTCCCGAACTTATTGAGATCAAAGTTCTTTTTGTATTTCTTGAGTTCGGTTTCGATATCTTGGCGGCGGGCTTTACCCTTTTCAAAGAACTTGATGCTTCGATCATTAAAGATGGGCTGGAATGCCGCGCGATCGCGCGCCACAAATTCCACCAATGCCAGCTTGCCGTCATCGCTCAGTTGCTGGGAATAAGCGATGATCCCCGTATTGGAGCGCGAGGGCGGCCACGGCGCGTAGAGCGGCCGTTTGGGATCATCGGGTGTGCCTCTACCGGCTGTTAACGGAACCACGGCGATCACGCGGAAATAGCTGTTGCGGGGATCGACTCGGTGTTGGCCGTAGACGGCAGAGGTGAGAAGGAGAAGAGCGGCTGCAAGGCGGAACATCAGGATCTCCTTTAAAGATAGAGAGGTAGTATCAGCTAGAACAATTTCCTTGTCAATACATTTCGCATAAAATTTCCGAGAATAATCTGAATAATCCCAAAAGGGCTCCTCAGTCCGGAAAGGATCGTTCGCGGCCGATAAGGATTTTCGGCGGTCCAGGATCACCTCTGACTCTTTCACGACCTTGCTATTGGGACACGGGATTTCAATTGTCTTTGCATTCATCCATCTCGTCGGCTGACGTCGCTTATTGAGTCGTACTGTGCCCGAGGGACAGCAGCTCTTTTCCCAGCCCTTCAAGATGTTTCCGCCTTGCCGCGCTATCGCCTTCTTCAGAAACTCAGGGCGATATCACGTAGCCATTCCTGACTCCTCACCTCAAATTCGGATTCTGCCGCCCACCGACCAGGGCGCGGAGCTCGCGACGGAATCCCATTTGTTCGCATGCTTAGGCCTTGCGCTTGTCGCGCACCTTTCGGACCGCAGCGCGCCGTGGCGAACGCGCAAGGTCGCGCCGCTGAATTGAAGTGGCAGCTTAAGGATGTCCAGTGGCAAATTGCCCATCTCGTGGAGGTGATTGAGGAACATAGCTGTTCTCAGAAGCATGGACCGGACCCAGCTTGGCAGATTTGCAGATTCACGGGATCAATCCGCGTTGAGTTAGCCAAGGCCGAGAAACGCGTGAATCAGCGGATCGGCGCGGAGACCCCAGCCGAAAAGATAGTCGCCTACCTTCGGGAATTTTGGATCGCCTTTTTCATCACAAACCACCGGGGGCACTGGGCGAGTTGGACCTTTTACGGCACCCTCGGCGAGATGCGTGGGACCTTCGGCGTCCACTTGGCTCGGATTGCGACACAGTTCAAGCTCGATATCGAAGATAACCTCGCTTCGATCCTGCCAGCGAAGGAGAGGAGGGTTCCGATGGATGAGCGCGAGAAGCAGATTGGGCGTCTGTTCACGGGGGAGCTTCAGTTCCGGCGCGCTTCTGCGGTTCGGCTGGCTACAACTCATCAAGTACAGCCCCTGGACCTGCCCGGGACTGGGACGCATGGGAAGCACTACGTCAGCTACGAAGAGATCCCGCTACGTCGATAGATGCCGATAGCCAGGATGTGGTTTTCGAGGTTCCCGACCTCATCGTGCTCAACAATCGGGGGCTGCATGGAATGCCATTCGACTGGCGGCATTCTCGGCGTCCGGATGAGAGTCTGTATCAATAAAGAGCCGATGTGTCCGGCGGTATTTGGGTACGACATAAGTCTGGTGGATGTGGATATGTGGATAGGCGCCGCCGTACAGGAGATACCCCAGCACTTCGGGAGGTTTCAATCCCATATCGACCGCGACCAACAGCCGACCTGCCGCAGCGGCTTCCGAATAGGCCGCTTCCGGGAGAAAGCCCAATGCGTCTTTCTCTGATCAGCGTTCGAGCGGATGGTACTGACGAAGGGAGTTACGTTTCGACCCTTCAGAACGCCGAAAGACATTCGATGATTATAGCGACTTGCTCAATCCCGTTCTTAGACGATTCGAATGGCGGTAAACTTTTGAAGAAGGCACAAGATGCGCTACCTCGGTCGATTCTTAGCGATACTGCCATTTACGGGCTTCTTGTTTGGGGCGGATCCCTTCGTTGGGGTTTGGAAACTCGATAACGCTAAATCACTCTTCCGCCAAGGATCGTCTCCGAAAGATCAAGCTCTGATCATCACGGCGAGGGGTGGCGCATTGGATGTCACCGTCAAGGGTACGAGCGCAGACGGAGGACGGCTGTTCTGCCACTACGTGGCCCCTGCGGCCGGCGGCCCAGGTAAGATCATCGAGTCGTCTTACGATGGGATTTCGACCCAGAGAATCGGACCCTTTCGACGAGCGGTGTCCTACATGAAAAATGGGAAGGTGGTATTCAGCGCACGCAGCCAGGTCGCCTTGGACGAAGCGACCATAACGGTAATACTTAACGGAACCGACATGCAGGGCAGATCGATCGATGCGATTGCCGTTTACTTCAAACAGTAAAACAGGCGTTTTTTTCTGTTCTCGCTCGATTTGCGGCATATCTTCTCTGTTGACTCCGGACCGGACTAGTTGTTTTTCCCGGAGCTCTGTCTTCCGGCCTCCCATCTTAGAACTAGAAGGAGCTTCAGAAGTTGTCCATCGAAGCCCTTCACGGTCGGAAGGGACTCGGCCTATGCCAAGGGCGCCTCGCCCGTGGCAAGTCCCCGGAATTGGTAGCTGCCACCATCAATCATTCCCGGCGGTAATTGTTGCTCGTGGTGTTCTTGCTCGTGGTCACGCCACCGTGAAAGTGTGGGCGCCACCAGGGAATTTCCGGACAATTACGGGCGGTTCTTTCGCACCCTGGGGCACCGCATTCGCACGCTACCGGAGCGAAACCTAAGCCAAGAGGATATGATCTCTTACTGCGCCTGCCCCCTCGGGTGAGACAAACAGTTAAGACACTGTTCGCCGTCCGTTGAAAATTCATTGTACGGCGGCTGGTTTCGACTACACAATCGCGGGCATGGAAGACCGAGGTTTCTTTCTTACCTTGCACGCCATGTGCAGACAACTGGCCGCCATGCCCAACGAGCTCTACTTGGTCCGCCTGATTCACCACCGGACCCGGCGGGCCTTTCCCGGAGAACGGCTGTGGACGGCTGCGGAATTGGGGGGCGCAGCCACGGTCCGCTTCCTGCGTGCGCGCAACTGCGAGGGCTGCGACATTTATATCCAGCCCTTCGCCGACGACCGTAACCCGGGCTATGTTCTCGTCGATCTGGACGGCGCGCGGCCGGCTACGTTGGCCGCGATGCGCGCACACGGCCACGACCCCTGTGTGGTCTTGCAGACCAGTCCCGGTCACCTGCAAGCCTGGATTCGGCTCAGTACCTCGCCCCTGGAACCGGCCGTCGCCACTGCCGCAGGCAAGCTGTTGGCGGCGGCTTATGGTGGCGATCCGGCCAGCACCGATTGGCGTCACCTGGGCCGGCTCGCCGGTTTCACCAACCAGAAGCCAGCGCGGCGCACACGGGCCGGCTACGCTCCCTGGGTCAAGGTCGTGAGCACGCGAACCGGTTTGGCGCCGCAGGCCGAAGCCCTGTTGCGATCTGCCTGCGCTTGGGCACAGCGCCCTCCAGCGCCCGTCTTCCCGGGCAACTCCACTACCGACCATTCGGCTTCCGCCACCATCGCCGCGTCCGTCGCGGCGGAAATCTATGGCGCTTGTATGGAGCGATGGCGCATCCGCCAACGCTTCCCCCAACCGGACTGGAGCATCGTCGATTACCGCGTCGCGCGGTACCTGCTGCGCCAGGGCTGGACTCCCGCCCAAGTACAGGAAATCCTCCGCCTCGCCAGTCCGCTCTTTCCCCGCTGCCACTCCAACCCCAACGACTACCTGCGCCGCACCGTCGTCCGCGCCGCTTTTCCTTTCCCTCGCCCCCCTGTGTGCGCGGGTCATGCGCTCGCCTCCATCCGGCCGGGTGCCCCGGCCAGCATCTGTTCAAACTCCACTGGTGGCCGGTACCCCAGTGCCGAGTGCAGCCGCTTCTGGTTATAGACTTCGTCGATGAATTGCGTGATGAAGGCTCGCACCTCGCTTAAATCCCGGTACTCCTGGCGATACACCTCTTCCGCTTTTAGGGTCTTCATCCACGATTCGCAGCCGGCATTTTCCCATGGGCTCGCTTTGTGGCTCATGCTGATTTGGCAACCATGGGCTTTCAGCAGGTCCGTATAATCGCCAGAGGCATACTGGCTGCCACGATCGGAATGATGCACTACCCCAGGCGACGGCTGTCGCAACTCCAGTGCCTTTCGCAGTGCCGCCAACGGGAGATCGTCTTCCACCGTCCGCTCCAGCGCCCAGCCAATCACGCG
>PSRJ01000276.1 GCA_003175985.1 Terriglobia bacterium
GCCCGATATGGACGGCCTCCAGGTCCTCGAAAAGATTCGTAACCGCAAACTCGGTCCCCCCGTGTTGATCCTGAGCGCGCGGGGAGCTTTGGATGACCGCGTCAAGGGCCTGGAACAGGGCGCCGACGATTATCTGGTCAAGCCTTTCGCCTTTGTGGAACTCCTGGCGCGCGTGCGCGCCTTGCTTCGCCGCGGGCAGCCCGCGCCTGAGAAATTGCAGGTGGCCGACTTGTCCCTGGACTGCATCCGCCGCAAGGTTACCCGGGCCAACGAGCCCATCGAGCTGGCGCCCAAGGAGTTTGGAATTCTTGAGTACATGATGCGGAACAAAGGGCGCCCCCTGAGCCGCACCATGATCGTGGAACATGTCTGGGACATGGACTACGACGGCCTCACCAACATCGTCGACGTCTACATCCGCCACTTGCGCAGCAAGATCGACGACCGCTTCCCGCAAAAGTTGATTCAAACCGTGCGGGGCATCGGTTACATGATCGAGGGCCCGGATAAGCCAGCCGACCGGCCGGCCGAGTCCATCACCGAGCAGCAGGTGTGACGTGATCCGCAGACGTAATTACCGGCGCATTACACGAGGGCTCCGCTTTCGCCTGACCGCCAGCTACGCGCTTTTCTTTGCAGTGCTGCTGATCGGCGTGGCGGGCTTGCTGCGCGCCCGGCTCGCCACCATGCTCGATAACCAGGTGCATGACGTGTTGGACCAGGAGTGGGCCGCCATCAAAGGCTATTTGCGCATATATAAGGCAGACCCTCGCTGGTATTACGACGAGCACGATCCGGACGAGACCTTCATTGTCGAGCGGCTGCGCCGCGTTTATCTGCTTACCAATTCGGATGGCAAGCCGATGCAATGGTCCACTACGTACCAGGGCATCGGAATCGACTCGCCGGCGGAGATCCAGCAGCGCGTGAGACTGGCGGTAGCCTCTTCCGCCCCGGGAACCGCGGGGAAGACTTTCTGGTCGGAGCGATGGGATGCGCAGGGAGCGCCGTATCTGATTCGAGCCGGCATTGTTTTCGACGAACAGCATCGCGCCCCATATTACGTAGCAATCGGCACGCCTCTCACGAACAACGCAAATATTCTGAGGGAATTTACCTGGATCTACCTGGGCGTGATTCCGACAGCGCTCATTCTCGGCCTGTTGTTCGGCTGGTTTATGGCCGGCCGCGCGCTCGAACCCGTGATGGCCGTCGCCCAGGCCGCGCAACGGATATCCGGTTCCAACCTCAGCCTCCGCATCCCCACGCGTCAGGCGAACGATGAACTGGATTACCTCATTCTTACTTTTAACCGCATGATCGAACGCCTGGAAGCCTCCTTCCAGCAAATGAAGCAGTTTTCCGGGGATGTTTCCCACGAGCTACGCACTCCGATTACAGCCATTCGCGGCCAACTGGAAGTCGCCCTGTTCACCGCCAAGACCACAGATCAGTATCGCGAAGCCATGGTTAGCGCTCTGCAGGATATCGACCGGCTTTCCCAGATCGTGCGCGCTCTCCTGCTACTCTCGCAAGCCGAATCGGGCCAGTTGGCTCTGCAGAAGTCACGCCTTGATCTGAGTGAAGTCGTCCACGACCTTGTGGAACAATTTCAAATTCCCGCCGATGCCGAGGGCGTCCGGCTCCGCGGGGAAACGCCGCGCGAGTGCCCGGCGGAACTCGATCGCGTGCAGATCGAGCGCATGATCACCAACCTGCTATCGAACGCCGTCAAGTTCACTCCCGAGGGTGGCGAGGTGTGCGTCCGATTGCGCTCGCTTGCCGACATGGTTGAAATCGTTGTCGAAGATACCGGCCGCGGCATTCCCGGCGAGTATCTGCCACACATTTTCGATCGGTTCTACCGTGTTCCGGGTTCCGGCAGCGCGCCGGGTCCCGACCAGGGGCTCGGCTTGGGACTGAGCTTTGTAGCCTGGATCGTGAAAGCTCATCAGGGCACTATTGATGTCGAGAGCAGTCCCGGCAAAGGCACTCGTTTTATCATTAGGCTGCCTGCGGGTAAGGTTGGGGCAGGTACTCAGGAAATGACCCCTCAGCCGATCATGAATGAACTTTAATTTTGCGTTTACCTGGACTTCATGGCGCGCCACTAAGCTGTTATGATGCGTTTCATTCTCAGCGGCCTGCTCCTCACTCTCCTCTCCAGCAGCGCCACTCGCCCGGGTTACCCGCAGAATACAGCGCAGGCCGGAAACACGCAGGCGAAAGATCAGTTCTTCACCGGCATTGTCACGGCAGTCGACGATCAGAGCCTCACGGTGAACCGCATGGTGCTCGGGAAGAATTCCTCAACCAAGACGTTTGCGGTAACCGCGGAGACCAGGTTTGAGGGCGGAAGACCCACAGTGCGGTCCCAGGTCACTGTCCGGTACGTCACTACCGATGACGGGGACCGCGCGGTCAACGTGATCCTGCGGCGGTCTCCTAAGTAACACCCCCGGCCGCATGAAACTGGTAAAATCCTTTTGTTGCTTCCGGCTCGGGAATCCATGGCTCCAACCTCGTCCGTAACCCCCAGCGTCCTGCAACGGGTTTTCAAGGCATTCCATTATCGGGACTTCCGGTTAATGTTCATCGGCGCGTGCGTTTCCAGCGTGGGCACGTGGATGCAGATCCTCGCGCAAGCCTGGCTGGTACTGACAATTACGCAATCGCCCTTCTACCTGGGTCTGGACGCCTTCCTGGCGGGAATTCCGGTCTTTCTTTTCTCCATCATCGGCGGCGTCGTCGCCGACCGCGTGGAGCGACGCCGTGTGCTGCTTTGCTCTCAGTACATCCAGATGGTCTCGGCCTTCACCCTGATGCTGCTGTTGTATTTCCACGTGGTGAAGATCTGGCACATCCTTTGCCTTTCGTTTATCAGCGGCACCGCCCAGTCATTTGGCGGACCGGCCTATTCCGCGCTCATTCCCACTCTGGTGAAGAAAGAGGACATGCCGAACGCCATCGCCTTGAACTCGATCCAGTTCAACCTAGCTCGAGTCCTCGGGCCGGCGATTGGCGGCGTAATTTTCGACCGGCTGGGCGCCGACTGGTGTTTCGGCCTGAACGGACTGTCTTTTTTGGCGCCCGTGATCTCCCTGACCATTCTGACCACTCGTTACCTGCCGCAAAAAACGGGCGAATCGGTGCTTGCCAGCATGAAACAGGGCTTCCGGTTCATCCGGCACCAGGGCGCAATGGAAGCACTCATTTTCCTGGCATTCTCGATGACGGCGCTGGGGTTTCCGATGATGACGTTCCTCCCCTGGTTTGCGAAAAGCGTCTTTCACGGCGGCCCCTGGACCTTCACATTGTTCCTGTGCTCGTCAGGTGTGGGCGCGGTGGTCGGATCTCTAGGTGTGGCCTGGCTGGGTAACGTGCCGCACAAGGGGAGAATCGCGCTCGGCTCGCTGATATGGCTGGGCGTCGGCATCGCCATTTTTGCGATGTCGCAATCCATAGCTTTGAGTTGCGTTGTCCTTTTCCTAACCGGCGCCGGGCTCATGACTGTTTTCGCCAACGTCAATTCTCTGGTGCAACTCATTACACCCAACGAGATGCGCGGGCGCGTGATGAGTGTATACAATTCCGCTTTTCGCGGCGGCATGCCCATGGGAAACCTGCTGACCGGGTGGCTCGTCCCTATGTTCACGGCTCCGATTGTGCTGGCCCTGAACGGCTTGTTATTGGTTCTGCTGGCCCTTTATTTCCTGCTGGTGCAACGGAAAGTCGCAACGCTCTGAGGTTCGCATGGGTATCTGGTTGTTGGCAGCTTTTCTCACTGCTCCGCCACCGGCTGCGCTGCAATCGGCGCGCGACCAGCAGGATCGGACCGCCTTGCAGAAAATCATCGACGAGTCCGCGGCGGCCGCCGCCAAGGCGCCTAACGACGCCGGCGCACACTACCGCATCGCCCTGGCCTCGTCTTATTTGGCGGAAGTGGCACTCGAGCAGCGCGACCGGAAGGCGGCCGAACAGGCAGCCACTCGCGGCGTCAAGGCAGCCGAGCAGGCTATTGCCCTCAAACCCGATGTTGCCGAATATTACAGGGTTCTCGGAACGCTGTGCGGCCAGGTCGTGCCCGCCAACGTGCTGGCTGGTTTGAGTTATGGCAAGCGCGCCAAGGAGGCCATCGACAAGGCAATCGCGATGGATCCCAAGTCTTCGGCCAACTACATGGCCCGTGGCGTAGGCAATTACTATTTGCCGGCCGCGCTGGGCGGAGGCCCCGAGTTGGCCTCGGCCGATTTCCACAAGGCCATCGACCTCGATCCGAAAAATGCCGACTCCTGGCTGTGGCTCGGCCTGGCCTTGCGCAAGCAGAACAAAGACGCGGAAGCCCGCAAAGCCTTCGAAAAGTCACTCGAACTGAACCCGCGGCGGCTCTGGGCCAGGGAGCAGCTCGACAAAACCAAATAGCGCATCTTCCCGTCACACAGGAACGCCAAACCGCCACAGAACGTAGCCGATCGCCTGTTTCACGTAGTTCCATTGCTCGTGCAAGGCATCCGGATTGAGCTCTTGCCGCGGCGAACCGTACACCGTCAACCCCCGCGACCGCAACATTTCTTTTACCCGGTAAATGTGGTATCCATCGCTCACCACGATCACTGAGCGCAGGTTCATGCGCCGCAGAATCTCTCCCGCCAGGGCCACGGAATGCACGGTACTCTCTCCCTCGGTTTCCACAATGATCGCCTCCGAGGGCACCCCAAGGCTGATCAGGTAGGCTCGTCCGACGCCGCCTTCGGTGAACACGGGATCGCCGCCCGCGCCGCCAGTCGTCAGAATACGGGGCGCCATGTGCTGTTGATAAAGGGTGAGGGCGTGGTCCAGGCGCGCGCGCAGCACGGGAGACGGCCGCCCGCGATACTCCGCGGCCCCCAGCACCAGAATCACATCGGCCGGACGCGCTTCGTCCCGAACCGACTGCTGCTGAATGCGCACCGAAAGATAGGCGACATAGGCGAGGAGCACGGAAACGGCGACTGCCGCCGCGTTCCATACTGTCCGTTTCATCTGCGGTTAGTTCTATTGTAATAAGATGGCCAGGCCGGAAACCATTACCAGCGCCTCCAACCCCCTGCTGAAAGATATCCGGCGTGCGGTTGTCCGCGGCGGCCTTACCCAGGAAGGCTGGTGCGTCGCATCCACGTTCCACCTCCTCGAAGAGGCTCTTCGCAGCGATTGTGAGGTGAAAGTTCTTCTGGCTGCCGAGTCGGTCCGCTCGGCGGCCGAGGGCCACGTCAAGGGACTGGGCCGCATCAAAGTGGTCGTCGTTCCGGATGCCTTGCTGGACGGCCTGTCGGGCACCGAAACGACGCAGGGCGTAATTGCGTTAGTGAAACCCCCAGCCTGGCGGCTGGAGCAACTCTTCCGCGGCACGGCGCTGGTGGTAGTGCTCGATGGCTTGCAGGATCCCGGGAACTGCGGAACCATCGTCCGGGCGGGCGAAGCGTTCGGCGTTACCGGCATCTTTTTTCTGCGCGGGACGGCAAGTCCTTACAACCCCAAGACGCTCCGTGCTTCTGCGGGATCGTTGTTCCGCGTTCCGTTTTTGGACGGCGTAGACACTGCTCTGGTGCGCGCGGCCCTGCAACAGAACCGGGTTGAACTTTATGCCGGGGTCCCGGCCCGGAGTGGTGTGCGTTCTCTGGCTCAGATAGATTTGACCGGCAAATGCGGGCTGGTCATCGGCAACGAAGCGCGCGGAGTAGGGGGCGACCTGCGTTCGGCGGCGCTGGATGTCGCCATTCCGACTGTCGGTGTCGAATCCCTCAACGCTGCCGTCGCGGCAGGAATCATGCTGTACGAGGCGCGCCGCCAGCGAGCCCTACGACCTGTGTAGCCCGGCATTAAAGGTTTTCGTCATCCTGCCGATTACCCGGCTATGACGAAGGCGTGCGCACAGGCGATCGCGGTAGCAGCAATATTTCTGACCTGTTGTGAGGCGGCCACCTCGAGCGGCCCCTCGGTGAAACCTGCAAGTTTAAGCTTCAGTTATCAGGTGGGAGACCAAAGCCCGCCCAAAGCCGCAAGTGTTACGGTTACGTTGCCGGCCTCGGCTTCCGCTTCCACCATTATTTGCGCGGTACCGACCTATCCGGCAGGAACACCGGCCAGTCAACTCGGCTGGCTGACTCTTCCCTCGGCGCCCCAGACTTGTGGCCACGGGCCGTTGTCAATGAATGTCCTGGTAAACGTCACGAGCCTCCCGCCAGGCAGTTTCACAGCCAGCATCTCTATCACCACATCACCGGATGTCGGAACGGCCTCGGTGCCCGTAACACTATCGATTTCGAATCCGCCTTCGACGTTGGTAATCACACCGGGTCCCGCGGTCACGAATTTCACACCGGCCTCCGGTAACACTCCGGACACCCTGTCGTTCACGTATACCACCGGCAGTGCCTGGACCAATCCTCAGAGCGAACTTGACGCGGCCACAAATGGAACGCCGATTCCTTTCACGGTCACCGCCGCAAATGCCGGCTCCGGAAGTGGCAGCGGCGGCAGCAGCACGCCCGTTTGGGTTCGCGTGGGAGCGCCCGGCGCAATTCCGACGACACAGACCGGAGGGCAGGCAAGTCCGGGGGCGGCGGCACAAATCATCGTCTCTCTGGACCAGACCAGCGTTCAAACGCTGCTCCCCGGCAGTTACGGAGGCCTGGTCACCTTCGCCGCGCAGAACTCGGCGAATGGATCCCATACGGTGGCGGTCAACCTTGTGATTTCAGCAGGCCCACCCGATGTCACCAGTATCTTCCCCACCAGCGTGATCCAGGCGCCGGTAGTGAATCCCGTGATTACGATCAACGGACAGAACTTCTTCAGCACATCTGTCGCGACCATGGCGGTGGCGGGCACAGCGGCAGGGGGAGAGTGCACCCAGACGGGGACGCCTATCCAAATGACCTCACAACTGTTGAGTCAAACGGTGTTGCAGGCCACTGTCAACAATGCCAAGGCCTTGCTGGCGTCACCCGGAACATGGTGCGTCTGCGTGACCAACCCGGCTCCCCCGAATGCACCAGGACAGCCGCCGGCATGTACCCCCGTAGCCCCGGTAGACTACACATTCACAGTGATCTCCAGTTCGACGATGGCGGTGACATCGGTTCTCAACGCGGCAAGCTATCAACGCAGTTCCAAGCAGATCGGCACGGATCCCGACCCCGTGGCCTCCGGGCAAAGCTCCATCGCCCCCGGCGAGATCATATCGATTTTCGGGCAGAACCTGGGGCCCGCGATTCCACAACCGGCCATACCCGCGGCGATGCCCGCGGTTGTCACCTCCGCCGCGGCGCTCGCCGCCACCTTGAACACAGCGGCTCTGGGCAGCCGGTTACAGTTTCGCGTTACCGGTAGCGGGGGTTCGACAAATGTTACGGTCGATTTTTCCACCGACCCTAACAGCCCCGGCGGGGCGGAGAGCCTCGACAATATCGTGAGCTACATTAACCAGGTCACCACGGCCGCCGGGGTTGGCGGGAGTATCGCCTCAGTCACGGCTGCGGCGGGAAGTAACTACATTACGCTCACGTCGCCTACTTCGGGCGCAACCGCCGCCCTCACAGTTACCGACAACACCGCCGCTCAATTGCTCCGGCTCACCTCCGGGGCCAACGTAACCGCCACCGGCACGGCGCAAGCGTTTCCCACGCAATTGAGCAACATCCAGGTTACCCTGACGTACACAGATACGACCGTTTCTCCCCCCGCTGTCACCACCAGGAATGCGCCCATCATCATGGTTTCCAATAATCAGATCAATGCCATGGCGCCATTCGAAATTGCGGCGGGAATCGGAGGAACCGCGAGCCTGAGCGTCCTTAGCGCTGCAAGTTCGGCAACTGTCGGCTCATTGCTGGTGGTGAACGAAAACCCCGGTATCTTCACTTTGGGGTCAAGTCCCGGAACGGGCCAGGCCGCCGTACTCAACTACAACACGAACACGGGCGCCTACACCATCAATTCGACAAAAGACACCGCGGCACGCGGTTCCACTATCGTGATTTACTCCACCGGGCTGGGTGCGCTCGTGACGCCATTAGCCGACATGACACCGGCCGCCACAGCCGACAAGGTAACCGACCCCGTCCAGGTAACCATTGGGGGACAGCCCGCGGTTGTGACCTACGCCGGCACATCGCCTGGATCAATCGGGGGTCTGGTGCAGATCAATGCCATCGTCCCGCCGACAGTAGCCGCCGGACAGGCCGTCTCGCTCGCAATCGCCGGAGGGACCGCCGCGACCGCGCGGCAGAGTCAATCGGGAGTGACACTAGCCATAAAGTAACCGCCGCGCTAAGGGAATCGCCGGAGCGGCTAGTGTCCCTTTGCCGCCATCTTTTTCTCGAGCGCACGCATGAGACGACTTTCGACATCCGAGGGAATGGGATACGGCTCCATTCCCTTGTATATCTTTATCGTCTTGCGCGTCGTGTCCGTGATGACCCAGCAATTCGGGCACTCCGTTATGTGCTGCTCGAGCTTCGCGCGCAACTCACGATCGGTCGCTTCATCCAGATAGTCGCTTAACTCTTTCAGAAAATCTTTACAGGTAAGCAAAGGCGTCGTCCCCCTTGCGTTTGAAAGTGCGAGTCAATTTCTCGCGCAATTGCAGCCGGGCCCGCAAGAGCCGGCTCTTGACCGCCGGAACGGAAAGCCCTAAGGCCTCCGCCGTCTCCTCGGTCGAAAGATCGTCAATATCCCGCAACACGAAAACGGACCGGTACGGCGGCGCCAGGCTCTGTACCGCCGAGTCCAGGAGGCCGCCGAGTTCTTCACGAGAATACCGCTGCTCGGGATCCTCGTCCCAGGCCGCGATTTCCCGCGTTACCGTGTCTTCGCCCGTATCGATGCTTTCGTCGAGCGAGACGGATTTATCGCTTTTCCGCCGGCGCAGCTTCATCAGCGCCTGATTCACCGCAATGCGCACGATCCAGGTGTAGAACTTGGACTGTCCTTGAAACTGATCCAGGTGCTCATATGCCTTGAGAAAGGTCTCCTGGAGCACATCTTCGGCGTCTTCCCGATTCTGTGTGATGTGCTGCGCCAGCCGGAAGATTTTGGATTCGTAACGCCGCACCAACTCGGCGAAGGCCCGCGTATCGTTCTCACGAGCCTGTGCAACCAATGCGGATTCGTCGATTCCGGTCAAACTGGAAACGGCCATAGATCTGCCCTCATAATAGCGCACCCCTCCCGAGATGCCTCTCGTTGGCCGTCGCGCGCGTGCTACGCTGAAATTTCCCTATGAGCAACATCGAGATTACTCTGCCCGACGGCAGCCAGCAGTCCGTTGCCCCGGGGACGCGGCCGATCGACATCGCGCGATCGATCAGCCCCCGCTTGGCGGATGCCGCCATCGTCGCTAAAGTGAATGGCGAACTCTACGATCTCACACGCCCTCTCGAAAAAAACGCCAGCGTCCAAATCCTCACTACCAAAGATCCCGAATCGCTCGAAGTGTATCGTCACTCTACGGCCCACCTGTTGGCCGCCGCGGTACTGGAGCTCTACCCCGATACCAAGCTCGGCATCGGCCCGCCGATCGACACGGGCTTCTATTACGATTTCGACCGCGCCGTGCCGTTCACTCCCGAAGACCTCGAAAAAATCGAGAAACGCATGTGGGAGATCCAGAAGCGAAGCCTCCCCTACGAACGCATCTACACCGAAAAAAACGAAGGTCTGAAAAAATATTCCGATGCCTGGATGAAATGCGAGCTCATCCAGGAGCGCGCTGGCGAAGTTTTCAGCGAATACACTCTGGGACCTCACTTCATTGACTTCTGCCGCGGCCCGCACGTGCCCGATACCTCGAAGATTAAGGCTTTCAAGCTGCTCTCAATCGCTGGCGCCTATTGGAAGGGGAACGAACACAACAAACAGTTACAGCGGATCTACGGCACGGCATTCTTCACGCAAAAGGACCTGGAGGAATATCTCAAGCAGATCGAAGAGGCCAAAAAGCGCGACCACCGCAAGCTCGGCAAAGATCTCGACCTGTTCAGCGTGCAGGAACTGGCCGGCCCCGGATTGATCTTTTTCCACCCCAAAGGCGGGATCATTCGCAAGCAACTCGAAGACTGGATGCGCGACCAGTATTTGAAGCGCGGATATTCATTGGTGTACACGCCGCACGTGGCGCGTTTCGATCTCTGGAAAACTTCAGGGCACGCGAATTTCTATTCGCAGAACATGTTCTCGCGCATGGAGCTGGATGACGCCGAATATCAGTTGAAGCCCATGAACTGCCCGTTCCACATCCTCATCTACAAGGACAGGCAGCATAGCTATCGCGATCTGCCGGTGCGGTTGGGCGAGCTCGGCACCGTCTATCGCTACGAGCGCTCCGGGGTTCTGGCGGGGCTGTTCCGCGTTCGCGGGTTCACCCAGGACGATGCGCACATTTTCTGCACGCCGGAGCAGATCGAAAATGAAGTGGTCGATTGCCTGCAGTTCGCCATCGACACGCTCAACACCTTCGGGTTCGACCGGTACGAAGCAGAGCTTTCCACCTGGGATGGCGGTGCGAGCGGGAAATATGACGGCTCTCCGGAGCAGTGGCAGATCGGGGAAAACGCGTTGCGCCGCGCCACGGAAAGGCTCCGGATCAAAGCCAAGACCATGCCGGACGAGGCCGCGTTTTATGGGCCTAAGGTCGATGTCAAACTGGTGGATGCCATCGGCCGGCCTTGGCAGCTTTCCACCGTGCAGTTCGATTTCACCCTGCCGCGGCGCTTCGAGCTGGAATACATCGGCGAGGATGGCAAGGCGCACCAGCCGTTGATGGTGCACCGCGCCTTATACGGTTCCATCGAGCGTTTCTTCGGTATTCTGGTCGAACACTACGCCGGCGCATTCCCGGTTTGGCTGGCGCCCGTGCAAGCCATTGTGCTGCCGATCACCGACCGCCAGATCGAATATGCCCGGCAGGTCCGGGGACAGCTTGATGCCGCGGGAATCCGCGCCACGATGGACGATCGCAGCGAAAAAGTGAATCTCAAAATCCGCGAAGCGCAGTTGCAGAAGATTCCCTACATGCTCGTGGTCGGCGACCGCGAGCAGCAGAATGGCCAAGTGGCGGTGCGCAACCGCAAACATGGCGATCAGGGGCCCAAGGCTGTGGCGGATTTTATTACCGGGATTCGCGAATTGATCGAGTCAAAGGCCGCCGCCGAATAGCGGAATAGATGACCGAGATCGAAGTCGGCGCGGATCTGGCACGGCTCGATACGACACTCGCAGCCTTGGCCGATGCGCCCGCGGTCTTCGCGCTTTGGCCGCGCGAAGGCGAACCGTACCTGTCCAAAACAGGGCGCCTGCGCCGCCGCTTGTTTCGGCTGCTCAAAGAGCGCGAGAAGCCTTCGCGCCTGCTCAACCTGCGCCACACGATCGCGCGCATCGAATACCAGTTGACCGGTTCACGGCTCGAATCCAGTGCTGTTCATTACGAAATGGCGCGGCGGCTTTTTCCCGATAGGTATCTTGAAATGCTGCGGCTGCGCATGCCGCCATACCTCAAGATACTTCTTGCGAATGAATTTCCGCGTTCGCAAATCACTACCCATCTGACTCGCACCAACGCCGTTTACTTCGGCCCCTTCCGCACGCGCGCATCCGCGGAACGGTTCGAAAGCCAGTTTCTGGACCTGTTTCAAATGCGCCGCTGTCAGGAAGACTTGCTTCCTGCACCCGATCATCCGGGATGCATCTACGGTGAAATGGGCATGTGTCTGCGGCCTTGCCAGCAGGTGGTGGGACTCGCCGAATACGCGCATGAGGTGCAGCGCGTCACCGAGTTCCTGCGCACGGGGGGCCACTCGCTGCTTGGCTCGATTGCGCACTCGCGCGACCGCCTCAGTGAGGAAATGAACTTCGAAGAAGCCGCGCGCCAGCACAAACGTTTTGAAAAAGTGCAGGAGGTGCTGAAGCTTCGCGACGAACTGGCTGTCGATGTGGATCGTCTCCACGGCGTCGCCCTCACGCGCTCGGTATCTGCCGGCGCTGTGAACCTGTGGCCCGTCCGCGCTGGCGACTGGCAAGCGCCGTTGTCTCTCAGCTTCGAGGTGCGGGAGGGTAAGCCCGTGTCGCTCGATCACCAGCTTCGCGATACCTTCGCAGCCGTCTCCTTTCGTAAGCTGGCCATACGCGAGCGGCAGGAGTACCTTGCCCTGCTCTCTCGCTGGTACTATTCGAGTTGGCGGGATGGGGAATGGTTGCCTTTCGCAGATTACGACGAAATTCCGTATCGCAAGTTGGTGCACGCCATTTCGCGCGTAGCGCGGCAGCCGGAGCAGCAGGTTTAGTTTTCACCGCCTTGTTGTTGGCCGCCGGCGGCGAGCCGCTGATTCCGGATTCCTTGCTGCGCACCATTTTGAGCGAACTCTCTGTGGAGAATTCGCTCGAGCAAACCGCCGCCATCGCCTCTCACGCGCGATATCCGAATTCGCAGGGGTTCTTCGATGCAGCCGAGTACGTTGCCGGCCGCGCCCGGGAATATGGATTGCAAAACGTGCGCATCGAGCGATTTCCGCGAAATCAACCCATGTGGGATGCGGTTCAGGCAGAGCTGGAAGTGAAGACGCCCGTGCGCCAAACGATCCCGGCCATGCTGGCGCAGTATAGCGCCGATGGGGATATCACCGCCGAACTGGCCGAAGACGCGCGGGCCGACGTGCGCGGCAAAGTGGTCCTCACCGATCGTGAACCGGACCAGGCGTGGAAGAACGTCTCTGGCGCCGCCGCCTTGCTCTCGGCAGCCGCGGGCGAATATTTCGGCAGGCGCACGCCTCCGGAAGCCATCTTCTGGGGCATGGCGCCCCGCAATGCAGTCGTTCTGATGATCAGCCCCAAATCCGGCGAAGAGTTGCGGTCGCTGTTAGGACGCGGACCCGTTACCGTCGCCCTTCACGCTGCAGCCCGCCGCGTCACGCCGGGTGCGATTGGTATGGTCACGGGCGAAATTCCCGGTATCGAAAGCGGTCACGACGTCGTATTGGCAGCGCATCTCGATCACCAGATGCCCGGCGCCAACGATAATGCTTCCGGCAGCGGGACTCTGCTCGAACTGGCGCGCACAGTCAACCGCCTCGTCGCCTCCGGCAAACTTCCCAAGCCCCGGCGCACAATCCGCTTCTGGTGGACCACCGAAATCGTCGCAGAAGAAGCCTGGTTCCGCCTGCACCCGCAGGATGCCCGGAACATTCTCATGGCGGTAGTTCTCGATCAGGCCGGTGGCGAGCGCAATGTGGAAAACAATCTGGTCATGATTCGCAACCCTGTCTGGCTGCCGGCATACGCCGACGACCTGATGGAGAACCTCGCCGAGTTCGTGAGAGATCGCTACGCTCCCGCCGAGCACGAACCCGACCCGTTGCTGACCGCCGCCAACGGCGGCCGCCAATCGCTGCGCACTGTTTACTGGGATTACGAACCGATCACCGATGAGGTGGCCTTCGAAGCGCGGGGCATCGGCATTCCCGGCATTACGCTGGCCGTCCCGTCTTTGACCGTCATCCACACGAATCTCGATACCGTGGACCGTCTGGACCCGACCTGGATGAAGCGCACCGCTCTACTGACGCTGGCCCCCGCCTGGTTTGTGGCCAATGCCGGAAGCGCCGAAGCACGGAGCATTTTAGAGTACACGTTCCAACGCGCGGCGGCGCGCCTGGCCCTCAGCGATGATGCCACGCGCGACCTTCCCATCGAACAGCAGCGCCTGGAATCGGTGCGATCGCTCGATCCGCGGATCAATCTGGAAATGCACAAACAACGGCTGGAGGCGATCGTTAAGGCTCTCGGCCAATCGGCCCGATGAGCGGCGAACGCTTCAGGCTCCGGCGCCCCGTCCGAAGCTTCTGACCGCTGTATCTTCGTCGTTGTAGTCGGGGAAAACCGTGTAGAGTTTCGTCACTTGCAGCAGGTCGTGAATCCGTTGCGTATTCATGACCTTGATCTCTCCGCCGGCATTCGTCACAGTGGCATAGGCCCCCACCATCTCCCCCAGGCCCGAACTGTCCAGATACGTGACCTCGTTGAGATTGAGCAGAATTTTCTTATCGCCCTTCGTCACCAGGTCTTTGATCGTGTTGCGAATAGTCCCCGAGCCGTCGCCCAACGTCAGCCGGCCCGCGAGATCGACGATCGCCACATCACCGGTATGGCGAACCGCAGCCTTAAAACTCATTGATCACCTCCGGAATTCATTATCCCCGATTATGGTGGGGCGGACGCCCCCGCCCACGCTGGCCCCTGTCCACCTCTCCCGCACGGCGAGCAGACTAGCTGGAAAGCGCGTCGCGGAACCGAGCCGCGGCCGCAAGGGAGCGGTTGCACGGTAAGGGAATCACTGGTCCGGGTAGTGTTCTAAAGTTGCGTTGATCGGCTGGCCAGAATCGCAGAAGCCGGGACGGAAAGAGACGGGATTAGGCTCCTTCGGCCCGCGCCTTCCGTTTGGCTTCGCGGTATTTGAGAGCTTGATATACAACGTAACAGGCGAGTTCGTCGATTGGTGCGTCACCGGACAGTGGAGCTAGGCGGCGAAGCTCTTCGACGTCTGCCTGATCTGGCGTACGCTTCGCATTGAAAGAGGTCAAAACTCGCAGGGCGACGTCCATCGCGTGGAGCATTTGATCCATTTAGTACCATCTTGAGCCTCCTGATTTTCGATTGGCAATCGGGCAAAAGACCGCCGTCGAGAAATCCGACACCGGTCTGTCACGCCACAGATTGTGGGCCGTTAGGGGACTCGCTCGGCTGTGCGAAGACCAGCCGGTGTCTGTTGAGATCGATCACGTCGAATTCCATCATTCCGTAATCCTGCCGACTGAGCTGACGGGATATCTTGACTCCCGGCAACGCCGAATACTCCTCGTAGAGCGCTTTCACATCATCCGTGATTATGTAGACGTCCCACGCGTGGCGCTCGCGACGCCCCGGATCGTCTGGCGCGACGTACCCAGGCTGCTGTTGGAGGAAAATTTGAATCTCATCGCGGCTCAGGATAGCGAAACCGGGCGGATGGTACTCGGACTTGAACCCAAGCAGTTTGTACCACTCCATGGTTGGCTCGATGTTGCCGACTAGAAACACCGTCGTTGAATTGCGTAGCTTCGCGCGGCTTGCCGCCTGTGCGCCCTGTTCCGCGTCTGCCATGCGGGGAGCATACCACGATGAGGAACTATCCAGGGGAACGAGAACTCACGCGCGTGAAGCCACCTGGCCGAAAAACACGCCCGTCGCGTGTTTGTAATAATCGCGGCCACCCTGGGAGGCACAAGTCCGGGTGGCGACTACACGGCCGGCTGGATTACCTCCAGAATACCGGCCGCCACGGGCGGCATCCGGCCAGTCTCGTAGGGCTTGGAGATACCACAATCCTTCGGCCAAGTAGCTAGAATGAAGGAGCTTTGGAGATCTTATGAGCGGAACGCATGTAAGCGGCCAGACGAAATTCGCCAAGACGGGGGTTTCGGGACTGGACGAAATCCTGCCGGGCGGTTTGCCAGCGAACCGCCTTTACCTCGTCGAAGGCATGCCCGGAACGGGTAAGACCACGCTGGCTCTGCAGTTTCTCCAGGAGGGCCACCGCCTAGGCGAGCGAGGCTTGTACGTGACGCTATCAGAGACGAAGGAAGAACTGCGCGGCGTCGCAGAATCGCACGGCTGGTCGCTCGATGGCATAGATCTGTACGAACTCGAAGCCAGCCAGGCTCGGTTGAAACCCGAGCAGGAGTACACCGTTTTTCACCCGGAAGAAGTCGAGTTGACGGAAACCGCCCAGCAGGTCTATGCCGAGGTGGAGCGCATCAAGCCGGCGCGAGTGGTATTCGATTCGCTCTCCGAATTGCGCCTGCTCTCGCGCGAACCGCTCCGATATAGGCGGCAGATTCTCAGCTTGAAACAATTCTTCGCCGGCCGAAATTGCACGGTTCTGCTGCTCGACGACACGGTGGGCCGGAGTTCCGATCTGCAATTACAGAGCATTTCCCACGGCGTGCTCTCGCTGGAACGCCTGGGACAGGAGTACGGCGTATCCCGCCGCCGGCTGAACGTGGTCAAACTCCGCGGCGCTACATTCCGTGACGGCTTTCACGATTACGTGATCAAAACGGGCGGACTCCGTGTCTTCCCGAGGCTGGTAGCGGCTGAACATCGCCGGGATGGCGCCGGGGTTGTATTCAGTTCCGGGATCACCAAGCTGGACGCATTGCTCGGCGGTGGTCTTAGTAGCGGCACCAGCACTTTGATCACGGGCCCCGCAGGATCAGGAAAATCCTGTTTGGCTGGCGCATACCTGCGGGCCGCGGCGCAGCAGGGGCAACGCGCCACGGCCTGTATCTTCGAGGAGACGCGCCGGACGTTTCTGGACCGGATGGCCGGCATTAACATGGATCTGGCCGAGTATGTTGCTTCCGGGCTGATTGCCATTCACCAGGTCGATCCGGCGGAAATGTCCCCAGGAGAGCTTGCATCCCGCATTCGCGCGGAGGTCGAGGAAAAACTAGCCAAAGTCGTCGTCCTCGACAGTCTCAGCGGTTACATGAACGCGCTGCCGAACGAACGCTTCCTCCTCGCACAGTTGCATGAGCTGCTGAGCTATCTGGCCGAATGCGACGTCGTAACGATCTTGGTCGCAGCGCAGAAGGGCACGATAGGCCCGGTCGAGACGACTGCGGACGCCAGCTATTTGGCAGACACGCTTGTTTTGCTACGGTTCTTCGAAAGCCAGGGCGCCCTCAAAAAGGCTATTTCTGTGGTCAAACACCGGAAGAGCTCACACGAAGACACGATTCGGGAAATGCAGATTACCTCCCAAGGCATTCGGATTGGCGAAGTCCTGACAGCGTTCCGGGGTGTGCTCACCGGGGTTCCCGAGTATTTAGGAAAATCAGAGGATCTGATCGATCCGGGGAATTGACGGTGAGCCAGGACCTCCAAGTGTCCGTTGTCGCGCCCACTGGCCGTGACGCACAACTCGTCTGCGACATGCTTGCGAAACGCGGCTTTGCCTGCCGCAGCTACAGCGATATCCGTGAGCTTTGCCGCGAGGCGGCCGACGGCGTCGGCGCCATCATTTTTACGGAAGAAGCACTTGTTCCCGGCGCTATGGAAGAGCTCGACGCATTATTGGACGCGCAACCGGCCTGGTCCGATATTGGGCTGATATTGCTGACCAGCCATGGGGACCGGGTGCAATCGGCGGTGCACACGAAGCTGCAACGCAGAGGCGCCCGGTCGGTCATTCTGATCGAGCGCCCGGTTCGGTTGCTGACGCTCGCCAGCTCTGTTGAGTCCCTTCTACAGTCACGCAGGCGCCAGTATCAGATCCGCGATTATCTGGAAGAGCGTATCCGCAATGAGTCGAGGCTGCGCGAGACACAAAAACTGGAGAGCGTTGGTATCCTCGCCGGCGGCATAGCGCACGATTTCAATAACATCCTCACTGGCGTGCTCGGAAATGCCAGTCTCGCTTTGGACGATGTGCCCCGGGGCTCGCATCTCGCTATGAGGCTGGCGGACGTTGTGAACGCGACGGAACGCGCGGCCCAACTCACGAAGCAGTTGCTGGCGTATGCGGGGAAGGGCCGTTTTGTCATAGAACCGCTCGACCTCTCGCACCAGGTTCGGGAGATCAGCAGCCTGATCCAGACCTCCATCCCACGGACGGTGCAGATGCGGCTGGAATTGACGGAGAGCCTTCCGTGTATCGAGGCGGATGCTGCTCAAATCCAGCAAGTCGTGATGAACTTGGTGATCAACGGCGCGGAGGCAATCCCCGAGGGTCAACCCGGCACGCTTTTGATCACGACCGGCGTGCAAGAGGTCGATGATGCCTATATCCAAACTACCGTGCCGGGGAGTGATATCGAGCGGGGGCGATATGTGACTCTGGAAGTGCACGACACTGGCGCGGGCATGGACCCTGATGTGATCAGCCGGATATTCGATCCGTTCTACACGACGAAGTTCGCAGGACGTGGACTGGGCCTCGCCGCCGTCCGGGGCATCGTTCGGGGGCATAGGGGCGCGATTAAGGTATACAGCACGCCCGGCCGGGGCACCACATTCAAACTGCTGTTCCCAGCAACCCTTAAAGAGGATCAAAAGAGACGCAGCAGGGCTTCGGAACACGCTTCCCTCAAGGGAACGGGAACCATTCTCGTCATAGACGACGAAGAGATCGTCAGACGCACAGCGAAGGTGACGCTGGAACGGTTCGGATACGAGGTCATTCTGGCGGAGGACGGCCGTCAAGGCGTGGATGCCTTCCGGCGATCTGCGGACCGTGTCGACGCCGTCCTTTTGGATATGACCATGCCTGTGATGAGCGGAGAGGAAGCTTTCCGCGAGTTGCGGATGATCCGCCCCGATATCAAAGTGATTCTTTCGAGCGGCTACAACGAGGTCGAGGCGATTCGACACTTCACCGGCAAAGGGCTTGCCGGTTTCGTTCAGAAGCCGTACACGTCGCTGCGCCTGGCCGAGGCAGTGCAGTCCGTACTGAATCGGCACTGACGGGCAAGCACGTGTTTGCAGGCGCTTACCGAGCCGCGACCGTCAGGGAGCGGTCGCGCCCTGCGTGCGCCCACTCAGTGAGTGGCGGGCAGCCCAATGACGATGAGAACCGCGTAGTCCTGCTTGCGGCAGCCG
>PSRJ01000153.1 GCA_003175985.1 Terriglobia bacterium
GAAATCGCCAGCCAACTCAGAGTCCGGTCTGGTACGGTCGGAGCTCTGCTGGCCCGCGTTCAAAGCAAAATGCGCCATATAGCCGGGCCGCGGCCAGGCCGCTCCCAATCTGCGAGCGCGGCCTGAACCGGCGGCCTCTCCCCCGCCCCAAGTGTTGCTGCTGGATCATTTGGAAAGACGCAGAATTTCCGAAGCCACCGCGATGAACGCGGCATTGAGCTGATCGGCAGAGTGAACTTCGAAGTATTGGCCGATCTGCTCGTTCACGTTCGGCATCGGCTGGCAGTCCTGCGTGTTGGCGACCCGCTTCAGCAGTCCCGCGTCTACACCGCCGTTTCCCGTATAGCCAATGGTAAATATCTGAATCGGATTCATCGAACCGGTTGGCGCCGGGATGGTGCCCATCGCCGTCATACTTCGGATCGTGTTGGCGGAATTGTCTACCGCATTCCAGATCCCGAGCCCCACTTGATATCCGTTTGTGGGTTGTGCCGGATTATAAGCCGTCCCGTTGTAATCCACACTCGAATAAATGTACATGTTGCCGGTGGTGGAATTTCCGTAGAGGTCGTAAGGCGGGATCTGGCGGAGATCGTTTAACTGCGCGTGCGATCCGGTATTGGGATTGTCCAGGTAGGCGCAGCCCGACAGCGCCGAAGTGGGCATCGACGAAACTGTGGTGTCATAGCTCGGGTGGTTCATCCAATACGCCAGGTTATGCGCTGCGTTGGTGTCCGTTAGCGGAATCAGGTGAAGGCCCACCGGAGTCCCCCAGCCCGGAGGATTGCCCGGCACCCCGATCCAGCCGGTCATGTGAGTGCTGGCATTGGAATTCTCCGGGTTGTATGTGCAACTGGTCGATCCCGGCGATTTCAGCGAGTTGGTGCTCGCGTTCGTATTGTCGTTCGCGTTTACGGATAGTGTCGTCGGAACGCCATCCGTGAACAGCACGATCGCATTCAGCCGGCTGTCTGTGCCGTTTTGCGCCAGATCACGATTGTGAGCCTTCTGCAGCTCAATGTACGCCAGCGCCAGCGCCTCCGAGGTCCCTGTGCCTCCACCGGCTGTCATGGCATTGATCTGGTTGATCATCGTTCCGGCAGTCGGAGAAGTCCCAAAGTTGACATCCGGGCCTCCAGGACCGGATGCGCTGTAGTTGTAGGGCCAGTTCATCGGATAGGCGACCACGCCGCCACCCGAGAAAATCACCAGGCCCAGTTCATCGGTGCCTGGATTGAACATGCCCACGAAGCTCTTGGCCGAGCTCTGCATCGTGGTGAACACATTCAATCCGCTGACAGGGTCTACATTGTTCATGGAACCGGAGCGATCCAGCACCAGAACGATGCGTGAGTCGGTACGCGTGGCGGTGGCCGCGGAGGCTACCGTTGAGTGGTCTTGTCCGATGACACGCAGAAACAGCAGCGGCACATCCACGGTCGCGGAGACGTTGATCGTGTGCGTCGCCAGCACGGTTGTGGAACTGATGCTGGGCTGCAGGTTGCGGCTTCCCCAGTAGCCGGTCGGAAAATTCACGTTTAGAAACTCGGCGGCTATTTCATTGGTGTTGGCGGGTGTGCCGAGGAGGCGGCCGGCGCCCAGAGCTGCGCCGTCTACCGCCGCTGCCAGCTTGGCCTGCACGATGTAACACAGGGTCCCGTCGATCGCCAATCCCACTAACGGAACCATGAATAACGGCAGCATCATCATGAGCAGAATCATGGTGCTGCCTCGCTCGCCAGACCGCTCCCTCGCAGTCGCGGCTCGGCAATTGCCGCCAAACACGGGAAGGCGTTTCTCAGCCGCGCCCGTCAGCAAGCGGTTTTTGAACTCTCTCAGCACGCTTCTCGTAGTGTTCGGCTGCATAGTGACTTTCCCTCGAAATGCCTCAGAAGAAATTGAATGAATACGTGGTGGCATTGGAAACGAAGGGCGGCATGTTAAATCCCGTGGCGCCCGCCTCGGCAAGATACAATACCTGGCCGGACGGCAACCCTTGGGCTTGGCCGTTGATGACCTGATATGGGTTGACCCCGCTGAAGTTGGCCACCGCCCCGGCCTTCTTAACGTAATCGGACTGCGTGATCTTACCGGTGACCGGATCCACCGTTACGCCCGTCGGCCCGCTGGTAATCGGAGATCCGTAATTGCTGCTTCGGACATTCTGGTTGCCGATCAGCACGCGCTGCGTGAAAACCCACTTCTGATAGTTCGTACAAGCCGAGGTCGGATTGCCATTGCCATCCACCGCTCCCACCGCCGCACAGGCATTCACATCGACATACGTAAGAGCCGAAAGTATAACGACCGCCGTGCCGGAGCCGGGCGTCGTGCTGAGACCCAGGCTCGAACCGAGATTTCCCACGATTGTCATGTTGCCGGGCTGGGCGAAGTTCACATCGCGCGCGTACATGTGACCGACATCGCGCGCCAACTGCACCGTTTGCAGGGTCAGGATCATATCGATTCCCGTAACCCCCGTGCCGAGTAACAGAGGCAGAAGAATAAGCATGCAGAAGGCAAATTCGATGCTGGATACTCCGCGCCGGTTGCGAGATCTCATACGCGTCTCCTATGGCGCCGTCCCTATGCAGGGCGGGTTCCGGGACGGCTCGATCAAATCGGCTGAGTTTACATTGGCGAAGATGGTGGACTTTTTGTCCGCCGCCGTTTTCCAGTCGAAGAAGCGCGGCAGAATCGGGACGAGCACAAAATTCTGCACCGAGACTTGCATGATATTCCCCGGAGCGTCCCCGGAAGGCGACCCCGAAACGTCCACCGCCGGACCGTTCGAGTTGGGAGCTGGCGGCTGAAAGTAGTTCACTTTGATCAGGTTGTATCCGGACTGCCCGTTGAGCAGACCCAGCGCGTTTGCCTGCACTGTCTTTTTTACTGTGTCGGTCAGGCAAGCGCCTTGCGCCATCTGCGTAGCCGTCAGGGTCACACCAGTGCGCACTGCCAGGCGCACGGCGCGCTGCAGCGTGCTCTTCGCAAAGATTGCCCAGGCCGTGTCTACGGTTACCGTAACCATAGCTAACATCGGTAGGAATACGAAAGTGAACTCAATGATTTCCGACCCTCTGGTTCGGGCTTTTCGGGAGCGTATCCTGTTTTCGATTTCCTGAGGTTTCGTAAGCGCTCTCCCTTCCCCGTTTTTGCTCGCTTAGAAGAGTAATCTCAGCACCTCTTTCTTTACGCCGGCTTAGAGGAGATCCCCTGATACCGGTTCCAACCCAGTCATGGAGTTGTCACGGTGTCCGGGTTGTCGGTCCAAGCCGATTTGCCTTACAGTAGGATTTGACGCCCCGAAAATCGCTTTTATACTCTGTTTGCGCCTTGTCCCTGCTCGGGCCTGGAATGCTGGCCGCCGCGCCGGATCGCATCGCACGGGCCGTAGATCGCGGCCGCACCGTTGTCCTTCGCAATCACGTGCCCGTGGAAGCGCAGTCCCGCTTCGATCGCGGTCTCCTTGCTCCCGGCACGATCCTGTCCTATGCCACGCTGCGTCTGAAACCAGCCGCTGGAATCGAGACATTTCTTGCCGATCAGCGAAATCCCTCCTCGCCGGATTACCACCGCTGGCTGACTCCGGGCCAGTTCGGGGACCGGTTCGGGTTGAGCCCGAACGACCTCGACAAACTCGCGGCCTGGCTCCGGTCGGAAGGTCTCCAGGTGAACGATGTTGCCCAAGGCCGGCTCTGGATCACTTTTAGCGGTACAGCCGCGAGTGTCGCCGGAGCCTTTCACACCGAGATCCGCCGCTACCAGGTGAACGGCGAAGCGCATTTCTCCAATGCAACCGAACCTGCGATTCCCGCGGCTTTTGAAGAGGTGGTGAGTGGTGTCGATGGCCTCAATGATTTCGATATGCGCCCGATGTATCAAACCGAGAAGCAGCCGCGTGGGCCGTTCTCTCCGGAGTTCACCAGCGGCGCCTCCCGCTACCTCGCGCCCGAAGATGTCGCCACCATCTATAACATTGCCCCGCTCTACGCGATGGGGTTGGATGGATCCGGCCAGAAGGTCGCCGTCATCGGCCGTTCGGATATCGACATCCAGGATATACGGATCTTCCGCAAATCTTTCAATTTGCCCGACAACGATCCGCAGATGCTGCTTTTCGGAACCAACCCCGGTGTCACGAGCAGTTCGGTTGAATCGGATCTCGATATCGAATGGGCCGGCGCGGTGGCTCCCAACGCAACTATCGTCTACGTCTACGCGAGTAGTGTCACCACCGCCGCGCAATATGCTGTGGACCAGAACGCTGCGCCTGTGATTACGTTCAGTTACGGAAGCTGCGAGCCGTACAATAACGCGAGCTTTCAGGGAGTGGCGCAGCAGGCCAACGCGCAAGGAATAACCTGGCTTTCCGCATCCGGCGATTGGGGCGCTGCCATCTGCGATGTCACTTCCCCTACCCCGCAGGCTTCCAAGGGTCCCGCGGGGACCTTTCCGGCCACGATCCCCGAAATCACGGCGGTGGGCGGCACCGAGTTCGACGATGGCGATGGCAATCGCTTCTGGGCTCCCGTCAACACTGCCAATGGGGGCTCGGCGCTCTCGTATGTCCCTGAACGAGCCTGGAACGATTCCACGCTGCGTAACGATCTTTCGGCCACTGGCGGCGGCCCCAGTGTGCTGTTCGCCAAACCCGGCTGGCAATCCGGCCCCGGAGTCCCCAATGACGATGCCCGCGACACCCCCGACATCGCATTTCCAGCCTCGCCGCAGCGCTACGCTTACATCGTCTATGCCAACGGGGATCAATTGCACATAGGCGGCACTTCGGTGGCGAGTCCCGTATTCGCCGGCGTACTCGCTTTATTGAACCAGGCTCTCGCAAAAACGACGCAGGCTCAGCCGGGCCTGGGGAATATCAATCCGGCGCTTTACCGGCTCGCCCAGACTTCGCCGGAGATCTTCCACGATGTGGTCGTCGGAGATAATCGCGTCCCTTGCTCCCAGAGCAGTCCCGCCTGCACCGGCGCCGGCATGGGATATAGTGCCGGCGCCGGCTACGATCTGGCCACCGGCTTGGGCTCACTGGATGTTTACCGTTTTGTGACGGGATGGAAAACCGGTACGGCCTCCACTACGACGCTGGCCATTCAACCTGGTACAGTCAATGTGGCCGACACGGTCCACCTGATGGCTACGGTTGCCGGGCGAGGCGGCACGCCAACCGGCTCCGTCACATTCCTGGCTAACGATGCATCCGTTGGCTCCGCCCTCCTCTCCTCCACCGGAACGGCCGTGCTCAACGTCAGTGCGGTGACTCTGGCCGCGGGCAACGGGACTGTTAGTGCGCTCTATGCCGGCGATAGCGTCTTTGAAGGCTCGAGTGGAAGCGCCACTATCCAGCTCGCGACAACCGGAACCGGCTCCATGGTGGTGCCATTCATTACGCCCAACCCCGTGCCCCAGTCGGGAAGCGTCTGGCCGTATGTGGTGGGTTTGACGGAAAAGGCCGGAGTAGCCACCACGTTGACCGGGTTTACCGTCGACGGCTTCAGCCAGAATCTCTCTTTCTGGACCAGCACCAATATTCCGGCCAACGGGACTGTGCGCGCGAGCCTGGCGGGCAACAGCCTCACCGTCCCGGTGGACCGGCTCTTCGCGTTCACCGGCAGAGACGCCGATGGCCGCACGTGGAGACAGGAAATGACGGTTCCTTTTGTAGCAGGGAACCGCCCGTCGCTCGCGCCCTCCATCGTGCTTTCCGGCGCGCCTTCCACGGTTCTCCGCAACCCTCACGCCGACGCCTGCCAGTGGTCGCAGCAGATTACCGTTCAGGAAACGGCCGGATTTCAAGTACAACTGGCCAGCTTCATTGCCGGGTCCACCAGTCTGAGTTCCCAGATCCAGCAGCTTTTTGGCACCACGCGCCTGGCCCCTTATGGCATACTGCAAGCCACTGTCTGCTCGGACAACCTGACGCCTCCGGTCAGCAGACTCTATCAACTGGGGGGCACCAGCGAGCTCGGCACCCCTGTTTTCGCCACACTCTCCGTGTCATTCACCGCCGAGGCCTCGGCGGCGCCGGCACTCGCGGTCTCGCCAGCGGCCGTTACGTTTTCAGGCGACGGAACGGCATCATTGAACTTGCGGTTTGACGGAGGCGACGCGGACTGGACCGCTGTCGTGCTTCCCGCCAACCGCACCACCTCGTGGCTGACGATTTCTCCGCGCTCGGGAACCGGAGCAGCCGAAGTAACCATCCAGGCTTCCGCCGCCGCGCTCGCCAATGGAGTGTACCGCGCCCTGATCTCCATTCAGGCGCCGAACGCGCTCCCCCAGGCATTGCTCGTGCCGGTCGTTCTTGTAGTGGGCGGGTCCCAGGAAATGACGGTGAGCGCTGTCCGCAACAATGCCTCCGGTGCTGCCGCGATCGCGCCGGGCATGCAGGCAGTTGTGTACGGCTCTCAGTTGGCGGCTTCCTCGCAGTCTTTCCGCCGTCCGCCGCTGCCGTTCGCTCTGGCAGGAGTCTCGGCCACAGTGAACGGAGTGAGCGCGCCCCTCTACGCGGTCAGCCCCGGGCAAATCAACCTGCAAATTCCGTACGAAACCGGAATCGGCCCGGCCGTTCTGGCAATCAACAACAACGGCAAAGTTGCCTTCTCTACACTACAAGTAGGAGTGGCAGCCCCCGGGATTGACGGCCTGGTGATCGATAACACGACAGGTCAGCGCGGACAAGCCCGTGCCGGAGACGCACTGACGTTGTTCTTCACGGGCGCCGGCGATTTGACGCCATCGCTAGCCACCGGGGCAGCACCCCCGACGGGTACCCCAACCCGGAATCTGCCCAGACCGCGGCTGCCGGTTTCGATCACCATTGGCGGTGTGCCCGCCACCATCACCTCCGTAGGTAACCCCAGCGGCATGGTCGGTTTGATGCAGCTCAATTGCACCGTCCCCGCCGCTGTGACGCCCGGCGCGCAGCCTGTTGTTGTAACCGTCGGCGACGCAGCCAGCGACCCGGTGAATATTACGATTCTGGCTTCGGACTCGTGACCTGTGGTTAGTTTTCGATCGCCGGGCTCTGCCCCGCCGGCGGCGCAACCGTAAGTCTGGTCCGCTTGCGGATGCGAATAGTTGCAGTGCCGTCGGGCCCCGGCATTACCGGAATCTGGAAAAGCTTCGTCACTGGGTCGTAGATCAGGGCGCCTGTCGAGCCGCTCATCGCTTTCACCGCGGGCCGAACCGGCGAATAGCCGGAAATCACGCGCGTCTGCTCCCCGTCTGCAAATGCAATCGTCAGGTGCACCTTGCCATTGTCTGTCAGTGAAGGAATTCGTTTCTTCCCCATCGAGACGAATTGCCCGAGGTCGCCGAGAACCGCGATACCCGAAGGGCCGATGGGAGCCGCGATCAGGTAGAGGGAACTGTCGCCGATGGGCGCTGCCACCGTCTCCGAGGGATTTACGACGCGGCCGGCGCCGGCAAAATAGTCGTACACGTAGGTGGGAGAGTCCAGTCCGAGTTCTGACGTACTGAACTTCGCCTGCACGTTGGACCCCTGTCCATAAGCAAAAAGGTAATACGTGCGGAGCTCGCCGAAATCCGTGGATGCGG
This sequence comes from Terriglobia bacterium, assembly GCA_003175985.1. Taxonomy (GTDB): domain Bacteria; phylum Acidobacteriota; class Terriglobia; order Bryobacterales; family Bryobacteraceae; genus PSRJ01. The sequence continues at coordinate 7,579 of PSRJ01000153.1, forward strand.
CCGCGAGCTGGACTGCATCCGGCGCATGCGCGGCGTTTTGAAAGCTGCTGTCGATGGGAGTCACCGGCACGTCCGGCTTCACGATCACCCCATCGCGGCGCACGGAGCGTAGCAGATTGTCGCGGCTCTCCGTCCCGATCGCATCGCCGATGCCCACCGGTCCCGCCGAGAGGGTTGCCAGCAGCAGATTCTCGGTTTCGCGGCTCAGCAATACATCGGTGAACGGCCAGATCCCCAGAGCGCTCGCAAGGCGCGAAGTGTAGAGGAACTCGGTCCAGCGCGCGCGCACAAACCGGTCCGCGCTGGTGCGAATCGTCGTGAGATTGTTATACCGCGAGCCTTGCAGGAAATGCCGCGGCGAGGCCATGCAGTATTGCATCGTCAGACCGCGCTGCGCCATGCCCGAGGCCATATTGTTCAAGAAGGTATCGGCATCCGTCAGATTGAAGTCGGTATGAGCCTTATCGTCCAGCCAATCCTGTTCGTAGGTCCCGACACCGGAGCTGGAAAGATACGCCGCCACGGCCCTCCAGTACGCCATATCCGTCACCACGTTGCCCGACATTTTATAGAGCTGCCGGTATGGGCTGCTGGGATCGATCCAACGCGCGTGTGTAATCAGTGAAACTCCCACACGCTGCTGGAACGCCGAGAGGCTTCCCGGAAACAACGTTGGCGACGCTGTGTACTGATAGATGCCGCTGCCGCCATCGTTCCACAATCCCGACGCGCCCTTCGGATAAAACCAGCTATCCAGTTGAATGTACCCCAGGCCGATCGCCATCCGGTCGAAATCGGATTTGACAGCGGCCAGGGTGTCTTCGTAGGAAAGCGACGGGGCCGTCTTGTAGTAGTAAGACGCGCCGTTGTCGGTCCAGTAACCGACATATTTCAAGCTTCGATCGGCGTCGTTCGCCGGGCGCGTCTTCCCCTGCAAGGCTGTGAGCGTCTGCCCCCACGTATCGAACGCGCGGTTGATTCCTCTCTCGACCACCAACAGTGTCTGATGCTGGAACCCTTGCGGCAGGGCCGCAATCTTCGGGGAAATGCCGCTTTGCAGCTCACCGTTCGCGCTGTAGCCCGTTTGCGAGGCCATGAAGTTGGCGGCCGGAGACAGAATAAAAGCATTGGCGGACGAATCGAAAAAGATCCACGGGCTTTCGTCGGAGGAACTGTTGAACGATGGCGGAGCGAAGATACCCGCGTACGTCAGGCGGTCGAGGTTGCGCGGAAACTGGTTCCACTTGGGGAAGGAGAAACTGTTCGGAGATCCGTTGGGGCTCGTGACTGTAAAAAGTAGAGTCTGGTGATTTCCATAGGCGCGGATTGCAGCGTGGCGCGCGGCATCGGAGACAAAGTCGAACGAGATCTCCGAATAGTTGCCGGCCGCATCCCCTCCCGAGGCGACCGCTACGTTAACCAGGGGTGCCCCGATGCTTCCGCTGAATCGCCACCCCAGGTCCGCTACATAAACCTCGTAAGTCCCTGAAGGATCGACTGATACGGCGAGCCCGGCGGCGCCGCCGATGTTCGTGGACGCTATCCCGCCCCACGAAGTTAATAAAGCCAACAAGACTAGTAAAGAGACGGACTTGGTCCCGGACATCCCCTAGTAATCACCCCGGTTCGTGAAGAATGGTACATCTTAGCACGGGTAAGTTCCTCATCGCGCTGTAACCGTACTATCCCCGATCTTCTTTAGTTCCATATCGAGTTTAGTCGACCACGAGATTTACAATGGAAACATCGTCGCTGTATCCAAAGCATTTGCCCGCTATGCCGCGGCGGTGCTGGCCTATAACGTCGCCGTGGTGCTTTGGGGGGCGTACGTCCGCGCGACCGGATCGGGAGCGGGCTGTGGAAATCACTGGCCCCTCTGCAACGGGGTCGTGGTGCCGCCCTCCCCGGCTCTCTCTACCATTATCGAATTCACCCATCGCGCCACCAGCGGTCTCGACGTCCTGCTGGTAGCGGTGTTGATCGTCTGGGCCTTTCGAGTATCCCCGCCCGCGCATGCGGTCCGTCTGGGGTCGGTGCTCTCCGGTGTCTTTTTGACTACCGAAGCCTTGATTGGTGCGCTCCTCGTGAAGTTGGAACACGTGGCCCGGAATGCTTCGGTTGGCCGCGCGTATTCCCTCTCCGCGCATCTGATCAACACTCTCACGTTGCTGGCCTGCCTCACGCTGACGGTCTGGTGGGCAATCGGTGGGGGCCGCCTCCGTTGGCGTCGCCGAGAGTTTTGGCCCGTGGCCGCCGGAACCGCGCTGATCGTTGCGACCAGCCTCATGGGCGCGATCACTGCCCTGGGCGATACTCTGTTTCCGGCGTCATCGCTGGCTGCGGGATTCAGGCAGGATTTTGACCGGGCCGCCAGTATCTTCGTCCGGTTGCGGCTGTTCCATCCGCTGCTGGCTGTGTCAACCGCCGGGTACCTGGCTTTCTGGGGAGTCGCGGCCAGGGCACGCCTGCCGCGAGTGAAACCGCTTGTCGACAGTCTCTTGGTGTTGCTGGCTGCGCAGCTTACGGCCGGCGTGCTGAACCTGCTGCTCCTTGCGCCCGTCTGGCTGCAGATGATTCATTTGTTGCTCGCGGACCTGGTCTGGATCGCGTTTGTGCTCCTGAGTGCCTCCCGCCTACAGGACGCTGCGATTCCCGCCGATCTTAGGGTGGATGAGATGGGTGCTGCTGTTGATCGCCTCGAGCGCGCTAGCCCAAAATAGCCGCGACGCCATGCGCGCCGCCATCGAAAAGCAGCGCGCGGCTGCCGCGATTCAGCGCGAAGCCGTAAGAAAACAACAGGAGCTGGCGGGCTTTGCTCCCGTGTCGGCTTCGAGCGAACCCGGGTGTGATCCGATTGCCGAGCCGGCGCTCACGCCCATGATCGATAGCGCCGCCAAAGCTCAGGAACTCCAGCCAAAGCTGGTGCGCGCGGTAATCCAACAGGAATCGGCTTTCCGCCCTTGCGCCGTCTCCGACAAAGGCGCCAAAGGCCTGATGCAACTCATGCCGGCCACCATCGAACAGTTCGGAGTACACGATCCTTTCGACCCGAAGGAAAGCATGGAGGCAGGCGTCAAATACCTCAAGCAGCTCGTGGAACGCTATAAAGGCAATCTTTCCTTGGCGCTCAGCGCTTACAACGCGGGGCCCTCCATTGTAGATGACGCGAAGAGCATACCCGACATCCCCGAAACGCGTAACTATGTGGAAGCCATTCTCAAGGCCATCCAGTAAGCTACACGAACTGCCCCGCCGCATGACCCGAGGCCCAGGCCCATTGGAAGTTGAAGCCGCCGAGTTGCCCCGTCACATCCAGCACCTCACCGATGAAGTAGAGCCCCTTGATTTTCTGAGCCTCAAACGTCTTCGAAGACAGCTCTGCGGTATCGACGCCGCCCATGGTGACTTCTGCTTTCCCGTAGCCTTCGGTTCCGGCAGGTATGATCCGCCAGGTGTGCAGCCTGTCGGAGATCGCCTGAATTTCGCGGTCGCTCAACATCGCAGCGGGCTTCGAGGCGGCAAACCAAGCGGCGGCCAGCCGCTTCGGCAGATGCGCCGCCATGATCGCGCGGACCTCCGAACTTTCCCCTCGCGTACGGCGCGCGCACAACAAGTCAACGGTATCAACGCCGGGCAACAGATCGATTTCGATCTCCTGCCCGGGCGCCCAATAGCTGGAGATCTGCAGGATGGCCGGCCCGCTGAGTCCGCGATGCGTGAACAGCATCTTTTCGCGAAACTGCGCCGCCCCGCATCGCGCTAGCACTTCCAGCGAGACTCCTGCCAAGCCACTGACGGCCGCAAGGTCGCCCGGTTGGAGCACCAGCGGAACCAGTCCTGGGCGGCAGGGGATCACGCCTAATCCAAACTGGCGGGCCAGGTCATAACCGAACGACGTCGCGCCGAGCTTGGGAATCGACAGGCCGCCCGTAGCCACCACCAGCGAATCGCTCGTGCAGAATCCCACTCCCGTCTCGACCGCAAATCTCGAATCGCAGCGTACGCTCCGCACTCCCGCCGCGGTTTCGATCCGCACTCCGACAGCCGAACATTCGGTCTCCAACAAGGAAACGATATCGTTCGCCGAGCGGTCGCAGAACAACTGGCCAAGCGTTTTTTCGTGGTAAGGAATGTGGTGTTTGCGAATTAGCGCGAGGAAGTTCTCCGGGCGGTAGCGGGCCAGAGCCGATTTCGCAAAGTGCGGGTTTGCCGAAACGAAATTCTCCGGCCGCGTGTGAACGTTGGTGAAATTGCACCGGCCGCCGCCGGAGATCATGATCTTGCGCCCGATCTGGCTGTTGTTCTCAAGGACGGCTACTCGCCGCCCCCGCCGTCCCGCTTCCATGGCGCACATCAGGCCGGCTGCGCCGCCGCCGATCACGATAACATCGAACGGGGACTGGGCCACTTCCGATTCTACCTGGGTCGCCGAGCCAGCTCGTGCGTTTCCCTCCCCAGTTGCGTAAGCTATAGGGCGAGCAAACTATGTTGCCAGATCGAGTCAAGCTTTATGCAATCGTAGCTGCAGTTTTGGCGATCCCTGCTTCCGGCTTTGCCCAGTGGGTGAATTATCCCTCCGCCGGAGTACCTCGCGGGCCGGATGGCAAGACCAATCTCGCGGCGCCAGCGCCACGAACATCGGACGGAAAGCCGGACCTCTCCGGCGTCTGGCAGGCCGAGAGCCAGGAATTCTTCTTCAACCTGGCTGCCGGCCTCAAGCCGGAAGACGTTGCCATGCAGCCTTGGGCGAAGGCCTTGCAGGAGCAGCGCGTGGCCGATGAACACGGAGACGATCCCCTGGCGCGCTGCCTCCCGCATGGCGTGCCCCGGGTCAACACGAACGGCCTGTTTCCGTTCAAGATTATCCAGACGCCGCGTTTGGTCGTCATTCTCTACGAACAATTGAACCTGTTCCGCCAAATCTTCATGGACGGCCGCAAGCTGATCAACAATCCGAATCCCACATGGCTGGGATATTCGACCGGAAGGTGGGACGGCGACACGCTGGTGATCGAGACTTCAGGGTTCAACGACCAAACCTGGCTGGATACCGAACGGGGCCATCCCGCTACCGGCGCGCTCCACGTTACCGAGCGATTCCGGCGGAAGGATTTCGGAAACCTGGAAGTGCAGGCGACCATCGACGATCCCAAGGCTTACAACAAGCCCTGGACCACGACCGTACAACGGATGCATCTCCAGCTCGATACCGACATTCTCGAGTTCGTCTGCAACGAGAACGAAAAAGACATCCAGCACGCGGTCAAGAAATAAGGATCGCGTTCAGGAGTAATACTCGCGTTCCGAGATGGCTGCCGGCGCCGCGGGTTCACCGGACCGGCCCGCCCGCTTGCGTGCCGTGAACATCGCGCCGCTGGCGTCCTTCACGGGAGCGAATCGCGCCATGCCGGTTGGCGAATGCATGTCTACATAAACGGCTTCCATGCCGCCGCGCTTGAAGTAGGCTTCGTGCCAGAAGCCTGTGCCCCCCGTGTCGCGCAGGAAGTTCTGCCACCAGATCCGGTGCGGCTCCGATCGCGACCACATTTCGAGCGATTCGAAATCGCGCCAGTACTGCCGCATGCCGACGTGGCGCAGCGAATAGAAGACCGATTCGTGTAGCAACAAACCCTCCGGCTTGGCTTTCACGGCGCCTGCGATCTTGGGGCCAAACCCGAGCACGGTCCTGAAGCCTTGCCACCGATTGACGCGCATCCCCAGGTAGATCACAACCAGATCCGGGTATTCCGAGAGATCCACGGTTTCGCGTTTCGGCCGCGCCATACTACCCTCCCATCGCAGGATAAAACATCGGGCCGCCATCAGGCGGCGTGCGAATCCCGTGAAGCGGTTCTTCGTTCCGGCACGCCGTCGAAAGTGGCGTTCACAAGGCAATCCAACTGCGAGTAGTCTCTAGCGCTCAAAAGCACCTTCCGCACCGGCTCCGGCAGGATGCGCCAGGGCACGGGACCGAGGAACTCCCGCAATTCGGCGCTGTGATAGCGGACCGCGTTTACGCGCGATTCGACCGTTTCCAGGTTTCGCGGACGGCCGCCGCGAGTAGCCTCGCACAGCCCGAGAAGGGCACGACCCAGGGGAATGAGTTCGCTGTGGCGAAACTGTTCGATCGGGTCGGCTGTCTCCTGGGCCAGCGCAGCCAGTAGCGCGTCTTCCAATGCCGCCCACCTCATGTCCGCGACCGCGGGGCGGAGCCGCCGGACGCCGTTTTCAGTTTCGCTCCGCGGCTCAGGCATGCGTATGGAATCGGCAAACACCAGATGCAGCCAGGTATGTGCGCCTTCCTGCTCCCATTGCGCGATCCGCCAGCGACGCCCGAGCAGCTCGAACTTCGTCTCGAGCCGGACAGCGCCCCTCCACTGCGGCCGGCTTTCGGGCCAGGGAATTCGCAGCCGCGCGTGCTCTTCGGAATAGTCGATGCAAAGATGCCCGCCGGGCTCATAGACAATGACATCCCGGTCGCTCCGCTGCAGCCGGTTCGCATTCCACCACCGGCCATCCATGCTCACGATAACGGCCCCGATTCGCAGCGAGTCCCGATCCAGCAGTTTCGCCGCATCGCCGGGAGCGATCGGCACGTGGAACTCTTCTCCTCCCGCTGCCTCCACTAGAAACCCATGGCGTACAGCGTCGCCATGTTGCGAGGAATCCAGGGGCGATTCCGGCGCGACCGCGATCAATACCGCCGGCAGCGCCGGAAAGGGCGGCATCTCCGTGCGTCCGAGCAGATACAGAACTACGTCTCGCAGGATTTCGATATCGGCCGGGTAAAACCACTGAGGCGACAAGAGACCCGGATCGAGTAGCGCCTCGAGCGTTTCCCGCGAAACATGCTCCCGAATGAGCAGCCGCTCGATGGCCCTTCCACGGATCAACGCGGGTATGCCGGTACTGAAGACGCCGTCTTCTTCAAACTCCGTAACCAGCAGCCGTGCGATTTCTGCCGGCAACCATTGATTCAGGAGCTGGGCGAGATACCGTTCGATGTTGGCAGACCGCAGGCGGCTGCGGTCGGGTGCCGCTGATTGGCCCTCCTCCCTCCCGGTTTTCCCCGCGGCGGGCGTTTGCCGAATCCAGTGCTTCATTTCCGCCAGGATTGCAGACTGCTCGCCACCAGTGGTTTGCGCACGCCCGATCAGGCCGTCCAGTGCTTCCAATTCCCGGCGATCGTATCCGCTGCGGTAAATTGTTCGCAACCAATACCACCCCAGCACGGGTAAGCTGTCGCGGTATAGCCGCTTCTCCATTCGTTCCAGGAGATTATCGAAATCCTTGCGTACACGTAGTTTGGATGTCCAGTACGGAAAGACCCGAAACGGCGCGGACACTGGTGTTGCAGACATCAATTATTAGATGCAGCAACACCCCTGCCGACGTTTCGCTCCGTACAGGTGTGCGGGACTAGTGTAATAACCCGGTAATGAGCAGGGCGCCGAAGCCGGTGGAAAGTCCTAACTCCGACCAGCCCAGGGAACGGACCGCCAGCGCAGCGGACGGACGCGCAAACCAGGCAAATCCCCGGATCAAGGCGGGGAGGAATGCTGCGGCGGCGTACCAACGGAACATGTGGAGGCCCGCGGCCAGGGCGACCGCTACCAATAGAACGGTCTGCGCAGCCAGGAAGGCCTTACCCTGGCGCAGCTTTTCGCGGCATGTGGCGGGACGCGCGATGTGAATCAGGAGGTGAACGAAATGGATCTGATTGAGCGCGAACAACAGATTGGCCGCCCACAGTGACCACGACACTTCGTTAAGGTGTCCCGTGGCGGCCGCGTAGGCCGCCGGAGCTGTTGCGGTGAGTCCTATGGCGCCAACCATTTGTGCCGCGGTGCGAAACCGGCGGCTCAGCTTCTTTAGTGCGGCCTGCCCCAGAAAGGACGCGGCGGCTGCCGCTCCGATCCACAACAGGTTAGCGCCGCGGCTGCCCCAAAACAACCAGAGGAGCGCGCGGCTTCCCGCCGCGATCAAAGCCAATGCAGTCGTGCGAACTAACCGCTTCTCGGCAGGCGTGCAAGCGCGCATGGGACCGGTTCCCGACCAGCTCTCCACCGGAGTGCGCAACCAGAATAGCGCCAGCGCGGCGGCGGTCAGCGGCGCAAGAGGGAGTAGTTGGCCGCCGGCCAGAACTCCGACTGCGCCGCCGCTCACCAGCGGGATCAGAAGGATGCCCCAGGCGCCGTGTTCACGAGGAAAGATCAAGGCCTTGCGCCTTGCATTCGCCATGGCTTTGCCCTTTCAGTCTCGCGCGGGCGCCCGCAAGCAATCCGGGGCGAGCCCAGAAATTCGGCGCTGCGCGCGTACCACTGCAAATCCACACGGCTCAGTGACTTCGGTCACGCGGCGTGAGGCAAATGGCCGTCAACCGGAGCGGCAATTCCCGTATTGGCCGCCAGGCGCATCGGCACTTCCCGGAGATGCACCGGGTCCAGACCGCGGGCCGGCCGCCGCGCTGTCCATCCGTTCTGACTTGCCGGGAAAGCCACCCAGCCGGTTTCCGGGCTATAGGCCACCCATTGATTGAGGTGTGTCGCACTCTTGTACAGCTTCATGCGAATTCTCCTTTTCGGAGTAAAGGTACCCAATTCTGTTGTTTTGTTCAACAAGTCTTTTGCGGGCGCGGCGGGAGTGCCTGCATGCGGGGGTGAGGCGGGGGTTGGGGGAGGGGCGGTGCCGTACTATTGCGTGTAGTTGGAACAATGGTCTCGTGAATCGTCAGTATAGAGATCATCCCCGAAGGTTTTATAAAACGGATAAATAGGCATGAAAATAACGTATGTTCCAGCAGGGCCTCTGTTACCCGTTAATTTGGGCGTTAACCGTCGCATTCTTTTCCGTGCTCCCGGCCGCGGCGCAGTTTAACAGCCTATGGCTCCTGGAGCGGGCAAGGATCTCTATTTTTCCTTCAATCTTTCGCTAAAGCGTTCCGAGGAACCTCGGAGCGGGCACATCTATAAAATTGGTACCGTCCCTTTAACCACCATTGCCGGTCCGAACGACAATTCTCGCCAACCCTTCCAGGGCGTTAATGTGGATCTGTTCCAGGTCGACACCAGTCGGAATGGAGAAACGCTGGCTTACAGCGGACGAACCGACTGTTATGCCGATATGGTCACTTGCACTTATTCAACCCATGTTAGCGACCCTCTGAGCGGGATGCGCTGGTACGAGGGCGCAGGGCGCCTGAGCGGCAACGGAAGATACCTCGCATCTTTCATACCGAGCCCAACGACGGCTAGCTCGACGCTTAGCCTCATCGATTTGAGGACGGGCCAATTGTTATCCCGCACACTGCTTGACGCGACTTATTACCGCTTCTCACTCAACGGTCGTGTTGTCGCCGATGATGGGACATTTGTAATGTTTAATGAACGGGAGGTATTTGTGTTTCGTCGCGGGCGTTTGGTAACAACCGGGACGGGCTACGGCTCATGCGCGCGCGACCCAGTGATCAACGCTGCCGGCGACACGGTCGTCCATTGGGCTTGTGGCTCTCCGTCCCAATTGCGCCTATTCCGTCCGGAGACTGGAGAAGATACCTCGCTGAGCGAAGGGTTAGAACCTGTTCTTAGCTCCGATGGGCAGCGAATCGCCTTTCTGAGAGTCCCGAATCCGGCGGCAAACGGCCCAATGGGGCGGTCCCAACTTTACACCATAAATCTTGACGGCACCGGCATTCAGACGCTTACGGATGAGGTCAATGGTGTCTTTCAGTTCACGCTTTCCGACGATGGCCGGATTGCCTGGTATACCACTACCAACGGCGCGCTATTCGAGTTGGATGTAGCCAGCCAGCAGAAAAGACAGCGCATTCCGCAGACTGGATATGCATATATGACATACGACCTGTCTCCAGGTTCGGCTTTTCGCATCCAGGGTAATGGATTGGTACAGATCCAAGAGTTACCGTGGACGGAATACAAGTTGCCGTTTTCGGCAGCACTGGCTCCACAGTTTGGGCGCAGATTCCATGGGAGATCGCGGCGCCTAAGTCAGTGTTCGTTTCACTCGATGACGGATCGCCCTTTGAAATTCTCGGTGTGACGGCAAAGGTACGGCCACAGTCAATCGCGATTTGGAATGGGCCTCTCCATCAGGACTGGAGCGGTTTAATCTGGGAGGGGAGCCCGGCTCATAGGGGAGAAGTTGTCCATCTTTATTTAACCGGCCTGGGCCCGGTGCAGCCACCCGTCAACACGGGAGACCCGGGACCGAGTGATCCGCCGGCGCTGGTGACAGCGTCTGTGCAATGTAATTTGCCCATTCGATTCGTGGGGCTGGCACCGGGACTGATCGGATTTTATCAACTCGATGTTCAAATCCCGGATACTGGAAATGGAGCTGTGGAGCTTTCCTGCTTTGATTGGCCCGCATTTACAATACCCACGCGGCCATGATGCTTCGCCCGAGGTTGGCGAACTCCGCAAGCGCATTGCTCTAATAAATCCGTGGCTGGAAAGGTAACGTCTGAGGACGAACCGAAGGCAGAAAACCGATTACAACCCGTTCTCTTTTTCGATCCGCCGCAGTTCGGAGGTCAGGCGCATCAATGTGGCGGTAAAGCTGATCCGATCTTTGCCTTGGCGCTCCTTGGCGGAAATCTCTTCGAATTCGGCGATCAAAGCGCTACACCGCTGGTCGAGTTCTTTCAGACGCTCGTGCATCGCCGGTGGCGGCGCTGGCTTCTTGGCGGGCAGGCTGCGCCGCAGTTCCGCCACCGCCGCCGCCACCTTCGTGGAATTCTCCCCGTTCAACTCGATGGCTTCGCCGTTGGCGTGCAGCACGCCGTCTTTGATGGAAGGGGCGATGGCACGATAGGTCTCGGGCGAAATGCGGGTCAACTGCGCCAGTTCGAAGTAGCCGGGCCCGAATTCATCCAGCAGCCGAATGATCTGATCGGCCTGTGCGCCGCTGATTTTCAGATAGCGGGAGCAAAATTCGCGCCAGTGCGGCGTGAGCAGTTTATAAGCGCGTTCCTCCCGCAATTGCCGCAGCATCGCCGCCTGCGCCGCCGAGCATCGCCCGGCAATGAGACCAAAGGCTTCGTTTTTTCCCAGAACCTTACCCAGTTCGAGCGTTGCGGCCGCCTCGGCCGGCAACTCGGAATTCGACTTGTCCATAACCTCTCCAACTGTTCCGTAACCAGACTCCAGTCACGGCAACTCTAAATGGCTCAAAATAGAGGGGCGTATTTGAGATTTGACCAGACTCCAGCCACAGCCTCTTTTTCAGGATGGCAGACCGGTCCCGAAAATCAGGTCGCCGGACGGCCCGCAGAGACGCTTAAATCATGAAACTTCGAGGCGTTGAGAATTTTTTCTCAACCGTTAACTGAAGAACCTCTAAAGCCGTACGATGTCTCTGTAGGAGACATCACTCTACGGTTCAGGACATCACGGGCGCCCCGGCGAGAGCGTTTCGAGTTTGGTTCGCCGATCACGCGGCGGAATTCGGAATCTGAGCCGTGATCTTACCATTCAGAGATACTCAAGTCATCGATTTCCTGAAAATGCCGGTCCCGGGTTATGAGAACCAACCCATGACACACCGCGGTCGCGGCAATCCAGATATCGTTCTCCGGAATTGGCCTTCCCTTTTCTCGAAGACTTTGCTTGAGACGCCCGTACGCCCGGGCCACATCAACATCACAAGTAAGAATCGATCGACCCGCTGCGAACCGTTCCACCTTATCCGTGTTCTCGCCAGGGCGTCCGGACTTAGCTGCTCCATAAAACAACTCGCCCAAAACTGTGGCCGAAACGAATACTTCTGATGCCTGATCCAGGTTGGATAAGATAGCTTCCTCACCCTCCAACAATGCAATCACGATGTTGGTGTCCAGCAGGTACCTACCACTCGGCAGCATCCACTTGCTCGCACGCCTCTTCAATGGCTTGGATCATCTCGTGGGCCGATTTGCGATCGAGCGATCCCGAGAACTCTCGTAAAATTGCCCCGTTTTCACCCTTCGGAACTCCGGATACTAAAGATGAGACGAACCGGAGCACCTGTTCCTGCATTTCGGGAGAGAGTTTGCCGACTTCCGCAGCGATACGATCGCGTATGTCCATCATGACCTCTGCTTTTAGGATATGTCCCAGAGCGGGGAAACAGCGCCCAAGGAACGGTATATTGAGCGTGTTTTGATTCCTGCTATCTACTACACCCTTTTTTGGTCTCCTCGAATCCCTCGAACAATCGCCCGGCATGGTCTCCAGCCAATGTTTCCAGGCGGTGCGGCTGGCCTTGCTCGACCGAATAGCGCGCGACGGTGCCTTTAGAACGCAAAAACTCTGCTTCCTTCTTCATCTCGGAGTGCCACATGTAGGGATCGTGCTCGCCCACATACATAAATACGCACATTTTCGAAATGGCCTGAAGCCGGGCGGTGCTGGGCTGCCACATGTAGCCTGGAAAAGCGGTAACGGACAAGAAATATTGGGGATTCAAAGCCGCGACGTGGAACGCGGCAATTCCGCCGTTAGACGGCCCGGCGATGTGGAACTTGTTGTCCTGGATTTTGTAGTCTGCCAGGATCATCTTCAGAAACTCAGGAAAGATGCGCGCGCCTTCTTCGAAGAACAAGTCGTCATCCGGCGCGGCGGGAGCAACCACGATGTAGCCTCGCTTCTCGGCTTCCGCGCGGAGGTTGCGGTTGAGAACGCTATCTACGGTGTTCATGGTTTGCGGACCGCCGCCGAGAGCCAAAATGGCCGGGTAACTTTTCGCGGCATCGTATCCGTTGGGCAGCACAACCTTATATCGCACAGTGGTAGCGCCCACCTTCTTGGTCTTCTCAAGCAACTCCGCCCGAACCACGCAGGGCGCGAGCACCGCCACCGCAACGGCTGCGAAGAGCAGCGGCATCCACTTGGTGTTTTGCATGTTGCAAACAGTTTACACCGGCAGGCCGCCGCTAGTCGCCCCGCGTAGTGATTTGTCCCGGCCGACAGGAATACGGCGGCTCCACCGGCACGTACGAACAAGAGTTCGGCTGCACGAACGGCGCGGCCACCGGCGGAATCTGCGTGGCCGTCTGGTAGTCGAGTGCAAACCCGTATTCGCCCATATAGCCGCCCGCCGAATTGTATTCCGAGCTCCGGTAGGGGACATTCCTGGCCGAGCATTGGAACGAGGACGAGGCGAGAATGCTCCGCAACTGGATCCGATCGATGGTGAGGAGCCCCGCCGATTTAGAGAGGTCCAGCCAGGTGTAGCCGTTTTGCGTCGTGACCTGTGCCGGCTTGGCCGCGCCCACACCGACGATCAGCGTCACATATCCGTTTGCGTCGCGAGTTAATTGCGTGTCGCTGATGGTATCCACCACCGACTCGCCCTGCTGGAACGAGAGGCTCCAATAGCGCAGTTCCTCCACCCCGCTTAAGGAGCAGGTTCCATTGCACGGTATTTTGGGCATCACGGGAAGACGGAAACGAAATCGCAGGAATTGTTTGTTGTCGATCAGGCTTTGAATCAGGCCGGCCGGAACGTTGGCAAGCGAGTAGGCCGTGTCAAAGCTCGGATTGGACAAATACTCGGTGGTGCGCTTCCAGGTGAGCGTGCTGTTGGGATCCGGCCCGTAGCAGTTCCACGGCAGATAATTCTGCTCGTAATCGTAGTGGGTGTTCATCTGCTTCCGGTCGAGCCACGAAGCATAATACAGCGCCGCGTTGTAAGTCAGGAGCGATTGAAACGCCACATCGGGAGTTACCGCGCAACCGGTAGTCAGGTCCCGCACAAGGATGTAAGGCCTCACGTAGCCCTGACCGGACTGATCCAGGTACCGGCGCACTTCTAACTCTCCATAGACCGTGGGATTGTCATTGTGGACGGGATAGTCGGGCGGGATGTTGGGATCGCCATTCCAGTTCATGCCGGCGTGCCGCGGATAGGCATGCAGCGTATTCGCATAGACATTGAACCCATCCAGTTGACAGCCAGGAGTGACTTGTGGCGGTTGCGAGCCTCCAAAGCTCACCGCAGCCGCGTAGAGTTGTCCCGACTTATAAGAAACACCGGGCGCATAAGGATTGACGTAGGCGGCCGTTAGCGGAACGATCTGGGCGTCGTAGAGCCGCTCCTGGAACGCCGCGTGATCGTCATACACATGGATGGACATAAAGCGCGTGTTCGGGAATGAGCCGTAGACGATCAGCTCATACCGTGGATCGATGCGATAGAACATTCCATCGTATTTGGCGTTGCGGTCGCCGCCGGCCCCCGACGCGCCGGCCCACATGTTGATGGCGTAGCACGAATTCGCAAAATTGCTGAAGAAGTTACCTTTTGGGTCGATCGGGGGACAGGTCTGTGACCGCGCCGAGAGACACCCGAGTGTGAGAACTACTGCCATACATGCAAGTCTGCGGATTGTCATGTTTTGGAATAGTAAGGGGCGCTCCCACGCCGCGCAAGGATCAGAGCGGAGTTGTGTACGGAAGATAGTTCGGAAGTACGTCTGGTACGAGCGGTACTCGCGGCGGCAATCCCGATCAAAAGAGCCACATCTGGCGGGAATCGGTAACGGAGGAGCGCTTGGACCGTTTGCCATCGAAAGCGGTTCGGCCGCCGAGTTGGGCCGAAATGGCGTGTTCGTGTTCCAGCACGGCATCAAAATCGGCTTCCGGGCGGCAACGCTGCTCGATGATGCGCGTGAACTCGTCGAGCCGGGCGAAACCCTCGAGCTTGTCCGTGTCTCCCAGCCGCGCGCGATCGAGGGCATCGCGCAGCAGCGAAATGGATTGGTCGTACGTCTTGAGTGGAACGGGAAACGGATGGCCGTCCTTGCCTCCGTGCGCAAAAGAAAAACGCGCCGGGTCGGAAAAGCGCGCCGGCGATCCGTGAACCACTTCGGCGATCAGAGCCAGAGATTCGAGCGTGCGCGGGCCCAGGTTTTCCAACAGCAGGAGCGAGGCAAAATCGCGGAATTCGCGTTCGTACGCGACTGCCAGCACGGCCCCGAGACGCTTCTGATCCACATCTTCTACCCGGACCTCGTGGCGCCGCGGTACAACCAGGCGGCGAAATTCGGCGAGGGTATGCTCCGGCGAGTCATGGACTATCGAGAGCATCGCATCCTGCGCGGGCCGTGCGCGCCGGTCCACCAGGTTGAGAATGTCGCCCTGGTTCTCTCCCACAATCGCCGTGTGCGGTTCGACGACGAAATCCCGGACCGACGTCGAGTGCCAGTGGTAACGCCGCGCCAGCCCGGTCCCCTCATTCATGCCCTGTTGCACAACGGCCCACTCACCGCCGCTGGTGACAATGAACGAGTGAAGATAGATCTGGAATCCGTCGGCTATGGCATTGTTGTCCACGCGTGCCGTGAGGCGGCTGGTGCGAACCAGTTCGTCTCCATTCAAGCCGTGTTGCTCCGCCACGGCGCGCAACTCGTCCGGTGTGCGCCGGGAATGCCTGCCGCGGCCGCCGCACACAAAAATGCCGAGCTCGCCGGCGCGCGGATTCAGTCCTCTCTTTAGAGCGCCTAGTACGGAAGTAGTGATACCGGAAGAGTGCCAGTCCATGCCCATCACGCAGCCGAGCGCTTGAAACCAGAACGGGTCACTGAGGCGCGAGAGCCATTCGGAGGCGCCATAGTGATAGAGGATCGCTTCCGTAATCGCCGTGCCCAGCTTGGACATACGGGCGGCAAGCCACTCGGGGACACGGCCTCCGTGAAGCGGCAAATCGGCAATTCCGGAACGCTGCATACGGCGTCAGGGCCTTTTCCAGGTTAACAATTCAGCGCCAGGAGCACTGCCGTTGGGTATGGTGCTTTTTGCTAACTAAAGTTAGTTCGGTCCGTCCGGTTCTGCTCGTCCGGGGTTTGGCATCGCTCGCAAGTCCTGGTACAAAAGGCACTTGCGAGAAATTTCGAAATGCCGGAATATCGTTTCCACGGAGCAAGAATGACGATTACATACGCGAACGGAACAAAGAGGGAAGCGGTCCTGGTGAAGCGGCACGAGAATACGATTCGCGCCGCGGTCAAGGGTGAAGACGATTTCGTGGAGTTCAAAGACTTCAACGGAACATGGGTTTCGGAAGACTGCGAACCGGTCCAAATTGAATTCGAATGGCAGCGCCACGAGCGCCGGGCAGAAGTCACCGAAGCCGACTGCGTTTGCTCCCAGGAATTAGCGGCGCGGTTGATTCAGATGCTACTGAGCGGGGAAGAGCCGGAGTCCCAACCGGAGCTTCCCCTCGATTTGCTGCTGGAAGCCGCGGCCAAACGCATGGTGGTATAGAGGCGCCGCTCACGCGAAGATGTCGTCAACGCGCAGCGAGCCGGCGCCGAAGGAGCCGAGCGAAAGCTCGTGGCCAGAGTGGAAAGCTGTGGTGATACCGTCGGGCCTGGAAACTTTCACCTGGCGGAGATCGGGATCGACGATCCAGAATTCCTTGCACCCGTTTTCCAGGCAGAGCTTCTCTTTGTCGTTGATTTCAGCCACTGTGTTGGAGGGAGAAAGAACCTCGATGACCAGATCGGGTGCGCCGCGAAGATTGTCTTCGCGGTCGGTCTGCCGGATTCGGTTGGCCGATACTATCGCCACATCGGCAACGCGCAGCTCATATTCGGAGAGCGCGCGGAATGGAAATTCCACGCCCACAAACATTTCAGGAACCGCACTTTTGAGCAATCCGTGCAACTGCTCCTGGATGAGAATATGCTTCAGCTTCGGTCTAGACACAGGAACGGCCTCTCCATGGCGCAGCTCGTAGTAGAAAGGTCCTGTTTCAGGCAGTTGGCGGAACTGTTCGACCGTCATTAATCCTGTGGTTGTGGCCATGGTGCTCTGTCCCGATTGTAGCGCCGCTTTCAATCCCAGTACACAAATGCCATTGCATTTCCCGTCCCGGCTTCCGAGCGATAGCAAGGGACATAATCGACCTGGTGATAGCGCCGGCCTTCGGCATTCATGGCGGCGATTACCGGAAGCCAGTTCTTGATCTCCGCGGTGCCGACTTTGAAGACGTTTTCGGGCAGACGGCCGAGCGCCTCCTCGTCTCCCTTTGCCATGGCGGAAAGCACCTGTTGATCCAGTTCTTCGTCGATCACGAAGTGCGTCAATCCTCCCGAGGCAACAATCGCGACGCGACCGTAGCCCTGAAAGCTTTGGATCGCGCGCCGCAGCGCGCGGCCCAGCGCAAGACAGCGATGGATCTTCGGCTGATTGTGCGGGAAATGCACGTTGAGGATGACGGGCACACTGGGCGGCGGCGCGTCCGCCAGGATCGAGTGATAGATGAAGCCGTAGGCGTGCGGAATACCTGGCCGCGAAGCCCCTTGCGGGCGGGAATCCGATTGGGCGAGGTCGAAATCTTCTTCAGCCAGAGATTTTAGGATGTGATCGGCGAGATCGGACGCACCGGGATAGGCGATGGCCTGCTCCGGGGCATTACCCGGCTCGGCGATTGCGAGGCCCGGAGCCGGCTCATGCGGGTCGCGCGCGTTGTAAATCTCTTTGCCGCGATAGACGGTGATCGAAGGAGTGAGATCCGCGTTGAAGAACTCGCGCTGGTCATTGCCGACGATCACGAGGGCATCGGGAGCGGCTTCCCGGAATTTGCGCCCGAGGACTTCCATCGCCTGGCGGCATCTCCCAAATCGTTCGCGCCGCGTCTCCACAGCAATGTCGCTGGCAAAGCCGGGCGCCCGCAGGCGAAGCAGCGAATCGTAATCGTAAGTCTTCCCGCGATACCAGTGGTTCTTGTTTTCGCGATCGGCCTTCGCGCGCAGGTCCCACTGCTCGGGAGGCGTGGAAAGCAGCGGGCCGTGCGACGATCCCATCCCAAAAACGATTTCCGCCATGCAGGTCTCTCCTCGGCAAGTGCCTATTCTCTCATGGCCGCCGGACGCGTTTATACTCAGAAGTCATATGTTGGACGAGTCGAAAAACCAACTGCTGACGCAGGTTGGCCGCGGCACGCCGATGGGCGAACTACTGCGGCGCTATTGGATGCCGATCGCGGCCGTGACGGAGTTCGACAGCCAGGCCATCAAGCCGGTGCGCCTCATGGGCGAGGACCTCACACTCTATAAAGATCTCAGCGGCACCTTCGGGCTCGTGGACCGGCACTGCCCGCACCGGCGCGCCGATCTTTCCTACGGCTTCGTCGAGGAGTGCGGCCTGCGCTGCAATTATCACGGCTGGTTGTTCAATGAACAGGGGCGGTGCATGGAGCAGCCTTTCGAAGATATGTCCGCGCCCGAAGCGCGTTTTAGAGATAAGGTGCGGGTGAGGGCGTATCCGGTGGAAGTCAAGGCTGGACTCATCTGGGCGTACCTCGGCCCGCAGCCGGTTCCCCTGGTTCCCAATTGGGAGCCATTCACGTGGAAGAACGGCTTTGTGCAGATCGTCTTTGCCGACATTCCATGCAACTGGCTTCAGTGCCAGGAAAACTCGATCGATCCGGTGCACTTCGAGTGGATGCACATGAACTGGAGCCTCCGGCTGCGGGACGAGTTCGGCCCCTATTCGCCGCGGCACTTGCGGCTGGAGTTCGACGAATTCGAGTATGGGATCGCATACCGCCGCATCCGCGAGGGGATGAGCGAATCCGATCCGCTGTGGAAGGTAGGCCGGGTTTGTCTCTGGCCGAACGCGCTATTTCCGGGGGATCACTTCGAGTGGCGCGTTCCGGTGGATGACGAGAACACGCTGAGCGTCACATGGGCATTCAGCCGCGTCCCCAAGGAGCGGGAGCCCTACGTGCAAGAGCGGATTCCCGCGTGGCACGGTCCCGTAAGCGAAACTGACACCGGGCGCTGGGTCACGAGCCACATCATGAATCAGGATTTCGTGGCGTGGGTCGGACAAGGGCGGATCGCCGACCGCACGCAGGAGCACCTGGGAACCAGCGATCGCGGCGTGCTCATGCTGCGGAAGCGGTTCTTCGCCGATCTCGATGCGCTGGCTCGCGGCGAGGACCCCAAGGCCGTAATCCGCGATCCGGTGCTGAACCGGTGCATCCCGCTGCCGGTGGCCGAGCGCCGCTATCTAGCGGAGGGAGTGAGCCGCGATGAGCTGTTGCGTCACCCGCTGCTAGGCAGACAGCTTACGGAGGGCTATCCGTTCCAGCTCGGCCAGCCCGAGGAGGTCCGGAAAGCTTATTTGGAAGCGATGGGAACCGCCTGAGTTAAGACTTCGGCGTAAGCCTCGAGCGCGCGAATGCGCGCCTGACGGGCATCGACTAGCGGCAGGGGATAATTGTCCCCTAGCACGACTCCAGCGTTGGCGAGAACCTTGGGTGGCGCCTCCCAGGGAGCGTGGATATACTGGGCGGGGAGCTTCGCGAGTTCGCGAACGAAGGCACGGATGTAATCGCCTCCAGGATCGAACTTGCGGCTTTGCAAGACAGGGTTAAAAACGCGGAAATATGGAGCGGCGTCCGCGCCGCAGCCGGCGATCTATTGCCAGCCCGCCGCGTTATTGGCGAGATCAGCGTCAACGAGTGTATCCCAGAACCATTCCTCGCCCGAGCGCCAGTCTTGCAACAGGTGCTTGACGAGGAAAGAACCCGCGATCATTCGCACCCGGTTGTGCATCCAGCCCGTGCGCCAGAGTTGGCGCATGCCGGCGTCGACGATTGGGTAGCCCGTGAGGCCCTTTTGCCAAAGGCGCAGGGTTTCGGGATCGCTCCGCCAGTGAAACCGGGCGAATTTCGGGTTCCAGGGCTTTTCGGGCAGCGCGGGAAAATGATACAGGAGGTGCCAGGAGAATTCGCGCCAGATGAGCTGACGCAGAAACTGCTGCACACTCTGCGCTGCACTGGCTTTCTCTTCCGCGGCGGCACGGCTGGCGGCGTGCCAGACGGTTTGCGGACTGACCTCGCCGAAATGTAAATGCGGCGAGAGACGCGACGTCCCATCCATCGCGGGGAAGTCGCGCCGGTTCTTATAGTGCGCGGCAACGTCGCCGGCGACGCGCCGAAGCCGCTTTTTCGCGCCCAGTTCGCCCGGCTGCCAGAGTTTTTCCATGCTTGCATACCAGCCAACCTGCGGCTTGAGCCCGAGACTGTCAACTGGCGCACGCTCTTCCCAACCATGCCAGCGCACTCGCGGCGCCTCGCCCGGCGGACGCACGGGTTTCTCCGCGCAGGCGCGTGCGAAGGCCGTGAAGACCTTGAAGGACCCGCCGATGCTGGTAGAGATCTCCCAGGGTTCGAACAGGAGCCTGCCGTTGAAACTTTCGGCGTCAACCCCATCGTTCTTGAGACTGGCCTCCACCACCTTGTCGCAGGCGATGCCGGCGGGATCGTAGCGCCGGTTCCAGTAAACGGCGGACGTGCCCGCCGTTCGCGCGAAAGCCGGCACGACTTCGGCCGCCGCACCGTGCAGGACGACGAGCGGGATCCTGGCCGCTAGCGCGACGAGGCTTTCGTGCAGCCACCAGCGTGCAGCACCGCCTGGGGGCCAGGCGCCGTTGTCCTCAAGAACATAGAGTGGAATGACCGGCCCCTGCGCGGCTGCTGCCGCGAGCGCTGGATTGTCCGCAAGCCGCAGGTCCTGGCGGAACCAAAGCAGCGACGGCCTGCCTTCCTTGGGTCTTCGCTCACTCGCTCTCGAGTGCCATCTCATTTATCCCAGTGTCGCGCGGCCTGCTCCTGCGCGCGTCGGGAGTCGGGGTGATCGGATCCTAACGCGTGTCTTAGATGTTCGGCCGCGGAGCGGTATGCGGCCGAAGCTTCGCCGTGGTTGCCTTGGGCTTCGAGGGCGCGCCCGAGCGCAAAATACGCCCGGCCAAGATTGACGGAGGGGGTCTCCGGCTGCTCCCCAGCCTTCCCTATGCTCAGGGCTCGCGCGGCATCAGTTTGCGCATCGTCCACTCGCCCGAGCTGAAGCTCGATCTCCGACCGGCAAATCAGAAACGCCGGCAGTTTATAAGCGCCGCGGATGTTGATGGACTTTTCCAGGATAGTTATTGCCTCATTGGAGAAGCTCAACGCCGCTGGCAGGTCTCGTGCTGCCTTGGCGTTGAGCGCCCGTTGCCGCGCGAGTCCGGCGAATAAGCTGTGGCCCGGCGGGAGGCTGCGCTTAAAGAGCGACGCCGCCTCGGACACGACCTTGCCTGCCCGGTCGAGATCGCCCTTGTCACGGTAGATAGCGGCCAGCAGTAAAAGCCCCTCCCGGATGGGTACTTGATCGCCTGTCGCTCGTGCCTTGGCGACACCCCGCTCCGCATAGTCGTCGGCCTGGTCCAATTCGCCCAGCTCAAATAATGCGCGCGCGTAGTTTACCAGTGGCATTGCCTGAACCGCTTCCTCGGTTCCGCTCGCCATGCTGATATCGATTGACCGCCTGAGAACCGTTTCCGCCTCCAGGGGCCGGCCGGCGCGAATCAACGCCGCACCCCAGTTGTTGAAGACTGTGCCGGACCTTTGCGTGTCACTACGTCCGAGCTTGACTAACTGCGAGGCCGCTTGTTCGAACGCGGCAACAGCTCGCTGGAGTCTGCCCGCGCCGCTATATGCGCCGGCCAATGTGATCAGAGTGTTCAGCTCGGCAAGCTCGGAGCGAATCGGCAATTGTTGCAACATACCCCGCGCGGCCTCGGCCCGGGCAATCGCATCGCGCGAGTTGCCGCTGTTGGTTGCGATTTCGGAGCCTCGCTCCAGGCAGAAGACCCGATCGAGCGCGTATCCCCCTTCTTCAGGAAGAGCCTTGAATCCCTCCTGGAAAAGGGCCTCGGCGCGCGGAATGTCGCCGGTTCTTGATAGTGCTTGTGCCAAGGAACAGGCGGCTCTTCCACGAGTCGATGCGTCCGGCAATGCACGCGAAAGCTGATAGGCTTCCCCCAGCAGGACACGGGCCTTCGCGTACTCGTCTTGAACCGTATACTGGCGTCCTATAGAAATGAGCAGGTCTACCCGGGTTCTATCGGCTGCGCCGTACTGACGTTTGATAATGCCTTCCGCACGCGCCAGCAGATCGTTTACCGTAAACGGTTTGCCCGAAGGCGAAGCGTCGGAGAGCACGTAGGAATTCAGATCGTTGATCGCCTCCGCCCGGGACAGTTGCCGAAGCGCGAAGTCGCGTTGCATGCGCGCGGTTCGGGCTTGGTTCAATGTCCCCAGAATCCCAGCGACCGACGCGAAAAAGGCTACGGCCGCGAGTGCGACTGACACGCGGTGACGGCGCACGAGCTTGGCGGCGCGATATACGAACGTGTCGGGGCGGGCATCGATGGGCTCGTGGTTGAGGTAGCGGCGGACATCGCCCGCCAGCGCCGACGCCGAGAGATAGCGCTCGCTTGGGTTTTTCTTCAGAGCTTTCGCGACAATGGTGTCCAGGTCTCCACGGAACATACCTGGCAGCTTGTTGTGCGGCACTACGCGCGACAGAGGTTGTGGCTCGGTTTCCACGACCGCCTTCAACAACTCGGCGCAAGAGTGGGGACCGGCGCCGGCCGGATGCTGCCCTGTCAGCAGCACGTAGAGCAGCACCCCTAACGCATAAACGTCGGTCGCGGTGGTCACCGGGCCGCCGGAAACCTGCTCGGGCGCTGCGTACGCCGGAGTCATCACTCCGCCGCCTTCGCGTGTCACGAGGTTTGGTTCTCCAGCGGCATCTTCGTTCTGCAAAAGCTTCGCGATACCGAAATCCAGCAACTTCGGCTCGCCCCGCTGGTCAACCAGGATATTGGACGGCTTGATATCGCGATGAACAATTAGATTCTGATGGGCGTAAGAGACGGCTTCGCATACGCGGATGAACAGCCGCAACTTACTCCGCACGTCCAGGTCCTCGGCGTACACATCGATAGGCATGCCATCAATGTGGTCCATCACCAGGTAGGGCTGGCCGTCGCTCGTGTGACCGGCATCGAGCAGCGCGGCGATGCCGGGATGGTTGAGCGATGCTAATATTTGACGCTCCGCCAGGAAACGCTGCCGCACGGCGGGACCATCCGCGCCGAGCGGGAGAATCTTCACGGCGACGTTTCGTGCAAATTCGCCGTCCACTCGCTCCGCGGCATACACCGCTCCCATGCCGCCGCGGCCCAGGAGGCGGCCGAGACGGTACGGCCCACACCGGCGACCTCCCTGGTCGAGCTGCGCTATTGCCGACTCCGCTACCCGGCCGAGGTCGTGCTGGAGGGTCTTAGTCCAAGTGCAATCGAATGCCAGCAAACCTTCCACTTCTCTGCGCGTATCTTCGTTTACGTGGCACTGAGCGAAATAGCGGGCACGCCCGCCCTCCGTTAGATCGGCCACTTCATCGAAAAGTTCGCTAACCCGCTTTCTCATCGCATCCTCCTCCCGGCGTGCGGGTGCCGGAGGTATGTCATGTCCGGCTACTCAGGTCGCGCTTCAACCACGCGCGGGCAGCTCTCGCGTCGCGCATAACGGTTTCAGGAGACACGTTCAACGCCGCGGCCGTTTCCTCGACGCTGAGCCCGCCGAAGAACCGGAGCTCAATCACTTGTGCCTTGCGAGGATCGGATGCCGCCAGTGCCGCGAGCGCGTCGTCGAGCGCCACTAAATCGCTCCCCGCTCCCCCTGCAGCCTCGGGGATTTCCTCCGGATTGACCCGGGCCTGGTGGCCGCCGCGCTTGGCCGCTATCCGGGCTCGCGCCGCGTCGAGCAGGATGTGCCGCATGATCCGTGCGGTTATGGAAAAGAACTGAGCCCGGTGCTGCCAATCCACGTTCCTGACGTCCACCAGGCGCAGGTACGCTTCGTGGACCAGGGCCGTGGCCTGAAGGGTGCGCGCGGGACTCTCATTCTGCATGAAGTGCCCCGCCAGGCGCCGTAGCTGTCCGTAGACGCATGGAGTCAGTTCGTTGAGCGCGGCCCGGTCGCCGCGTGACCATGCCTGAAGAAGGCCTGTAATTTCCGCGCCTTGCCCGTTCTCCATAGGACCTCCGTGAATCGAACCTCTCATGCCCGCGCTCACTGCGAAAAATTCTCGGGTGCCGTGACAGTTTCCGCCGGTGATTTCCGCCTTTTAGGCGACCGCGACTGAGGGCGGACATGCACAAACGCGCAAGGGGCCTGCTTAATGGCTCACGCCCCTTATACGCGCGAGGACGGCAATGTGAGAAAACTCACCATTGCCCGTCCCGACGCCTGATGTCATGCCGATTCACAAACCGTTACGTAAGGAGAAAAGTCAATGAACCATTCGATAATCATCCGATTCACGGCCGGCATCCGGCATTCGATACTCGCCCTTGCCGTCCTGACCGCCGGCGCTTCGCACGCAGCGGCGCAGAAGGGACACGCGCACCCGGACTTGTTGAGGCAAGACCAGTCCAGCGCGAGCGCCCTTCTCAGGATCGTCCGCGACTCGACCGAGCGCTTCCAGGACGTCCACGTCGCTATGGCGGAGGGGTACGTCCTCCAGTTCGGCTGCGTCAGCGGCTCTGATTCCGGGGCAATGGGCCTGCATTACGTCAATGGGACCCTGGTGGAAAGCGGCATCCTGGATCCGAGGCATCCGCAAATCGTCATCTATGAGCCAATGCCGGACGGCAGCCTTGAGCTGATCGGCGCCGACTATCTCGTACTCGCCCAGACCTGGCACGCAACGCACTCGGAGCCGCCCGAAATGATGGGACAGCTGTTTCACCTGTTCGACGCTCCGAATCGCTTTGGCTTACCCCCGTTCTACACACTGCATGTCTGGGCGTGGAAGGACAACCCGAACGGAGCCTTCGTCAACTGGCACCCGAACGTCTCGTGCGCATCGTACGCGGGGACAAACCACTGATGTCGCAGTATGCCGCGGTTCGCGCCGGGCAACACGCCCGGCGGCGAACGGCGCCAGAAGGAGACTGATTATGTTCAGACGTTTGCTTTTCTTTGTTTATGGGCTCACGTGTTACGTGATCTTCCTGGGCACATTCCTTTACGCAATCGCCTTTGTCGGAGGTTTCGGACTCCCGTCCAGTCTGGACGGGCCGCTAGAGATTTCCTTGTCGGGCACCCTCGCCATTGACTGCGCACTTCTGATGGTGTTTGCGTTGCAGCACAGTGTGATGGCGCGCCGCTGGTTCAAAGAGCGCTGGACGAAGATTGTCCCTGAGCCCATCGAGCGCTCGACATACGTTTTGTGCGCCAGCCTGGCCTTGCTTCTGCTTTTCTGGCAATGGCGTCCGGTGGGCGTTCAGATTTGGGACGTGAGGAATCCAGCCGCTCGAGCGATCTTGTGGACCTTATTTGCCGCGGGCTGGGGGACGGTCCTTGTGATGACGTGGTTCATCAACCACTTCGACCTGTTCGGTTTGCGGCAAGTATGGCTGCCGCTAATGGGCAAGCCTTACACGCGGATCGCGTTCCGCACGCCCCTGCCGTATCGCGTGGTGCGGCATCCGCTGTACTTCGGTTTTATGCTCGCGTTCTGGATGACACCGAACATGACATTGGCGCATCTCGTATTCGCGCTGGCAACGACCGGATATATCCTGATCGCTATCCAGTTGGAAGAACGAGACCTGGTTGCCGAACACGGCCGGGAATACGAAGAGTATCGGCGGAGCGTGCCAATGCTGTTGCCCGGGCGCACCCGGCAATCCGCAGGCGGAGTCCAATCGTCACTTTGAACTGTGCGAACCTGAGAGGCGTGATTGAAATCGAAGAGTCCGGCGAACTCGCGGTCTTCCACATGGGACATGGCAAAGCCAATGCTTTCGATTTAGAATTCTGCGAGGCAATAGTGACGCAATTGGAGGCGCTGAACCAGTCATCTCGCCGCGCGGTTGTGATCACAGGGCAGGGCCAGATTTTCTCGGCGGGCGTAGACCTGCTTCGCGTCCTGGATGGAGGTTCGGTGTACCTCAAGAGCTTTCTGCCTGCCTTGAAGAGGGCCTTCGAGACGCTGTTTTGCTTTCCGAAACCCGTGGTCGCGGCGATCAACGGACATGCCATTGCCGGCGGCTGTGTGCTGGCCCTTGCGGCCGACCAGCGCCTCATGGCGTCGCAGGCGGGGCGAATTGGGATTCCCGAACTCGCAGTGGGAGTCCCATTCCCCACCCTGGCGTTGGAGATTATGCGGCACGCGGTTGCGCCAAGACATTTTCGCGAACTCGTCTATCTTGGCGCCACGCTCTCGCCAACAGAGGCTAAAGAGAAGGGTCTCGTGGACGAAACCGTGGATGCGGAGAAACTCCTGGATAAAGCCTTAGCAGCGGCTGAAGCTTTGGCGGCCGTTCCGCCCGAGGTCTTCGCCATTACCAAGCGACAGCTTTGCGATCCGGTGATGAAACGAGTACGGGAAGATGCCGGCCGGTTCGACGCCGCTGTGGAGGAACTCTGGAGATCACCGGCGACACTTACAGCCATTAAGGCCTACGTTGAGCGAACGTTCAAGAAGTCTAAAGCCTAGTTCTGGGGCGCGCCGTTGGTTCCCTCTTCACCCGAGGAGCCGGCATTGAAAACGCGCTGCCCGTCGGCTGTCTTTATCGTGCGCGCGTTGGCGAGGTTCGCGCCATCCTTGGCGGCCGACCCGCTCACGATAATGACATCGCCCGGTTTGACCGTATCTTTGCGCCAGCCGTTGCGCATCAGGATGTTGGGGCTTCCCAGCTCGCAGCTCCACATTGTGACCTTTCCACTGTCGTCCTTCACTTCAATGTGGATCCAGGCATGAGGATTTACCCACTCGACACTCGTGACGGTGCCCTTGAGCTCGACCGGTTTCTTGACGTCGAACTCCGCCGCAAACGAATGGTGTGCCAGCGCGGGCAGACAAGCCAGCAGAAGACCGGCGCATAATTTGGCTCGCATAAGTTTTTCTATTGTACTGCCGGAGCGATGCGTTATGGTGGAGCGAGCGGATGACTGTCACTTTACCGCGGTCGCGCGCCCGGCAATGGAGCCGGGCAGCGTGGGCCATGTCGATCCTGTTCGCAAGCTTGCCGCTGGCCAGCAGGCTCTTCGTGGGTGTGTGGGGCTTCGATGGCGCGCTGGAGCTCTCGTTTCTCTGCCTGGCCCTCGGCACCTACTTGCACTTCCTCGGCCGCCGGCGAGCCAAGGCCCTGCGCGACAGCGCGGCGTTTCTCGAGCAGGCGATCGAAGCGGCAGGCTCCAACGACGTTGCTGGAGCCATTGCGCTGTTAAGCAAGGCCGCGCGGTTGAGCCCCCGGTTGTGGCAGGCTTATCAATACCGTGGTGAGCTTTACTTAAGAAGTTACCGTTTCGAAGAAGCTCTCGAAGATTTCAACCAGGCTATCCAGCTCGCGCCCGAAGAAACGCACCTGCAGGAGCTGCGCGCATACGCGCAAAGCCTGGTGGGACCGGCCGGCTAGTTGCCTTCGTCGGCCGACGGGCCGTAGACAGACGGTACGGGAAGATCGTTTAACCGCAAGTACACCCCGAGCTGCGCGCGGTGGTGAATGCAGTGGTTCATCACAAACGTCCGCAGCACCGTCACCCGCGGCATCGTCATGATCGTTTTCCCCCCGGCGAGCAGCGACCAGGGTTTGAGCATATGCTCGTCGCTGGCTTTGACAATTTCGTCTCTGGCCGCGGCCACACCTTTATCGAAGATGTCTACCAGCTCCTTCGCGGAATTAACCGGCGGGGGCTGGTAAGGCGGCGCACCCGGCGGCGCGTAATCAAAGGAATCCAACGTCATAACCTCTTTGGTCCACCCCACCATGGTCGCCAGATGCTGGCTCAACGCCCCCATGGTGAACGACTTGGCGTGGGGTTTCCAGCCGAGCTTGTCATCGGGCACGCGCTCCAGCGTCTTGCGGGTATTCGCCATTTCCTGATCAAATTCCGGCAGCATCGATTCGCTAATTTTCATTCAGGTTCTCCTGTATTTCGCTTTCTCTTCGCCATAGTAAGTCGCTCCCCGGCGGAAGTCAAGAAACAAATTGGTAAATTCGGAGAACCGTGGAACCCCGTCGCAAGGGGTGCGTCCAGAGTGTATCGGAGACGCGTTTATGAAATTGCCGATGGCTCTTCTTTCTCTCGTTCTACTTGCACCGTGGCCTGCCATGCAGGCACGCGTCCGGCTGGGCGGCGTAGCAGTGGGCGCCAGTTATTCGTATTGGGGCTACTACTCGCCGTGGTACTACGATCCGTTCCTGTTCTATCCGTTCTACGCGCCCGGATATTACACCGGCTTTGCTTACCAGCCGAACATGGGCGCGGTGAAGCTTCAGACCGTGGATAAAGATGCCTTGGTCTATCTCGATGGCGCGCTGGCGGGCCGGGCGGACAAGCTCAAGCAGATGTGGCTGAACCCCGGCGCGTACGAGCTGGAGTTGCGGAACGGCGACAGGCGCTCCACACAGAAGATCTACGTGCTCAGCGGCAAGACGCTCCGCGTGACGCCTCAGTTGATGGAGGTGCGGCCGTGAAGCGGGCCGTGCTCTTGCTTTACGCGGCGGGTATGCTGCCGGCGTTTGGCGCTGGCATCCGGCCGCGCGATAGTGCTGCCGATTACCCGGCGCATGAATCGGCCGGCGGCGTCACGGTGGGCGCGGCTGTGATTCCGCCCGCGCAGGTGCGAAAGCTGTTCGCCACCGACCTGAATGCTGGCGGGTACATTGTGCTGGAAGTGGCCGTCTATTCCGACGCCCGCAAAGAAATCGACCTCTCTCCCGGCGATTTTCTGCTGCGCTCTACCGCGGGTGCGGAAACCGCGCGTGCGGCGAGCGGCAGCGCGATTGCGGCCGCGCTGCAAAGCAAGAACGCGCCTCAGCCGGGCAAGAGCCGCGATGTGTCCGTGTATCCGACAGCGACAGTAGGCTACGAATCGGGTGGCTACGACCCGGTCACCGGTCAGCGGCGGCGCGGCGTCTACACGGGTGTCGGTGTCGGAGTGGGCGTCGGCCAACCGCAGCCGCCCGGACCCGCCGGAACCGATCGCGATCGCACTACCATGCAGCAGGAGCTCGAAGACAAATCGCTGCCGGCAGGGAAAACCACCAGTGCTGTGGCAGGCTACTTGTACTTCCCCAAACCTTCGGGGAAGGCCAGGGATGTCTACGAGCTCACGTATTACGGAAATACCGGGCAGGTGAGGCTGCGCGTGCCGGCGCCCGCCAAATAAGGTAATTCGCGGCACAGAACCAAAGACGTCAATCGCCGTATCATCGCGATATGCACCGGTGGGTCATTGTGCTCCTCAGCCTCAGCGCCATCCGTGCCGGCGATGGGCCGCTGGACCGCGCCACGCTGCGCGGCATCAAGGCCTTGAGCGTGATCGTCGATCGTCTTGACGCCGATCTCGAGCAAGCCGGCCTCACTCAGAACGCCCTGCGCGCCCGGCTCGAGGGACGCTTGAAGAACGCGGGCGTTCCCGTCGATCCCAAAGCAGTGGAATTTGTCGGGCTTCGCGTCAATTCATTCCTGGCAAAAAAAGGCCCCGATAGTCTTTGCTTCTCGCTGGGCTTCTATCAACCCGTGGTGCTGGCGCGCGATCAGAAGGTTCGCACAGCGAGCCCCACTTGGGAAGTCCAAACCATGCTCCTGGTCCCACCGAAACCGATGGTGCAATCGGCATTGAACACTGCCGACCAGGTCGCCGATCAGTTCATCAGCGCCTACCAGGCGGCGAATCCGAAGTGATCGGGCGCTACTTCAAAATCTGAAACAGGTTCGAATAGTCGTCGGTCCACAGCCGCACCTTGCGGGCCTTCGCCAGATCGGTGGAGCGGCTCAGAATGGACTGGCTGAAGCCGGCGGAGGGCGAGCGGATGAGTACCCACGTGGCGCCGAACAGATCTTGCGTATCGTCGTCTTCAGTGTCCACGACGCGGCCGATCTTGCCCGTCACTTGCGTTTCGCCCGCCAAAACCGGTTGCAGGTCGAGATAACGGTTCGAGATGTGCACTACCAGGAAGCCGTCGGGCTTGAGGTGGCGGAAATAGAGCTGCATAGCCTCGCGCGTGAGCAGGTGTACGGGGATGGCATCGCTCGAGAAGGCATCGACTACAAGAATGTCGAAGTTCTCCGGCTGTTCGCGCTCGAGGGATAGCCGGGCATCGCCCATGGCGATATCGACTTTCGCCTTCGAATCGGGCACGAAGTAGAACTGCCCCTTGGCGATCGGGGGCACCAGCGGGTTGATTTCATAGAAGCGGACGTAATCGCCCGGCTTGCCGAAGGCAGCCATGGTGCCGGTGCCCAGGCCGATAACGCCGATGCGGATAGGGCCGGTGGTGTGCCGGTCCTGCACCGCGAGCGCCACGCCGCTGCCGCCGCCGTAATAAGTGATGGGGATATCGCGCTTGGAGGGCGCCAGGTACTCTTCCCCGTGATTGATGGTGCCGTGGATCAGGGTGCGAATCGTATCCTGAGCGTTGACCGGGCCGCTGTCGCGCACGCGCAGGCCGCCATAGAAGTTGCGCACCACCAGGCGGGCGTTCCGCTCCGCGGTGCGGATCTGCAGACCCACATACACCGTCAGCGCCAATGCCAACGTGGAGGCCGCCAGCGGCGCCGGTTGGCGCCAACTGCGGAACCATCGGAGCGCCGGGTCGAACTTCATCACCAAGACCATGAGGACAGCGCACGCCACCAGTCCGAGCGGCATTTCGTAGAAGGCATGGAACAGGTGAGGAGCCACCAGCCCAACGAGCAGGCCGCCGGCCGCCCCTCCCACCGACACCATCACGTAGAAATGCGTAAGATACCGCGGGTGCGGCTTCATCTGCGCCAATTCCCCGTGGCATACCATGCAGCAGACGAAGAGCCCCATGGAAAACAGCGGCACCAGGATTTTGATCGAGACGTTGCCTTCCAGGTCGCCCGACATGGCATATGCCATCGATCCGAGCGCGATAGCGCCCAGGGGAATGTATGGAAAGCGCCGGTACCAGCCGCTGCCTTCAAAACACAGGATGAACGTCAGCAAGTAGACGCTCAAGGGCAGCACCCACAGGAACGGAATTGCCGCTACATTCTGCGACAGGTGGTTGGTGATGGCGAGCAGGAGCGTCGACGCGCAGGCGGCCAAGGCGCCCCACATCCAATACTGCGCGGCGCGCGGACGTTCGGCCGCTTCGACCTCGGCCGGCACTTCGATCACATAGGCGTTACCCGAGCGAATCGCCGTTATGGCGCACAGCACGATGAACGCTCCATAAGCAATGGACCACATCCCCGCCTGCTGCCTCGTGGTGTACACCGGCTCGAAGAGAAACGGGTAGCTCACCAGCGCGAACATCGACCCGGCATTCGAGAGAGCGAACAAGCGGTACGGGATCGCGCCCTTGAACTGGCGCGTGTACCAGGCCTGCAGCAGCGGGCCCGTGGTGGACAGCAGAAAATAGGGAAGTCCCACCGAGACAGCCAGCACGGCGAGAATGCCGACCACCGGGTCGCCCGTCCCGGATGGTTTCAGCCATTCGCGCGGATAAATAGGAAGCACCGCCGCGCTGACCACGAGCAGGAAGACGTGCAGCAGCATCTGCGTTCGGGGCTTGAGATGCCGGACGGTCGTGTGTGAGTAAAGATACCCCAACACCAGAACGGTTTGAAAGAAGAGCATGCAGGTGGTCCAGACGGCGGCCGAGCCGCCGAACCACGGCAGAATGATTTTGGCGATCACCGGCTGCACCTGGAACAGCAGAAAGGCGCTCACTACGATCGTCAACGCATAAAGAATCATGAATTTTCTAACCTAGTCCCTCGGTTCCGCGCGGACCTATTTATACGCCGGCACTCCCGTTATCCTCTCACCAATCACCAGCGCGTGGATATGGTCGGTGCCTTCGTATGTCTTGACGGTTTCCAGATTACAGAGGTGACGCATGATGGGGTATTCGTCGGTGATTCCGTTGGCTCCGAGCAGGTCGCGGCTGAGACGGGCACACTCCAGAGCAATCGCGACGTTGTTCCGCTTAAGCATAGAGATGTGCGCCGGTTCGATCTGGTTCCGGTCTTTGAGGCGGCCGGCATGCACGGCGAGGAGTTGCGCCTTGGTGATCTCGGTGATCATCCAGGCAAGCTTTTCCTGCACCAGTTGGTGCGAAGCGATCGGCCGGTCGTCAAACTGCTTGCGCAGCACGGCGTACTGGCGCGCCGTTTCGTAGCAATCCATGGCCGCTCCGAGCGCCCCCCAGCCGATCCCGTAGCGCGCTTGCGAAAGGCAGCTCAGCGGCCCTTTGAGCCCCTGTGCCCCCGGCAGCAGTGCGCTATCGGGCACGCGGCAATCGGAGAAGGAAAGGCTGGAAGTGACCGACGCCCGCATGGACCATTTGCCGTGGATATCCGAAGTGCGGAAGCCCGGCGTGCCGCGTTCGACGAGGAAGCCGCGGACGCCCGCATCCGTTCGCGCCCACACCAGCGCGACTTGCGCCAGGGTGCCGTTGGTGATCCAGGTCTTTTCGCCGTTGAGGACCCAGCAGGCGCCTTCCTTGCGCGCCGTGGTGCGCATCCCCGCGGGGTTGGATCCGAAATCGGGTTCGGTGAGCCCGAAGCACCCCACGGCTTCCCCGCTTTGCAAAGCAGGCAGCCAGCGCTGTTTCTGCTCCTCGGAGCCGTAGGTGAGAATCGGGTACATGACCAGCCCGCCCTGCACGGAAACGAAGCTGCGTAAGCCGGAATCGGCGCGTTCGAGCTCCTGCATGATCAGCCCGTACTCGACATGGGTCATGCCCGCGCAGCCATAGCCTTCGAGATTAGCGCCGAGAAACCCGAGTGCCGCCATTTCCGGGATGAGTTCGTGGGGAAAGCGGGCCTCGCGGAAGCAATCGCGCATGAGGGGAACGGCACGTTCGTCGGCAAACCGCCGCGCCGTCTGGCGGACGAGCAGCTCCTGTTCGCTGAACAGCGAATCGACAGCGAAGTAGTCTACGCCCTTGAATGGCATGCGGGTAATCCTATATTTGACCACGGAATGAAAAGGGGGGCGTGCGGCTGGAGATGCGCATTCATACCCCACTCAGCAACAGTTTCGTTGGCCACCTCTGGCGGCCGTGGAAAACGGCGATCAGCTCCAAGCGGTCGCTTCGGACCCGGTAGGGAATGATGTGATGTAGTTGCGTAGGTGCTCAAGGTGGCGTATCGCCCGAGGCGACCAGACAATCTTCATTTCGGGGCTTTGGTCTCACCGGGCTTGCCCCACGTTTTCAGCCATTGTTCGACCCTTTCGTGGGTGATGCCCTTCCCGGCATCGAGTTCCGCAACGCCAGCTTGGAGCTCGCCGAGCTGCCATTCTTCGGATTCGACAAAGGCGGCGATTGCCTCGGCCGCGAGAAACGATTTCGAGCGTCTCGAACGCTTTGCGAGGGCATCAAGACGCCTCTTAGTTTCCCGGTCTAAGCGGATGGAGAGGGTCTCAGTCATGACTTGTGCTCGCGTGTATACATGTTCGCACAACATCCTGCCGAACCGCCCTCGCCAATAGAACATGGCCCTAACCCTTCGAAGATCTGAGTTTCTTGTTATCTTGGACTACGCGCTGCGAACGGCTCGTCGCGGCCAGAGCTTGGGAGATGACTTTATGAGGATGATCCTATTTTGTGTCCTATTGCTTGCTGCGCTTCCGGCGATCCCTCAGGACCGGACCCCGCTGCCACGCGACATTAACGCGGTGACGCTCTCCCGCCTGCCTCCGGTCACGGCGGCAGACCTGGATGAAGAGGGGCAGCGTCTTCTGGCCGCGAGAACCAACTTCAAGCCGGCGCCGGGCCCGACCCACGTCACGATCTACAGCCCAAGGGAACTCGATCTGGGCATCCCCTCCGGTGAAAAAAGCCCCGTAGGTCCTCGATATTTTCAGCTCGCTGTGCTGATCATGGCAAGGGAGATCGATCAACAATACGAATGGTCCGCGCACGAGCCGGCGGGCCGGCGGCAGGGCTTGGAGCAAGCGGTCATCGATGTCGTCAAGTACAACCGGGACGTGGCGGGACTATCCGAGAAGGACGCAACCCTGATCACTTTCGGGCGCACGCTGTTTCGCGAACACCGGGTCAGCAGTGAACTTTGGGAAAAGATGGTGAACCAATTTGGGCGTCAGCGTACCGTCCAGCTCATGATGATCATGGGCGACTACTTCCGGGTAGGCTTCATGCTCAACGCCATCGATCAGCACCTTCCGCCCGAGCGCGCGGCACTGCTGCCGCCGTTGACGAAATAGTGCCCGGACATAGAATGCTCCTCATGATGCGAAATTCGCTGCTGATCGCGCTGGCGGCTGCCGTTTGCATTCCGGCCGTTTTCGCCGCTGATTGCGACCGGACGTGCCTGAAGGGCGTGCTCGACCAATACCTGAATGCCGTAATCCAACACAACCCCTCAGGCGTGGCGTTGACGCCCGGATATCGGCAGACTGAGAACGCGGTGATTCGCCGTCCGGGCCAGGGAATTTGGCAGACAGCGAAGGCGCTGGGCAAGGTGCAGCGGCGCTACTTCGACCCGGCGACGCAGAACGCAGGATATTTCGGTACGCTCGAAGAGACCTCCGGCAATGCAGCCGTGGTGACGCTACGGCTGAAGGTTACCGACCGGAAGGTGGCCGAGGCCGAATGGTATCTCGCGCGAAAAGGCGACCCAGGTATCGGTACGGGCGCAGGCGCGCAGGCCAACAACTCTTTCTGGGATGCGGAATACCTGGCCGGGCATCCGCCAGCGGAGCGCGTGGCGCCTAAAGCCGAGCGCGTTTCGCGTGAGGATTTGATCGCCATCACCAACAGTTATTTCGATTCCCTTTCGGCCCACGACGGCCACGTCATGATCGCACATCCCGGCTGCGTGCGCCTCGAAAACGGCGTGCTCACCACCCAACGCGACGCGCCGGCGAATCTGCCGGCCAATGCCGCCGGCGTTTTCAACGGCAAGACCGATTGCATGAACGAGGGGGCGATGACGAACATCTACGCTGTAGTCGCCCGGCGTTTCCCTCTTGTGGATGAAGAAGCCGGCACAGTGCTCGGGTTAGGCGTCTTCCTGCGCAAACCGGGCGTGGCGATGCGCCGCAATCAGTTCAGTGAGTGGTTCTTTATCGACCAAGGCAAACTGCGCGCTATCTATTCCTCGATGTTCTATCCGGACCAGGACGCTTTGGTGCCCAACTGGCCGCCCTACAACGGGAATTGGCCCGTGCTCCCGCCGCCGAGGTAGCGCCGCCGAACGCTGATATAATCGGCTCGCTGGAGGGAGAGTCGAGATGAGAACTTACTGGTTGGCATTCGCGCTTATGCCGGTGGCTTACGCGCAAACATCGAGCAAGTGCGCGGACCTGACCAAATTCAAGATTCCCGGCGTGCCGATGGTGATCACCAAAGCCGCAACGATTCCCCCATCCTCTGCCCCCGGAACGGCCACCGCGGAAACATCGGCGACCTCGGCCACAATCCCGTCGCACTGCCAGGCCGACGGCATGATCAATGAGCGCACCGGCGCTGACGGCAGAACCTACGGCATCGGCTTTTCCCTGGCGCTGCCCGACAACTGGAATAACCGCTTCCTGTTCCAGGGCGGCGGAGGATACAACGGCAGCGTCCGGCCGCCCGTGGGCACTGCCGCCGCCGGCGGCGACCCCGGACTGGCGCGAGGATTTGCCGTCGTCTCCACCGATACCGGCCACAAGGGCGCCACGTTTGACAGAAGCTACGATGTCGATCAACAGGCCAGTCTCGATTTTGCGCAGGTCGCGGTCGATCAGGTGGCGGAACTCGCCAAGCAGATCATCGCCCACTATTACGGGCAGCCGGCCCGATATTCCTACTTTGCAGGCTGCTCGACGGGCGGGCGGGAAGCCATGCTGATGACCCAACGATACCCCACCGAGTTCGATGGCGTCATCTCCGGAGATCCTGCCATACGCACTGGCTTTTCACGGATTGGAAACCAGTGGTCCGCGGCCGCGTTCAACCAGATTGCTCCCAAGGATGACGCCGGAAGGCCGCAGCCGAACAAGGTGTTTTCCGAGAGCGACATTAGACTGATCGTCAACGGAATCTTGAACGCCTGCGATGCCAACGACGGACTAAAAGACGGTATGGTGTTCAACACCCGGGCCTGCAAGTTCGATCCCGAGATCTTAACGTGCAAAGGCGCAAAGAATGATTCCTGCCTGACGGCACAGCAGACGGCAGCGATCAAGAAGGCTTTTGCCGGGCCGCGGAATTCCAGGGGCGACCTCGTCTACCCGATGAACGGTTATGATGCCGGCATCGCCAATCTCCTGCCCAATCCGAAACCGCCCGCGACTCCGCCCGCCGCCGGCGCTCCAGCGCCTCTGCTGAGTATCGACGTTGACCAGCGCCTCTTTTCGCTGCTGGGAGATCCGCTCGAGGCGGTCACGGATACCACCTGGACCAACCTCACCACCTTCTCGGCGCACGGCGGCAAGCTGCTGTTTTATCACGGAATGAGCGACCAGGCGTTCTCCGCCATGGACACCCTCGATTACTATCAGCGAATGGCCAAGGCCAACGGCGGCATGGATAAGGTGCAGAATTGGAGCCGCTTCTTTCTAGTGCCCGGCATGTATCACTGCCGGGGCGGCGAGTTCGCACTCGACAATTTCGATTTGTTGACCGCCGCGGTCGATTGGGTGGAGAAGGGCACTGCTCCCGATTCGGTGGTCGCAACCGGGAAAGCCTTCCCTGGCCGGAGCCGCCCCCTGTGCGCATACCCCAAGTACGCGTATTACAAGGGCCAGGGTGACCCGCAAGATGCGCGGAATTTCGAGTGCCGGGAATAACTCCAGGTACATTTCAAAAGACGCGTCGTGCTGCGCGTGATCGTACGTACTCTTCCATTAATTGTTCGTCCACGGACATTCAAATTTCACCGCACACCGGGGTTCGTATAAGTTGAAACGATGTCCTGGCTGCGGGCAGTCCCAAACTCATCGGTTCGGGACCGGCAATAGGGACACGAACAAATGGACCGAGGGAGACGAACGATGGCGACACAGAATGTGGAAGGGCTTCGAGGCGAGCATGCGGTAATGCCAACGCTGGAACAGACCGCATTATTGAAGGCGTTACAGGCTGTTCGCAACGGCGATTTCTCGGTTCGCCTCCCCGCAGATCGCGCTGGGATCGAAGGCAAAATCGCCGACACTTTTAACGAAATTGTTGCGGCCAATGCTCGCATGGCCTCCGAACTCAAGCGGGTCGGACTGGCCGTCGGCAGGAAGGGCCAAACGCGCCAGCGTGTCCGCTCTTTGCCAATGCCTGGGAAATGGGACGAGATGACGACGTCGATCAACGACCTTATCGACGATCTTCTCTGGCCCACAACCGAGGTGACCCGCGCCGTGTCGGCCGTGGCGCAAGGCGACCTGCTTCGCACCGTTCCGCTCGAGGCCAACGGGCGTCCTCTCGAGGGCGAGTTCTTGCGGTCTGCCAACATCGTCAACACGATGATTCAGCAGTTGGTCGTGTTCACTTCGGAAGTGACCCGCGTGGCGCGCGAAGTGGGTACCGACGGAAAGCTTGGAGGCCAGGCCGATGTGCGCGGCGTGAGCGGCGCCTGGAAAGACCTGACGGATAGCGTCAACTCGATGGCGAATAACCTCACCGCTCAGGTTCGCAACATCTCCGAAGTGACGATTGCCGTAGCCAGCGGCGACCTTTCCAAGAAGATCACAGTCGACGTCCGCGGCGAGATTTTGCAGTTGAAAGAAGCTATCAACACGATGGTGGATCAACTGCGATCGTTCGCGAGCGAAGTGACGCGCGTGGCGCGCGAAGTGGGTACCGAAGGCCGTCTCGGCGGCCAGGCCGTGGTGCCGGGAGTCGCGGGCACCTGGAAAGACCTGACGGACTCGGTGAACGCGATGTGCGGAAATCTCACAGCGCAGGTTCGGAACATCGCGGATGTGACCACGGCGGTCGCCCGCGGCGATCTTTCGCGCAAGATCACCGTGGACGTGAAGGGCGAGATTCTGGAGCTCAAGAACACCATCAACACCATGGTGGACCA
>PSRJ01000326.1 GCA_003175985.1 Terriglobia bacterium
GGGCTCGCCCCACGGAGTTTTAGGCGGCGTCCACTTTTTGGCCGCGGTCTGTTGCGCCGCTGCCGGTTCCGCCGCCAGGCACAACATCAGGCCGATGCCGATGCCCATCCCAATCTGTTTCATGCTCCTGAAACTCCTCACCATCCGAAATGGATCATATCATGACGGAGCAGTTCAACCCGCGATTACAATGAGGTCTATGCACGTCGCCCTTGGCCTGCTGCTGGCCGTTTCGACCCTGGCGGCTCAGGACACTCCTGAAGCACATATCGCCGCCGCCAAAACCGCGGCGGGCGAGGACTTTCAGAGTCTCTTCCAGTTTCAATGCTACGGGCCTGGCCCTGGAGGTCTGCGCGGAGGCCAAGCGCCGGGGACTCCGCGCGCGAGCGCTCCGCGGCAGCCGGGCCCGCCGGACCGGTCCACATGGTATGCCGAACCCGTGAAGGTCTTCGACAATCTCTACTTTCTTGGCCAGTCCGAATACTCCGTCTGGGCGATCACCACCTCCGAGGGCATCATTGTCCTCGACACTATCTTCGATTATTCGGTCGAGGACGAAGTTGTAGCCGGGATGAAAAAACTGGGATTGGACGCGGCCGATATCAAATACGCCATCGTCAGTCATCCACACCCCGATCACGACGGCGGCGCGAGGTTTCTTCAGGAGCATTACGGCACGCGAGTGATCATGTCGCCGGCAGACTGGGATGTGCTCGACAGGCGAACCAACGGCACGAAGCCGAAGAGGGATATTGAGGCCACCGATGGCCAGAAGCTCACGCTCGGCGACACCACGCTGACACTCTTTATCACGCCGGGTCATACGCCGGGCACAATCTCTACTGTGATTCCCGTAAAGGACAACGGGACCCCGCACCTGGCGGCGCTCTGGGGCGGCGTGGGGCTCAACCCGGACACGGAGTCCGTGAAGAACTACATCCGGTCGGCACAGCGATTCAGCGGCATTGTCAGGCAGGCGGGAGCCGATATCATCCTTTCGAACCACACCGATTGGGACCGGTCCAAGATCAACCTGCCGATGCTGGCTAAGCGCGCACCGGGCAGCAGTCCCAATCCATACATCGTCCGGAATGCGAAGGTGCTCAATTTTCTGAAAGTCGCCGAAGAGTGCGCCACGGCGCGGGTCTTGGGGGCGAGGTGAAGCTTCCGGATCGCTACAACCTAGTAGATCATTTCGTAGACCGGCATATCCGCGAGGGTCGTGGCGGCAAAACGGCGATCATCAGTGGGGATCGCTGCGTTACGTATTCCGAAGTTTCTGCGCAGGTCAACCGTGTTGGCAACGCGCTGCGGGAGATCGGACTCGAGCAGGAACAGCGGGCGTTGCTGGTGCTCCCGGATGTCCCGGAGTTCGCAGCCGCGTATTTAGGAACGATGAAGATGGGAGCGGTGGCCGTGCCGACGAGCACTGCTTTGCGGGCAGATGATTACGCATACTTCCTTGAGGAGAGCCGGGCCAAAGTCGCGATCGTCCACTCCGCGCTACTCGCTGGATTCGGACCGGCGCTTTCCGGCCAGCGCTATTTGAAACACATCATCGTGTGCGGAGAGCCCGTGGAGGGTTACCTCCACTGGAACCGTTTCCTGAAGGACGCGTCGCCGGAATTGGAAGCGGCGCCTACGAGGAAAGATGACACCGCCTTCTGGCTCTGGACTTCCGGAAGCACGGGACGGCCGAAAGCTGCCGTACACCGGCACCACGACTGGTTCTGTTGCAGCGAGTATTATGCGCGCGGCGTCCTGGATATTCGGGCGGACGATGTTACCTTCTCCTCATCCAAGCTCTTTCACGCCTACGGCCTTGGCAACGGACTGATGTTTCCGTTTCACGTGGGCGCCACGACCGTTTTGTACCCGGGCAAGCCGCAACCTAAGACGATTCTGGAGATCGCGCAGGCCAGCCGGCCCACACTCTTCTTCTCCGTACCGACACTCTACGCATCAATGCTGCAGGAGGCGGAACGCACGGTTTATGATCTCGCGTCGATTCGTCTGGCGGCTTCGGCCGCGGAGCCTCTTCCCGCCGAAATCTTCCGGCGCTGGAAACAGCGTTTCGGCCTCGAGATTCTGGACGGCATCGGATCGACAGAGGTGTTGCACATTTATCTCTCGGCGCGCGCCGGACAGGTGCGCCCCGGAAGTACGGGGCAGGCCGTGCCGGGCTACGAACTGGCCCTAATCGACAATGCGGGGCAGCCGGCGCCTCCCGGCGTCATCGGAGACTTGCTGGTGGCCGGCCCCAGCACGGCGCAATGTTACTGGAACCGCCACGCTCTGACGCAGGACCGTATGCGCGGCCGATGGTTCTTCACGGGAGACAAATACAGAGTCGATGAAGATGGCTACTATTGGTACGCCGGCCGGTCGGACGATATGTTTCGCGTGTCGGGTCAATGGTTGTCGCCGATCGAAGTGGAGGGTGCGCTGATCGAGCATTCCTGCGTTCTCGAAGCCGCGGTGGTTGCCTTTGAAGAGGAGACTGGGCTCCACACTCCGCAAGCGTTCGTCGTTCTGCGAGAGGGCTACGCGGGTAACACGGACCTGGTCAAAGAGCTCCAGGATTTCGTAAAGCAGCGAATCACGCCCTACAAGTACCCGCGCCGCATCGAATTCCTGCCCGAGTTGCCCAAAACGGCTGCCGGAAAAGTATTGCGATACAAGCTCCGCGAGATGAGCCGCACCACCTTGGCGCAGGAGTCCAACTCGTAATCGGCAATATACGCTCGCCGAAACAGCCCGCTGTTTCACCTTGAAACATTCGTTTCAGAACGGGTCAGACCTGAGGCCCTAGCCAATAAGAAATAAGGTATTTATCTCCTAAACTCTGTGGCAATCGCGTTGCACTACTGATTGCTGCCGGGCCACTCCGGCCGGCAAATCCGGAAATCAGGAAAAGGACGAAAAACAATGCGGGTGCAACGTGTGTCTCTACGGCGGCGGCAGAAGGTTTCTCAGGATGTACGCGATCAGATTGTGCTCGATCATCTTTCGCTCGTCAAAGCGATCGCGATTCGAGTCCACGAAAACCTACCCGTACATGTGGATCTGGACGATCTGGTGCATGCCGGCGTTCTGGGCCTGTTCGATGCGGTCGAAAAATACGATTCCTCAAAGAACGTCGCCTTCCAGAGCTATGCGAAGCATCGTATCAAGGGCGCTATTCTGGACAGCCTGCGGCAGCTCGACTGGGCCTCGAGGGATATGCGGAAACGCCAAAAACAAATGGATTCGGTGACACGCGATTTATCGACGAAGCTGGGGCGCACACCCACCGAATCGGAAGTTGCGCAAGAGATGGGAATCGGAATTGACCGCTGGCGCCGGATGCTTTCCGAGCTGCGCACGATCGGCCTGGTCTCGACGACCGTTCATAGCGAAGATGAAGGCGACCGCGTCCAGGAGTTTGCCGACACGCTCGAACTGCAACCGGATCGCGTCTGTGCCCGCCGGCAGTTACAGAGCACGTTGGCACGAGCCATGAAGAACCTGCCCGAGCGCTACCAGAAAGTGGTCTTCCTCTACTACACCAATGAGATGACCATGAAGGAGATTGGCGACCTGCTGGGAGTCAATGAGAGCCGGATTTCGCAGATCCACAAGACTGCCCTGCAAAAGATGGCGACGGCGCTCGAAGCGCAGGGCATCCACTCGGCACAGGTGTTTTGAGCTTCAGGACTCCGGCAGCGCGAACAGGTACGCCGTCAGGTTTTCCAGGTCCTTCTGGTTGAGCCGGTAAGCCGGCATGATGCTTCCCGGCGAGAGTTTGGCGGGATCGAGGAAATGCTCCTGTACCCAGCTACGGCTGCGCCGTCTGGTCAACCCGTTCAGGTTAGGACCGATTTGCGTTCCGATGCCGTTCACCTGGTGGCAGTCGCTGCACCCGTTGACCTGGTAGACCAGCGCCCCCTGCACCATGAACTCGGGCGCGTTGAAGAGCGCCATGGCATTATCCGTATTCAGCTTGAGCAGGAAGGCAGCCAGTGAGTTCAACTGGGGATCGCTCAGTTGGATCGGAGGCATCGATGTGCCAGGGCGCACGCCCGCCGGGCTCTTGAAATGCTGGATCATCCAGGCTGCATTCCGGCGAATGGCGGTCTGCGCCAAATCGGGCCCTATGGATCCGCCATCGCCCACCGCGTGACAACTTACACAGTTTTCGCGGCGGAAATACCCGACACCGGCCATCTCTTCCGGCGAGAGCTGCATCCAGTCGGTGGGCGCGGAATAATCCACCGCCACCTCGCGCGCCTCTTTGGGCGTGGTAATGACGGCGGCCGCGGTCAATCCGGTCCAGCCCAGCGCGGCGAGCGCTACAAAACCGGCAGCGAACGTCCGCCGCGTGACCTTGATCATCTGCCCGCGATCGATAAACGGCACCATGATCAGAGCCACCACTGCCAGACCCGGCAACACGACAGCGCCAACTACTTCCAGCGGACCGCTAAACAGCTTGAGTGTCTGGAACAAGAACAAAAAGTACCATTCGGGACGGGGAATGTAGGACGTGTCCGAAGGGTCGGCCAACTGCTCCAAAGGCACGCGCGCCGCGACTGCCATCGTGAACAGAATGGCGAAGGCCGCGAAAATCGCAATGGTATCTTTGAAAACCTGCTCCGGATAGAACTTCTTGGCAGGAACCAACTCATCGCCCGGGGCCGGAGCCACTCCATGCTTGCGCACCAGGTAAATGTGAACGCCGATCAGCATCGCGGTGGCAGGCGGCAGCAACAGCACGTGCAGCCCGAAAAAGCGGGCGAAGGTCACTACGCCGATTGACCCCTCGCCTCCGAGCAATCGCGTCAGATAAGGACCTAATAGCGGCGCCTGCGCCGCAATCTTCGTTGTGACCACCGTTCCCCAATAGGCCCGGTTGTCCCAGGGGAGCAGGTATCCAGTAAGCCCATAAGCAAGCGTCAGGAGCAGCAGCACGACTCCCACCATCCACGTGGTCTCGCGGGGCTTCTTGTAGGCCCCATAGAGGAACACTTGGATCATGTGGAGCACCACCACCACGATCATCATGCTGGCGCCCCAGTGATGCAGGCCGCGCATCAAGCGGCCGCCCGTGAGTTCAGTCAGAATGTAACGCAGGCTGTTATAAGCGTCTCCGGGTGTGGGCGCGTAGTTAAACGCCAGCATGGCGCCGGTGAAGGCCTGCACCAGAAACAGGAACACAGCCACGCTGCCAAACACCTGATGCCAGCCACTGGAGGCGGGAATTTCTTCGTACAAAAACTTGCGCGCCGCAGTGGGAATGCCGGTGCGGTGATCCACCCATTCGTTCAGCCTGTTCCAGTGCTGTCTCATGCCGTCTGACCCGGGGAGGACTGCAGCGGTCCCACCAAAAGCTGTTTGCCATCGATTCTGGTCTGATAGCGGTCCAGGGGACGGGGCGCCGGGCCGTCGAGAACCTTACCCTCAATCGAGAAAAGAGAATTATGGCAGGGGCAGATGAACTCGTTTTTGCCTTGATCCCAATGGTATGCGCAGCCTAAATGAGTACATTGGGGTGCGTAGGCCACCACCTGGTTGTTGGGCAGCTTGACCACCCAAGCCGTACTCTTTTCGCTGGTGACCTTCCAGCCATCCACGCGGTTGCGGCGGAAAGTCATCTCAACCGGGCTGTTGGAAGCAAGCTGGGTGACATCTCCCGCATCCACCCACTCGCTCTGACGGCGCATCCGGGGCGGCACAAACAGGTAAATTAGTGCGGGAAGGCCCAGTGCCGCCGATATGATCCCCCAAAGCCCATAAATGGCTACAACATAAAAGCTACGGCGCGTTGTAACGGGCGCCTTTTGAGATTCTGCCACCGTGCGCACAGGATCCATGCTAAGGGAGACCCTTCTTGAAAAGGTTATTTTAGTGTATAGGCTTTGTAAATAACGGGAAAGTTACATAGGAGCTATTGAAGCCACCCGTGGCATGTGGTAAGGAAAGCCGGTTGCCGCCCCGCGGGGCGCCGGTTAATGTGAGCCCAACTCCTTGCTTGTGGGGGTCGCCGGTTCGGCTCCGTAGTTTTCCCGAATGACCATGCTCTGGTCGGAGTAGAACGTCCGGGTGCCGCTGCTCCCATAGGTCACCGGTACAGCATTGATCACGTATCCGCCCGGCGTGCCGGTCATGGTGAACTTGTAACCGCTCTTTTCGCCTTGCGCGAGATCGTTGCCGATCAGATCGGAGGCAGCAGCCGTGGGCGCGCCGCTCGCCGGAGGACCCAGTTCGGCCAGCGACGTGGCATAGTGTCCGTACTGCGAGTTGTACTGCACCTGGACGGTGTGAATCGTCTGTATGGCCTTGACGGCGGCCGTTTCGTGGGCGTAACGCGTGGCATTATTCAGTTTCGGTAGGGCAACCGTCACGATAATGAGGATGATCGCAATCACGATCAGCAGCTCAATCAAAGAGAAGCCACGGCGTCGCTTGTCGGAATTCGTCATACGGATACTTCTATTTTATGACGTGTGCGGCGCCCGAAACGTTGAGGAAATCGGCAGACCGAACTAGTGAATCGAGTTTTTCGAGGCGGCTCCAAAACTCTCGTAAACGGCTGAGACGCAGTGCATTGGCTCCATCGGAGAGCGCCCGTTCGGGCTCTTCGTGGACCTCGACGAAAACGCCATCCACCCCGGCCGCAACCGCCGCCCGGGCGAGTGTTTCGATAAACTCGGGCTGGCCACCCGATTGAGCGCCTGCCCCGCCGGGGAGTTGGACGCTGTGCGTGGCGTCGAACACCACCGGCCATCCGGCGTCCCGCATAATCTTCAGCCCGCGCATGTCCACCACCAGGTTGTTGTAACCGAATGAGGATCCGCGCTCGGTGAGGACAACCTGCCGGTTGCCCGTAGAGGCCACTTTTTCAGCCGCGCG
Organism: Terriglobia bacterium; assembly: GCA_003175985.1. GTDB lineage: Bacteria > Acidobacteriota > Terriglobia > Bryobacterales > Bryobacteraceae > PSRJ01. Next base: position 6,892 of record PSRJ01000326.1, read on the forward strand.
ATGGATATCGTGGGGCGCCACGAATTGGCCCTTCTTGATATTGACGATGCGGCCGGTGCGTCCCGCAGCCAGCAGAAGGTCGGTCTGGCGGCAGAGGAAAGCCGGAATCTGCAAGATGTCGGCGACCTCGGCAACCTCCTCTGCCTGGGCCGGCTCGTGAATATCGGTGAGAACCGGGAATCCATCGGCCTTAATGCCGGCCAGGATGCGCAACCCTTCGCGGAGTCCCGGCCCCCGGTAAGCTCCCACGCTCGTCCGGTTGGCCTTATCGAAGGAAGCCTTGAAAATGAACTGGCCTACGGCGTCGCGGATGCCGCGCGCCATACGGTGCACGTGTTCTTCGCTCTCGATGACACACGGCCCGGCAATCAAAACCAGGCCGTTTCCGAAAGCCTTGTAATCAACGGACACGCGAATATTGTGGTTCCGTGTGGGATTCGGCGTCCAGAACTGTCGTCGATTGACGCCGCTGCCGGTGCTCGTAAGCCGCGCCGACGAACGCCTTGAACAGCGGGTGCGGCTCCATCGGTTTCGATTTGAACTCCGGATGGAACTGGCAACCCAGAAACCAGGGATGCCCTGCGATTTCGCAGATCTCGACGTACGTGCCATCGGGTGTCTGGCCGGTGATTTTCAGACCGGCCGCCTTCAGTTGGTCTTCGTATTCGCGGTTGAATTCGTAGCGGTGGCGATGCCGCTCATTAATCTCGCGCGCGCCATACGCGCGCTGGGTAAAACTGTTTTCCGCGAGCACACACGGCCATCCGCCCAACCGCATGGTGCCGCCCAATTCATCGACACCCTTTAATTCCCGCAGCTTGAAGATCACACGATGCGGCGTGCCGGGGTTAAACTCGGTGGAATCGGCATCTTTCAACCCGCATACGTTGCGCGCGTATTCGATTACGAGGGTCTGCATCCCGAGGCAAATGCCGAAGTACGGCACCTTGCGCTCGCGCGCATACTGGATCGTGTTCAGCATGCCATCGATGCCGCGCTTGCCGAAGCCTCCGGGCACGAGGATGCCATCGTAGCCAACCAGTTGTTTCTCCCATCCCGGACCAACAACGCCCTCAGCCTCGATCCAATGGATGTTGACTTTCAATTCATGGGCCAGGCCGCCGTGCAGCAGAGCTTCTTTCAAGCTCTTGTATGAGTCTTCGTACTCCACATACTTACCCACCAGCCCAATAGAAACTTCGTCGCGCGGATTCTGCATCCGCTCGAGCATGGCGGTCCAGCGGCTGAGGTCGCGCGGCCCCGCCTCCAGCCGAAGCAGGCGCAGAACGATCTCATCTACGCCCTCGCCGGCGAACACTACCGGGACTTCATAAACCGATTTCACGTCGCGCGCCGTGACGACGGCCTGCACGTCCACGTCGCAGAACAGCGCGATCTTCTCTTTCATCTCCTCGGGAATGAATCGTTCCGCGCGGCAAAGCAGGATATCCGGCTGGATACCGATGGCGCGCAGCTCCTTGACGCTGTGCTGCGTAGGCTTGGTCTTGAGTTCCTGGGCCGCGGCGATCCAGGGGACCAGGGTCACATGCACGAAAATGCAGTTATCGCGCCCCTGCTCGTGGCGCATCTGGCGGATCGCTTCGAGAAAGGGCAGCGATTCGATGTCGCCGACGGTGCCGCCGATTTCCGCAATGACCACATCGACATCCTGCGCCACCCGCTTCATGGCCGCCTTGATTTCGTTGGTGACGTGCGGGATCACTTGCACGGTCTTCCCGAGATAGTCGCCGCGGCGCTCGCGCGCGATGATCTGCTCGTAGATCCTGCCTGAAGTCAGATTGTTCATCTGCGTGAGCCGCGCGTGCGTGAAACGCTCGTAGTGGCCCAGGTCAAGATCCGTCTCCGCGCCATCGTCGGTGACAAAAACCTCTCCATGCTGGAACGGACTCATCGTGCCGGGATCGACATTCAGATAAGGGTCGAATTTTTGGCAGGTCACTTTCAGCCCGCGGCTCTCCAGCAGGCAACCGATGGATGCCGCGGCGATGCCTTTCCCCAGCGACGAGACCACTCCGCCCGTCACGAAAATGTACTTAGCCATTCGCGTGTACCCCCGTCATTTCAAAAAGCCGCGAGACTCTTGCCAAGTCTTCCGGCGTATCCACACCCCAGGATTCGTACTCGGTTTCCACCACTTGAATGCGGTGGCCATTTTCCAGGACCCGCAACTGTTCCAATCGCTCGGCCTCTTCGAGGGGCCCGACCCGAAGCGCCGGATATTGCAGGAGAAACTCCCGCCGGTAGACGTAGAGTCCGATGTGCTTGTACCAGGTTGCAGGGCGCCCGTCACGCGCGAACGGTATCGGACTCCGCGAAAAATAAATCGCCGCGCCCGAAAAATCGGTCACTACTTTGACTACGTTGGGATCGGCGATCTCTCGCGGATCTTCAATCTTCTTTTTGAGCGTGCAGACTGGGATGTCCGGATCGTGAACCATCGGAAGAATTGCGGCATCGATGGCCGCCGGATCGATGAGCGGCTCGTCGCCTTGAATGTTGACCACGATTCCCGCGCTTTCCGCGGACGCCACCTCTGCCACGCGATCGGTTCCGGAGGTGTGATCTGACCGCGTCATGCGCACAAGGGCGCCAAAGGAGCGTGCGGTTGCGTAAACACGCTCGTCGTCGGTGGCAATTATCGTGCTGGTCAGATACCGCGCCATTGCGGCCCGTTCGTACACATGTTGCAGCATGCTCTTACCGGCGATGGAGGCGAGGACTTTTCCGGGGAAACGAGAAGAGGAAAACCGTGCAGGAATGACGCCCAAAATTTTACGGGGCACAGAAGATCATACCACAAAAACCCTATGCTAGACTTGGGAAAGAAAGGCTGGGGAGCTGCGATGCTGCCGACCCACCGGACTCTGTTCCGAACGAGCGCTGTCCTGGTTTTCTTGTCCGCCGCGTTGTTCGCTGCCGATACCGTTCCCACCGATCCGAAGGTTTCCGTCGAGCCCCGCGCGAAGAGCACAGCAAATCCGGCGCCCGCTCCGCGTTCCAACATCCGCGTGGAAAGTACGCTGGTGCTGATCCCAGTGACCGTGACCGACCCCTACAACCGATTCGTAACCGGGCTGGAGAAGGAGAACTTCCGGTTGTTCGAGGACAAGAAAGAGCAGGACATCAGCCAATTCTCCAGCGAAGACGCTCCCCTCTCGGTCGGCGTGGTCTTCGATTGCAGCGGCAGCATGGGCAGCAAACTGGAAAAATCGCGGCAGGCCGTGTCCCAGTTCTTCAAGATCGCCAATCCGGAAGACGAGTTCTTCCTGGTCCAGTTCAACGATACCGCCGACCTGGTGGAACCGTTCACGAAGAATCTCGAGGAAATCCAAAACCGCCTTACCTTCACGCAATCCAAAGGCCGCACCGCTCTGCTGGATGCCATTTACCTGGCGCTGCATGAAATGAAGAAGGCCAAGAACCCGCGCAAGGCCTTGCTGCTGATTTCCGACGGCGGCGACAACAGCAGCCGCTACACAGAGAATGAAATTAAGAACCTGGTGAAGGAAGCCGACGTCCAAATCTATGCGATCGGAATTTATGAGCCTATGGGCGCCCGGTCGCGCTCACCGGAGGAACTTTCCGGCCCGGGACTGCTGACGGAAATCGCCGAGCAGACCGGAGGCCGCCAGTACGGAGTAGAAAACCTGGCGGAACTGGCCGACATCGCCGCAAAAATCGGAGTGGAACTGCGCAACCAATACATCCTCGGCTATTACCCGCACAATTCAGAGCGCGATGGGAAATACCGGCGCGTGGAAGTCAAACTGAACCAGCCGCGAGGATTGCCTCCTCTCCGTGCCTTCTGGAGACATGGCTATTATGTTCCGTCTGAGTAGACGTTTTGCACAAGCTGGATGGGGAAAAAGGCGTTGGCAGGCTGAATGCCTGCCCCACCAAGGCTGGCAACCTGTTGATCCTGCGTGGTGGCGCAGGCGGTTTCGCCTGCGAATCGGCCGATCAGAGGCCTTTGTCAGCATCCTGCTAGCCGCGATTGTGGTGGCTGCCGCGGCGCTCTACGGGCAGCAGCCCAAAACCGAAGACAGCGGCGCCGTTTTCCGTTCCGATACACGCGTAGTCGATCTGCACGCCACGGTGGTCGACAAGAGTGGCCACCTCATTACGAATTTGACCAAGGATGCATTCACGGTATACGAAAACGGCGTGCAGCAGGAAATTCGCACTTTCAAACGCGAGGACGTTCCGGTATCGATGGGGCTGATCATCGATAACAGCGGCAGCATGCGCGACAAGCGCGCTAAGGTCGAAGCAGCCGCCCTGGCGCTGGTCAAGGATTCCAACCCCGACGATGAAGTCTTCGTCGTCAACTTCAATGACGAAGCCTTCAACGATCTTCCGCACGGTAAAGACTTCACGAGCGACATTAAGGAAATGGAAGAGGCCCTGACGCGAATCGATTCCCGAGGGGGCACGGCCATGCGGGACGCCATCCGCATGTCGATCGATCACGAAAAGGAGAAGGCGCACAAGGACAAAAAGGTTCTCGTCGTCGTAACCGATGGCAACGACAACAGCAGCCTGGTAAGCCTGGAAAACCTGGTGAAGGCCTCTCAGCAGAGCGGAGTGATCATCTATTCGGTGGGTTTGCTCAGCGAAGAGGAGCGGCGCGAGGCGAAGCGTGCCGAACGCGCGCTCAATGCGCTGGGGGAAGCAACGGGCGGAGAATCCTACTTCCCCAAAGATGTCGCCGAAGTGGATCGCATCGCCCACCAGGTGGCGCGCAATATCCGTAACCAATACACCATCGTTTACACGCCCTCGAACCCGACGATGGACGGGACCTTCCGGCAGATCAAGGTCGTCGCGAAGGCGCCGGGCAATCCCACGGTACGCACGCGCAGCGGCTATTACGCCACGCCCGACCAAGCCAACCCGCCGCAAAAAACTACCTCACTCAGATAATGCTGCGAACTCTGTGGCGGCTTAGTCGTGGAAGCCGCCTGCGGCCCTGGCGCAGTCCGTACCTCCGCTGGCGCATCGAGACTTTTTCGGGACTTCACGCCGACCAGATCACATTTCGCGATTTTTGGGTGTTTGTCTGGCGGCGGCGGCGCGATCTGGCCCGCTATCTAAAATGGGCCAGCACCGAGGGCCGGCCCGCAGAAGGCCGGAACCCTTATCGTTTCCCTTCGGATCCTCATCCCTGAGAATTTTTCCGTCAACCGCAAAAAAGCCGGCCGGTTTTCGCCTTTCCAGTCAGGAGGGACGATGCAACCTTCGACTTCGATTCATCCGGTTCTCAGTGACAATATCGCGTGGAAAGTCCTGGCCCGGCTCGACGAAGCAGCCGCCGCCTTTAGATCCGGCCCGGCGGAGCGAGCCATGGACGTCATTATGGAAAGCCTGCAGGAGGTCCGCGAGAAGATGCTACCTGGGGAGTGGGCCGAATTTGCGCGCGCCGTTCGGGAACACCATGACCTGGGGCGGGCGCTCTATAGCGACCCGCTGACACGGCGCGCTTTGGAGAAGCCGCGCGGCTACGCCGGTGACGCAGTCATGATGGATTACGTCTACGGCATTCACTCCTGTCACGAGGCCGACGATCAGGCTTCTCGCCTGGGGCGCGAGATACATCGCTACATCCAGGGCTGCTTTGCCGGCCAGGCGGTCTGCCATCGCCGGCGGCACATCGCCCAACTGATTGACCGTGTTGCCGCTGACCGGCCGAACGCCGCCATGCTCGCGATCGCCGCCGGCCACTTGCGAGAAGCGGAACTCTCACAAGCGCTTGGCGCCGGACGCGTGGCGCGATTCGTAGCTCTGGACACGGATGCCGCCAGCCTTCGCGAAGTGGCGCATCACTACGCACCCCTTGGCGTGGAGACCGTGCTCGGCTCGGTCCGACACATTCTAGGGCGCAAACTCTCGCTCGGGGAGTTCGATCTGGTTTATGCCGCGGGTCTCTTTGATTACCTCGCCGACAATATCGCGCAGGCCCTGACCGCGCGCATGTTCGAGATGACGAGGCCGGGCGGGTTCATACTGATTCCCAACTTCGCGCCGCAAGTGCGCGAGCGCGGTTACATGGAAAGCTTCATGGACTGGCACCTCCTTTATCGCGACGAATCCGATATGTCGCGGCTCGTTTCGGGAATCGATCCGGATGCGATCGATCACTGCGACATCTACAGCGATTCGACGGGATCGGTGGTATATTTGCTACTCCAAAAAGTGCTCAGACGCCGCGCGTAGCGGCGCCTGTTGCCGCGTCCGGCCGGAATTTGATAGACTCGCGTCGATCCGACGGGCTCCTGACCGGAAAAAGGTCTGGGCCGAGGATGTTCCGGAGCACGACACGGTTGAGCAGTTGGGCAAATCATGAAGGGCTATCACGCGAGCACCGGTTTCGTGACTTCGTTCTGAACCCCGATACCCGAACGCTACGCCGCGGCGATGAAGAAGTGGCGCTGCGGCCAAAGTCCTTTGAGGTGCTGGCATATTTGGTGATGCGTCAAGGCGCCGTCGTTTCCCGCGAGGAGCTCTTGAAGGCGGTCTGGGGCGATGTGGCGGTCACGGATGAGTCCGTCACTAAATGCATTGCCGATATCCGAAAAGCTCTTACGGACGATTCTCAGCAGCTGATCCGCACCATCTCACGCCGCGGCTATGTGTTCACGGCTCATGTGACCACGCCGGTTTTGAGATTTGCCCGTCACGATGGGAATGGGCGCGTGACGGTCGACCCTCCGGATCTGACTCCAGCGACGCCCGCTCGGGCAATGATGTCTTCCCTTAGATTTCGTGCCTCCATTGCGGCGGCCACCGTTTTGGCGATCACCGCCGCGTATCATACAGTCTCGCGCAGCAACCGGCCGAAACCGCTCCGTTCTATTGTGGTGCTTCCATTCACCAACCTCAGCGATAGCGCAGCAGATGAGTACCTCGGCGACGGTGTTTCCCAGGAGGTTACTGCCACGCTCGCCACGATCCCCTCCCTAAAGGTGGTCGCCCGGACCAGCGCATTACAGTTCAAGGGCGCCGGGCAGGACATCCGGCAGATCGGAAGGCGATTCGATGCCGATGCCGTCCTCGAAGGCAGCGTGCTTCGTCAGCGGAACCAGATTCGTGTTACCGCTCAGCTCGGCAGTGTACGGGATGGGTATACGCTATGGTCTCAGACGTGGGAGGGTGACCTTCAGGACATGTTCGCCATACAGCGGCAGGTGGCGAACGGTGTTGGCCGAACCCTATTGGCGGGCGCTATGGAACCGTCCCAGCGTCTCGGGGCCAGTCGACCAGAGGCATATCAGCTCTATTTGCGTGGGATTTTCGAGGGCCGCAAAAGCATGGAGCCCGAGAATATTCGAAACGCGGTCCGGTTGCTCAAACAGGCCGTGGAAATCGATCGCGAGTTTGCGGGGGCGTATGCGCAGCTCGCCTGGTACTACGGAACCATGGAGTCGCCTCAGGCCAGAAGCTCTGCCGAACGTGCGCTGACCCTCGACGATCGCTCCACAACGGCGCACCTCGTTAAAGGCGCTTGCCTCTTGTTTTTCGATTGGAACTTCCCTGCGGCGGAGCGCGAGATACGGCGGGCCATCTTACTCGACCCTTGGTCGGCCCCTGCCCATGCAGCCTTGGCTCACTATCTGCTCATTACCGGTTCCCCGGCCGAAGCGCTTCGGGAGGGCAGGTTGGCGCGATCATTGGACCCCCTGGACATGGTGGTCGCCAAGTTGCTGGCCCGTATCGAACTCCTCACTGGCGACTTCCACCGCGGAGCGTCCACCGCGCGCGCGGTACTCGAATTCGATCCGAGAATCATTGCCTTAGATTCGGCGATGATCAACGCCTCGCTCGACCAGGGCCGGTATGAGGACGCGCTCGATTGGTTGAAACGCGCCAGGTTTTCAGAATCCTACTATCGCGAAGTCCGGACCGCTTTCAGTCTGCACGGTCCAGACGGTTTCCTGCAAACTGAGGCGCGGCTTCGGGAGAGCGGGATTCCTTCGCGGAACCCCACGATGCTGGCCCTCACCTACGCACGCTTGAAGGACCGCGAAAACTCGCTTGCCTGGCTCCAACGGGCAATCGAAGCCCGCGATATTCAGGTTCTCACGGTCAGGTTGCAGCCGGCCTTCCGGTTTTTGCACGCGGACCCCCGTTACGAATCACTCGTGAGGAAGATCGGTCTGCCCTGACCGCGAAAGTGCAAGCGGCTTTTACTGGATCGGTATGTTGATCGCGGCGCTCGGCACAAAGGCGGCGTTCAATCGCACGCTGGCCGGCCCCGGCGACAGCCCGGTCGGCAGCCGCACGTTAACCTGAAAGCCATCGGTGCTCCCCGGATAGCCGCCTGCATAAAGGACCTCCGCTTCGCGCCCGCCGATGGTCACTTCCACCGGAGAGTTGGCCACTTGCAGCGGGCTGGCGCTGAAGACATTCCCCGGTTCCAACGCCGGTCGTGTCGGGCCGAGTCCCGTCGCATAAAACGTCAGTATTTCGCCGCTCCTCGCCGGTTTCGCCGCCGTCACCAAAGTGGAATCCCCAGCGTGCAGAACTGCCGGGCCGTTAGCCGTCGTGACGATCTCCGGCCAGCTCGCGGGAATAAGATACACGAAGACGTGCCCCTGCGGGCCTCCGTTCACCCTCCGGTTTGCGGGGTCCTCCTGCGTTGATGTGGGCCGAAGAGGTGCGGCCGGGCTGGCAAAATAGCCGCGTGCGCCCAGAAACGCTCCGGTTCCGCCCGTCACCGTGGCATTATTTTGAAAGCTGGCAGGAGCGCCCGGCGGGGCGGCGCCGCCTAAATAACCAAGAAGCATGAGGGTACCGACCGGAGTCCCGTCGGCTTGCAGAATCTCGAAGACGATGTCGCCGAACGCGGGCCTGAAGGTATCTCCTATTGACTGGCCCGAAGGAGCGTTAGGTGCGAGATTCAAAAACTGCGACCGGACCACCACCGAGCCCTTGGCCGGTTTGCCGTTGATGGAAACAATATCGCCCAAGGCCGTCGCTGAAGAGAAAGTCCTCAGGTTGGGAATCACTGGAGTGGCGGACGCGGCGAGCTTCGAACGGTCCGACACGTCGTCAACGTAAAGAACTTGGTTCTGGTATCCGATATCGAGAATAACGGGCTGGGGTGTCTCCGCCCAGGCCGCAGTCATCGCGATCCAACAGGTTGTAGCGGTGATTTTCATTTTCGTGATCTTGTGCATGGCTTTTCCAGGCCGCACGCCTGCATCTGGCGTCACGGTGATTTCACCATCGCTCCGCGCCGCCGTGAAAGTCCTGAAAAAGCGAGGAAAGATCTATGAAAAACGGGGAAAGCAAGCCGGCCGTGGGATCCAGCATCGCCGAGCCGGCCGCGGCCTGAGCTTGGGCCAGGGCCTTCTCCAAATCTGAATTCAGATCGGTGGTTTATATGCTGGTCCAAAAGGCGCTAAGACGCCGCGATTCTTGACATTTTTTGCAATCGCATGATAGCCTCACGCCAAGTCGCGGCTTCGGCCGCCGCTTTGGAGGCTCCCCATGAAATTCCGCATCGGCGGTTCTGTAATGGCAGCAGCCATTCTGCTGGCAGTGTGGACCGTGCCCGCAGCGGCGCAGCGTCCCGAGCGGAATCAGCCGGCGCCCGCCGCTTCCACTAGTGCCCTGCCTCCGCCCGGAGGAAGTATCGTGGGGCCCGAAGGGAGTCCGCTCAATAACCGGCGCGCCGGTCCCAGCGGCCCGGCGCCCAAGACCGCCGACGGCAAACCCGAACTTTCGGGGGTCTGGTACTCTCCGCGCACGGTCGATCCCGGCAAACCTGTAATGACGCCTTGGGCGGCCGCCCTCACCAAGGAGCGCAGCGAGAGCCATTCCCGCGAGGATCCGGAAGCGCGCTGTCTGCCCGCGGGGGTGCCGCGCATGAATCCCTTTCCGTGGAAAATCGTGCAGACGCCAACCCTCGTAGTCCTGTTATTTGAAGGGAACATTCACTCTTACCGCCAGGTTTTTCTCGACGCGCGGGAACACCCCAAGGACCTCGACCCCACCTGGTATGGCCATTCCATCGGCACGTGGGACGGCGACACGCTGGTAGTAGATACTATCGGGTTCAACGATAAATTCTGGTTCGACTTTGCCGGGCATCCGCATACCGAACAGCTTCACGTCATCGAACGGTACCGCCGGCGAGACCTGGGGAACCTGGATATCGATATCACTATCGAAGACCCGGCCGCTTACAGCGAGCCCTGGAAGATCAAGCGCACGTCAGTGCTGATGAACGGGGAAATCCAGGAATACATCTGCAACGAGAATAATCAGGACGTGGAGCACCTGGTCGGCAAGTGATCGGTGATCGCGGCCCAGGGTCGATGGCGCCAGGCTATCTGTTTCTTCTGTGGATTCTATTTGCGGCCAGCGGCTGCGCCGCGTTGATCTACGAGATCGTCTGGTTCCAACTGCTACAGCTCGCGATCGGTTCGACCGCGGTATCGATCGGAGTGCTGCTGGCCACCTTCATGAGCGGCTTATGCATCGGCAGCATAGCCCTTCCGCGGCTGCGCGGTTTCCGCCGGAATCCGTTGCGCGTCTACGCGTGTCTGGAAGCCGGCATCGCGTTGTGCGGAGTCTTCGTTCTGCTGGTGATGCCCTATATCGATCGCGTCTATATCGCGGGCGCCGGGTATGGCTTACCGAACATGCTGCTGCGGGGATTGATTGCGGCCATCTGTATGCTGCCGCCGACGGTGCTCATGGGCGCATCGCTGCCGGCGATTGTCCGCTGGATCGAGTCCACACCGCGAGGCGTTTCCTGGTGGGGATTCCTGTATGGAGGCAATACTCTCGGCGCGGTTTTCGGATGCCTGCTCGCCGGATTCTACCTGCTCCGGATCTACAACGTGGCGACGGGGACTTACGCGGCCGCAGGCATCAACCTGGTGGTGGCAGCCGCCAGTTTCATGCTCGCCAGGCGGGTTGTAGCTCCGCCGCAAGTGGAAAGCGCGACCGCTGTGCCCGGAGCCCAAAGCCCGAGCTCTTGGGCCGTGTACGCCGCAATTGCCATTTCCGGAGCAACGGCGCTGGGCGCGGAAGTCGTGTGGACACGCCTGCTCGGCATGATGCTGGGCGCAACCGTGTACGTCTTCTCCATCATTCTCGCGGTCTTTTTAGTTGGCTTGGCAGCAGGTAGCGGCGCGGGGTCGTGGCTGCTGCGCCGCATCTCCGGTGCCGCCACCGCAAGCACGGCGCTCGGCCTGTGCCAGCTCTTGCTCGCCGCCGGAATCGCGTGGACGGCTTACGCGGTCGCCGATTCGCTCCCCTACTGGCCCCCCGATCAATTGCTGCGGGGCGCTCCTTGGCTGACGTTCCGCCTGGATTTGCTGCGCTGCTTGTATGCCATATTGCCGTCGACTCTTTTGTGGGGCGCAAGTTTCCCGCTGGCTTGCGCGGCCGTGGCGCGATCCGAAAAAGACTCCGGGCGTGTGGTAGGCCGAATTTATGCGGCCAATACGCTCGGCGCCATCGGCGGCGCGCTGAGTGTAAGCCTCCTGCTCATTCCGTGGATCGGCACGCAGCAGACGCAGCGGCTGCTGTTGGCGCTGGCAGCGCTGAGCGGGCTCCTCGTGCTGGCGCCGCGGGTTCGCGAGCGCCGCTCCTGGCTGGGCGGAGCCGCTCTGGCAGCATCAATAGCAATCGCCGCCATACTGGCGTGGCATGTACACGCAATTCCCGGAAAGGTGATTGCCTACGGCAGGCGCCTTGCGACCTGGAACGGACAGGTGCTCTACACGGTCGAAGGCAGAAATTCTTCGGTGGCCATCTCGCAATCGAGCGACGGCGCGATGGAGGTGGATGTCAACGGACACGTCGAAGCCACTACCGAACCTTACGATATGAAACTGCAGCGCATGGTGGGCCATCTGCCGGCCATGCTGCATCCGCAGCCCCGGTCCATTCTGGGAATCGGATTCGGCGCCGGAGTTTCCGCGGGCACGTTTACCCGTTACCCCGGCATCCGTAGTATTACCATCTGCGAGATTGAGCCGGTAGTTCCTCCTACTTCCACACGCTACTTCGCGCGTCAGAACTACGACGTTCTCCACAACCCACGCACGCGTATCGTGTACGATGACGCTCGGCATTATGTCCTGACGACGCCGCAGAAATTCGACATCATCGCCTCCGACCCTCTCGATGTATTCGTGAAGGGTACCGCGGCTCTGTATTCGAAGGAGTATTTCGAGGCCGTTAAGCGCCACTTGAATCCCGGCGGCATTTTTACGTTGTACGTGCCGCTCTACGAAACCGACGAGACGACCATCCGCAGCGAGCTGGCTACCTTCTTTGAAGCCTTCCCCTACGGAAGCATCTGGGCCAATACCGTGGATAGCCTCGGATACGATATGGTCTTCATGGGCCAGGCGGAGCCGCTCAAGATCAATCTGGATGAGGTGCAGCAGCGCCTGGAGCGGCCCGATTACGCGCCGGTCGCCGAGTCGCTGCGGGAGATCGGCGTGAGCTCCGCCGTGGATCTGTTCGCAACTTATACCGGACGCAAGTCCGATTTCGAACCCTGGCTGAGAGGCGCTCCAATCAGCCGGGACCGGGATCTGCGATTACAGTACATCGCCGGATGGGGCATCAACTCCGACATGGCCGACTACCTCTATCGCCAGATGTTGCGTTACCGGAAACCGCCCACCGATCTGTTCACTGGATCGCCCCGGAATATGGACTCGCTGTTCTTCGCCATATTTGCCGGAAGCGATGGCACCCGTTAATGCTCACTGCCATCACGCGGGCCGTCAGCCCCGCCATTAATCGCTGCGAGTTGGGATACCTTCCGCGTCAGGAGATCGATTACCGCCTGGCCTCGCAACAGCACCGGGAGTATGAGGATTGCCTTCGCGCGCTCGGGGCAAACGTCATTTCCCTGCCCGCGGAGCCGGATTTGCCGGATTCCATGTTTGTGGAAGACCCGGCGGTCGTCGTGCCCGATGTGGCGGTGATGACCCGCATGGGCGCGGAGTCCCGGCGTGAGGAATCGGAGAGCCTGGCCCGGACGCTGGCCCAATTCCGGCCGCTTCGCTGGATGCGTGAGCCCGCGACCCTCGAAGGCGGGGATGTCCTCCGCTCGGGTTCGGCGCTCTTCGTAGGGCAATCGGCGCGCTCCAATGCCGCCGGAATCGGGCAACTGGGCGAAGAATTACAGCCTTTCGGTTACACGGTCCGGCCAGTTGAGGTTCGTGGCTGCCTGCACCTAAAATCGGCGTGCTGCCCGCTCGGAGACGGAGTCATCCTGGCGAACCGCTCCTGGATCGACACCGCTCCGTTTGCCGGTTTCAAAATCGTGGACGTGGCTCCGGAGGAACCCCGCGCGGCCAACGTGCTTGCGATTGGCGATACCGTCCTGATCCCCGAGTGTTTTCCTTCGACAGCCCGGATTGTGGAGCGGCTGGGGTGGAAGGTGCAAACGCTGGATATTTCGGAACTTATGAAAGCCGAGGCGGGCCTGACGTGTTCCAGCATTTTTCTTTAAACTGGAGCAAACAAATTCCCGTTTTCAACGTATAGGTGGATATGGTGAAGCTTGTTTTGTTAGCGGCACTGGTGTTGACGCCGTTTTTCGCCTTCTGCGACTGGCGCGATGACGCGCGTTTCGCCCGTCAAGAAACGCGGCGCGCGCAAATGGAGGCTGTGCGGGCCGGGCGGGAAGCGTCCTGGGAGGCACGCCGAGCGTGGCGCGAGGCCGAACGAGACATTCGGGAAGCGCAGCGGGAAGCCCGGAGGGCAGCACACGAGGCCGCTGCGGAGGCGCGCCGCGCGACACGGGAAACTCGCCGGGATTACCGATGGCGCTGGCTTTAAGGCTCGACGCCGAGCCGCCAGCCTAACGTATCCGAGGCCAGCCACGAGATTGGTGTGCCGAACCAGTTCGCTGCCGCTCTCATGACTTTCCCTCCCCCCAATATAAAGGCGCAGGGCATCTCCCCATAGCGATCGAGGCGTTCCGTGAGCCAGGATTGCGGACTGGCCGGAGCTGCCAGCACAACAGGCGTTCCAGGGAACCACGCCAGTTTGGCCCCAAAGGTTGAATCGTCCTGTTTCTGTGGAGCGGGAAGCGCATAGGCGCGCTCGTAGCGGGCAATTGCGCCATCCAGATCGCGCACTGCCAGCACCACCTTGGCGATTCCGGTGAAGTTTGCGGTGGTTGGCTTGCCGCCGGGATAAGCCCGGCGGTCGCGAGGCGTGAAATCGCGAATCAGAAACGGAAAGAAATTGCCATTTCCCGCACCCACTTGCGCCGTCTCCCAGTCGAGCTGAACCCCATCGGGGCGCTTCCGGCCGTTCCGGGCTGGGGGTGTGACCGGCACGGCCGCCGCCTTCAAGCGGGCCGCTTCGGCGCTGAGATCCATGGGACGCACCGCCCAGGCGCACGGCCCGGCGTTCCCTTCCATGCATTTCTGCCACGGAGTGGCGGCAACGGCCGCCGGCTCGGCTTGCGGTTGAATGGCGATCAATTCCAGATAAGATCCGTCGGGAAAGCTGATCAGCGCCATTTCGGTCGCATGATTGGCATGGGGGCCTCCGTACTCGTACGGCATGCCGGCCGCCTGGATGGCACGCTCCATAGCGCGCAGGTCTCTGCCTGCCGCCGTCGCGTGATCCACTTTGAGGTCTGCAGTCATTGCCGGAAGCCAAGCCAGCAGCGCGATGGGAAGGCATCGGCCCATGCGGTTCAGTGTACACCCAGTGTAGCCTGGGAGTTTAGAATTGTCACAAATTCCGGAGGACAAGCGTTTCTGTTCCGGGGAGGAGAATCATTTTGATGAAACGGACACTGAGCGGCACGGTATTGGGCGGGATCCTCACTTGCTTCGCTTGGGGCCAAACACCGGCGCCTCTGGCCTTCGATGTGGCTTCCATCAAACCGAGCGCGCCGGACGCGCGCGGCACGCAGCTCCAGCTCATGCCCGGCGCCGGCCTGCGAGTGGTCAATGCCACCCTGAAAGTTCTGCTCGGCTTCGCCTACGACGTCCGCGATTTCCAAATATCCGGCGGGCCAGGCTGGATCGGTTCCGAGCGCTGGGACGTCGTGGCGAAATCGGAAAAGGTCGAGAATCCGGAAAAGCTGACCGAGGAACAATTCAAGACGGCCGACAAGCAGGTTCGGGAAAAACTGCGCGCCCTGTTGGCCGAACGGTTTCAGCTAAAGGTCCATCGGGAAACCAAAGAGGGGCCGGTGTACGCACTGGTTGTGGGAAAGAACGGGCCGAAGCTCCAGGAATCGAAAGACGCAACGGGAGGGATGCGCGGGCTGCGTATGGGCCGCGGCCAGCTCAATGCAACTAGTGCGCCGTTGGAGATGCTGGCCAATACTCTTTCCGCGCAACTGGGCCGCCCCGTGATCGATAAGACCGGGCTGACCGGAAAATACGATTTCAACCTGGCCTGGACTCCGGAACCCGGCCAGGGCGGTGGACCCTTCGGACCTCCCGGACCGGATGGGCCGCCGCCCCCGGATCCGAATGGCCCCTCGGTCTTCGCGGCGGTACAGGAGCAGCTTGGGCTTAGGCTGGAATCGCAGAAGGGACCCGTAGAGGTGATCGTCATCGATCGTGTGGAGAGGGCGTCTGAGAATTAGGGCTTATCGCCCGCTATTGCTAAGCCTGGTGACCCTGGGGTTGACCGCCTCCGAACACCACGGCGTCGCCACGTTCGGCGGGCTGCCTGTGCCTGGTGCAACCGTCACCTTGAAGCGGGGAAACCAGACCTACGCCGCGATAACGGGCGCGCAGGGAACCTATGCTTTTCCCGATCTGGCGGACGGTGTTTGGACAATTCAAATCGAAATGCTGTTGTTTGCGAAAATCACCCGTGAGATCACGGTCATGCCGGGCTCGCCGAGTCCTTCGTGGGAGTTGACCCTTCTGCCCTCCGAAGAGATTCAGTCGCTAGCAGCCCCCGCGGCCCGGCCCGCTCTTCCTGTCCGGCGGGTCGAAGCCGCGAAAGCGCGGAACGAAGCCTTGGTTGAAACAGCCGACAGCTTCAACGAACTGGCGGAACACGCCGCCGATGGCTTCCTGATCAACGGCAGCGTGAATAACGGGGCGGCGCTGCCGTTCGCGCAATTTCCCGCGTTCGGCAACAATCGCCGGGCGCCCATGGGGTTGTACAACGGGAACCTCGGGATCACCGTTGACAATTCGGCGTTGGATGCCCGCTCGTTTTCCCTGACCGGACAGGATACGGCGAAGCCGGCCTACAATCACGTGACAGCAATGGCGGCGTTCGGGGGACCGCTCAAGATCCCACACCTCGTCCACAACGGACCGAATTTCTTTGTTGCGTATCAGTGGACCCGGAACCGCAACGCATCGACGGCTTCCGGCCTGATGCCTTCCCTCGAGCAGCGGACCGGCGATCTTTCCGGATTCGCCGGGTCGAGCTTCGACCGAATCCCGCCGAGCCGCATCAGCTCGCAGGCAAAGAGTCTGCTGCAGCTTTACCCCCTGCCGAATTTTGTCGGCGGCACGCGATATAACTACCAGATCCCGATCATCAGCGCGAGCCACCAGGACAGCCTCCAATCCAGAATGAATAAGACGATTGGCCGCAAGAACCAATTGTCGGGCGGCTTTGCGTTTCAGAGCACACGCAGCGACAATCCCAACTTGTTCGGGTTCCTCGACACGGGTAGCACGCTGGGAATGAATGCCACAATCAATTGGCGGCACAGCTTCACACAGCGGTTCTACGGGACGCTGGGCGTGCAGTACAGCCGGCTCGCGGCCCGTCTGCGGCCGTACTTCGCCAACCGTGAGAACATTTCTGCTGAAGCGGGAATTGTGGGGAACAATCAGGAGCCGTTGAACTGGGGACCCCCGGCGCTTACGTTTGCGGATGGCATTTCGCCGCTTTCCGACGCAAACCCCTCATTGAATCGCGATCAGACCTGGGGCTTGTCGTACGGCATACTGTGGAACCGCGGCCGCCACAACCTGTCGCTGGGCAGCGATTTCCGCCGGCAACAGTTCAACTCCCTCGCGCAGCAGGACCCACGCGGCAGTTTCGTGTTTACAGGCGCCTCCACCGGCTCGGACTTCGCCGGATTTCTTTTGGGCATTCCGGATACGAGCTCGATCGCATTCGGCAACGCCGACAAATATTTTCGGGCCTCGGCCTATGACGGGTTTCTTACCGACGATTGGAGAATCAGCCCGGGGTTCACTGTGAACGCAGGCATACGCTGGGAGTACGGAACGCCGGTCACGGAACGCTACGGCCGGCTGGTGAATCTGGCAATCGGGCCCGGTTTTAGTTCCGTGACTCCGATAGTAGCCCGCAATTCGGCCAAGCCTCTGATATACCCCGACAGGCACGGATTTCAGCCGCGCATCGGAATTTCCTGGCGTCCGTTTTCCGCGTCATCCATGGTCTTACGCGCAGGATACGGCGTCTATTACAACACTTCGGTCTATCAATCGATCGCCACCCAGATGGCACAACAATCGCCGCTTTCCAAGAGCCTGAGCGTGGCTAACGGGCCGGCGAATCCACTGACTCTTGCGAACGGATTCCTGGCGTCGCCCGCGATTACGCCAAATACCTTCGCGACCGATCCAAACCTGCTGGTAGGGTACTCGCAAAACTGGGTGCTGTCTCTCGAAAGGGATCTGCCGGGAGCACTGGTCGTGATGGCAACCTACGCCGGCGCCAAGGGGACACGCGGCCTCCAGGAATTTTTGCCTAACACCTATCCCGCCGGCGCGCCGAATCCATGTCTCTCTTGCCCGTCGGGATTCGCTTATCTCG
This sequence comes from Terriglobia bacterium, assembly GCA_003175985.1. Lineage (GTDB taxonomy): Bacteria > Acidobacteriota > Terriglobia > Bryobacterales > Bryobacteraceae > PSRJ01. Next base: position 24,676 of record PSRJ01000326.1, read on the forward strand.
TTTCGAACGGCAATTCGGCGCGAGAATCCGGACAGATCCAATTGCGGCGCAGGCTGCACAACGGCTTCACGGCGAACCTGCAGTACACCTACTCCAAATCGATCGACGACTCGGCCTTGGGAGGAAAGGGTCAGACCGGCGCGGTGATTTCACAAGACTGGCTCGATTTGCGCGGGGAACGGAGTGTTTCCAATTTCGATCAACGGCACTTGCTGAGCATGCAGGTGCAGTACACAACCGGAATGGGAATCGGCGGAGGAACCCTTCTGAGCGGGTGGAAGGGCGCGTTATTCAAAGAATGGACGTTTGCGACGCAGCTCACGGCCGGCAGCGGCCTGCCGCTGACGCCGGTCTATCTCTCGCCTGTGACCGGCACGGGAGTGACCGGGCCGATCCGCCCGGATTATACCGGCGCGCCGTTATACGCGGCTCCCGCGGGTGCATTTCTGAACCCGGCCGCCTACACGGCGCCCACGCGGGGCCACTGGGGGAATGCGGGCAGGAACTCCATTACGGGGCCCGCACAATTTTCACTGAATGCCTCTCTGGGGCGCACCTTCCGCCTGGGCGACCGGCTGAATGCCGATCTCCGGATCGATGCCGCCAACGCGCTAAACCACGTTGTATTTCCAAGTTGGAATACCACGATTACCAGCGCGCAGTTCGGGTTGCCGAATCCAGCTAACCCGATGCGCGACGTGCAAACCACGCTGCGGGTGAGGTTCTGAGAATGAGAATCGGTGCCGCGTTGTTGTTTGTTCTAGGGATGCGCGCGCAGCAAATCGGGCAGAATGCGCCCCCGCTCGGCGCCGGAACTACCACGTTTCAAGCGGGCACGCAATTGGTTGTCGAAGCAGTGACCGTGAAGGACAAGAGCGGGAACACGATCGAAGGTCTTACCGCCGGGGATTTCACGGTCAACGAGGATGGGACGCCGCAGGTCATCCGGTTTTTCGAATTCCAGAAGTTCGCCGAAACGGCGCCGGCGGTATCCCCCGCTCCCAGAGCCGCGCCGGTACCCAAACTCCCCCACACACGAATTTCCGCGGAAGCGCCCGGAGATGTCCGCTACCGCGACCGCCGTATGCTGGCGCTGTACTTCGATAAAAGCGCGATGCCCCCCGGCGATCAACTCCGCGCCTACGCGGCAGCGCGCAAATTCATCCAGACACAGATGTCCTCCTCGGACATGGTGGCGCTCATGGCGTTCGACGGAGGCGCCGTGCAGGTCTTGCAGGATTTCACCGATGATCGGGGAAGGCTGCTTAGCCTGATCGAGACGCTCATTGTAGGCGAGGACGAGAATGCCGTACCGGATGCGAGCACTAGCGACACGGGAGCCGCCTTCGGCCAGGATGACAGCGAGTTCAACATTTTCAGTACCGACCGGCAGCTTTCCGCTTTGCAAACTGCGGCGAAGATGTTAGGGCAGATTACTGAGAGAAAAGCGCTGATCTATTTTGCGAGCGGCCTGCGGCTCAACGGAGCGAACAACCAGGCGCAATTGCATGCCACCATCAACGCTGCGATTCGCGCCGGTGTCTCGCTCTGGCCCATTGATGCGCGCGGATTACTGGCGCAGGCCCCGTTGGGAGATGCGACGACAGGTTCTCAGGGCGGCCTGGCCATGTATTCCGGCGCGGCCGGCGCGGTAATGGCCTCGAATCTTCAGCGCTCGCAGGATACATTATGGGCGCTGGCTTCCGATACCGGCGGCAAAGCCTTGCTCGATTTCAACGACCTGGCGGCCGGAATCGTGCAGGCCGAGAAAGCCTTCTCGAGTTACTACATCATCGGATATTACACGAGCAACGCGGCCCTCGACGGCAAGTTTCGCCGCATCAAGATCGCTTTGAACGGCAGCGTTCAGGCCAGCCTGGATTATCGCCAGGGCTACTTTGCCGGCAAGCAGTTCGGTAAATTCACCGCCGCGGATAAGGAGCGCCAATTGGAAGAAGCGCTGATGCTGGGCGATCCGGTGACCGAGCTGACCATCGCCATGGAGTTGGATTACTTCCAATTGAACCGGGCGGAGTATTTCGTCCCGCTGGTAGTCAAGATACCGGGCCGCGAACTGGCTCTCGCGCGCCGCGGGGGCGCCGAGCATACCGTCATCGATTTCATCGGCGAAGTGAAGGATGAATACGGCCTAACGTACCAAAACGTGCGTGACAAGGTGGACATCAAACTGAGTAATGCCAGTGCCAGTGAACTGGCGCGGCGCCCGATTCAATACGACACCGGCTTCACGCTGCTGCCCGGAACCTACCGCATCAAATTCCTGGCGCGCGATGCGGAAACCGGCAGGATCGGAACTTACGAAACAAAGTTCACGATTCCCAATCTGAACAAAGAGGAGAAGCGCATTCCGATCAGTTCGGTGGTGCTGAGCAGCCAGCGCGTGGACCTCAGGGACGCTCTCTATAACGCCGCTAAGGACAAGATGGAGACTGCCAATCCGCTAGTCGAAGAAGGCCAGAAACTGATTCCAAGCGTGACTCGCGTGTTCCGCAAGAGCCGGGAGATGTATGTCTACCTTCAGGCGTACGAGCCTGCAGCGCAAAGCGTTCAACCGCTATTGGCGTTCGTCACCTTATACCAGGGGCAAAACAAAGCGTTCGAGACGAAGCCTCTCGCGGCAACCGAAGGCATGAACAACCGCCTGAAGACAATGCCTCTCAAATTCACGCTGGCGCTCGACAGACTGGAGCCCGGCGAGTACGAGTGCCAGGTTACTGTAATCGATCCGGCAAATCGGAAGGCGGCGTTCTGGCAAGCACCGGTGATGCTGATCCCGTAGCCTGAGGTCAGATCGGCACACGCGATCGTCGCCCGCACGGGGAGCGAATAGAAAGGCAGGCATAAACTCCAGGAATCGAGCGACGTGGCACTGGCATCGGAACTGCAACATGGCGAAGTTCGCTATGCGTGCGGCAATCGTCTTGCTTGTGTTTGCGGTCTCCGATTTCGGTTTCGAGCTGGAGGGTACGAGGATCAGCGCGGTCGAAGTCCGCGGCGGGCCCGCAAGCCTTGTAGAGACGCGCGCTGGCGATACTTGGGACGCCGCCAGGCTACGGCGTGATGTCAAGACGCTTTGGAAAACCGGGCGGTATTCCGACATCCGCGTCGAGGCAATTCCGGGCGTGGAGTCGGTACGCCTGATCTTTTGGACCGAGACCAGACGTTCGCTGCACGTGCGGAAAGTCCGCGTGGAACCCGCGACGCCTGGTATCCACGTAGGAATCGCTTCCGGCGACGAACTCGACAATCAGGCGGTCCAACAGGCGGTTGTCAATGTGCGTAAGCAATTAGAGGGATCGGGATTTCCCGACGCAGCAGTCGATGCCAGATTGCTCCCCGCTGCCCGTAGCAAGACCGATCTCTTGATCCAGGTTCAGAAGGGCCGCCAGATCGACATTGGAGAGGTTACCTTTTCGGGCGAGCTGGGGCTTACGGAATCCGAAGCACGAAAAGCTTTGCGGGCCACCCGCAGCAAGACAATGTTGCCGGGTCTGCCGGGACTTTGGAGAGGCTGGCGTTTACTGCCGGCCTATAGTCCGGAGGCGATTGAATCCGATGCGGGGCGCGTGCGGTCGTTGTATTTCGAGCACGGCTACTTCGATGCGGATGTTCGAATCGAATCAAACGACGTCCACGATGGCAAGGCGCGCGTCGTTTTCGCGGTAGAAGCCGGACAGCGATACCGGGTCAACGGCGTGAAATCGCCCGGCTCGCTGGCGCCGCTCTGCCGGCAACTGCTGGCACAGCGCCGGGAAGCGCAGCGCGCAGGCATTCTCGATTTCAGCCCGCGCCTTGCGATTCATGACACAGCCAACGGATGGGTCGACGTAACGGCGAGCGTCCAACGCGGCCAGCCCTACCGCATTGGCCGGATCCACATCCGGGGTAACCATCGAGTAAGCGAAGCCACAGTACGCCGCTGTCTACTGATCGAAGAGGGCGGGCCAATGGATGAGTATCTTCTCCGCAGGTCACTCGCGCGGCTAAACCAAATCGGGTTATTTGAGCTGCTGACAATAAATAACGTCAATGTGAACACTCCTCCGGACTCGGATCGGGCCGACATAATCATCTGGCTCAAAGAGAAGAAGGCACGGAACTGGTTTCTCTCGGGTCCGGCGGGGCCGATGAGCCTGGCCGGACCGCTCGAGTTCGCCCTGGGGACGCGGTTGCCGCCCTGGGGACGTGGTCTCTTGGAACTGTCCACCTATTCGATCTCCGCGAACGTGATGCTCTTCGCGAAACCGTTGAACACTCTGCTGCCCTTCCTGCCCCATCGGCGCTTTCTCGCGGTGGCCACCATTCAGCGGCCCATACTGCCGGGCCAGCCTCTGGCTTCGGGGTTCGCCGTCGCGCCTCAGTTAGGCTGGCGGGGGATGCTGGCCGGTTACGGTGCCTCCCAGGCGCGAGCTCTGGTGCGCCCCTCATTCGAAGGCCGGCATACGCCGGAACCGGAATTAGCCGTCACCGTCTTGAGGAGTGGACGCGAGGGCACGATGTACTGCGAGGATCCACGAACGAAGCTGGACAGTATCCGGCAGGCTGGGGGTTTTGCCATGAATCTGCTGTTCGCGGCGTCGCCCTTCTGATTCCCGGCGAAGCGGCGAGCCTCTGCTAAACTCAAAGAAAACAGTATGGCTAAGGAAAAAGAGACGAAACGGCCCATGCCGGCCGTAAGCGTATGGGCGCCGGCCGTGGCTTTGGGCTGGCTGGTCCCCGGCGCCGGGCACCTGCTGCTGAAAAAGACCGGACGCGGCGTGTTGCTCCTGCTGGCCGTCACCGGAATGTTTCTCAGCGGCTTGATGATGCGCGGAGCGATGTTTCAGCCGCAGACGGGGGACCTTCTGACCACGCTGATCAACACGGGCGGATTCGTCGGCGATCTCGGTTCCGGCCTGCTGTACCTGCTCAGCGTCTGGCTTGGCTATAACCAGCCGGATATGGCGGGCCACGTCCACGACTACGGCACTAAATTCCTGGTGACCGCCGGTCTGCTCAACGTGCTGGCCATGGTGGATGCCTTCGAAATCGCCGCAGGGAGGAAGAGCTGATGCCCAAAATGAATCTGACGCATTTTGAGGCGGCCGTGCTGTTTTCCCTCTTCACGTCGGTCGTTCTAGGTGTCGTCACCAAACAAAACGACCGGGACCGGCTACATTACGGCGTTTACGTCTTCATCTGTTTCGTCGTGGCGTTGTTCGGCCTCGGCTGGCTGATGTATTTCGGCCACGGATAAATCCCCTTCTCTCATTTCCCGGCCGGCGCTCCTTGGTAGTAATCTATTCTGAAGTGCGGAGCCACGTTTCTTTCGCACAAGGAGGTTGGCATGACAACGAAGCTCTGGGTGATTGTGACGATCGCACTGGCGTATGCCTGTGCGGTAGGCGTCTCTTTGGCGGCCGAGCCGCCGGCATGGGCTTACGCGATTCCGCCCACCACGACGCCGGCTGCGCCGGCGCCCGATGACGGCAGTCCCAAACACATCTCCGGCAGCAGCGGCCAGTTTACCCTAACGCAGATTCGCGATGCTTTCGGCCCCGCCGATTGGTTTCCAGGCGACCATCCCACGATGCCCGACGTTGTTTCCCACGGAAAAAGGCCGGACGTGCGCGCCTGCGGGCTCTGTCACTATCCCAACGGCAAGGGCCGGCCCGAGAATGCCGGCGTGGCGGGTCTGCCTGTGGAATACTTCATGCAACAGATGAACGATTTCCGCAATGGCAATCGGAAGAGCGCAGAGCCTCGGAAGGCGAACACGAACGTCATGATCGCCATCGCGAAGGGCATGAGCCCCGACGAAATCAAACAGGCGGCGGAGTATTTCGGCTCGATGAAATGGAGCCCGTGGATCAAGGTTATGGAGACCAAAACGGTTCCCAAGACGCGCATTGCCGGCGGCATGTTTCTGACACTCGAAGGCAATGAGAAAGAACCGCTGGGCAACCGCATCATCGAAACTCCGGTCAACGCCGAAGCCACCGAAATGTTACGCGACCCGCACTCGGGTTTTATCGCCTACGTGCCCGTCGGGAGCATTGAGAAAGGCGAAGCGCTGGTGACCAAAGGGGCGGGAAAGACGACGCAATGCGGCGTCTGCCACGGAGCGGATCTCAAGGGGATTGGCCCCGTGCCTGGAATCGCCGGCCGGTCACCGAGCTATACGGTGCGGCAGCTATACGACATGCAGCAGGGCGCCCGCAAGGGCCAGTGGACAGAGTTGATGAAGCCCGTGGTGGCCAAATTGACCGACGACGATTTCATCGCTATTGCGGCCTACACGGCGTCGCGGATGCCGTAAAGACCTTACGGCCTTAAGCCCGGGTCCGATATAATCGTCAGGCGCATTTTTCCGAAGGAGGAAAACCACATGCGAATGTTGCTGAGAATATCGATTCCCGTGGAAGCCGGAAACGCCGCCGCTAAAGCCGGAACGCTGGGCTCTACAGTCGAACGAATCCTTGCGGATCTTAAACCGGAAGCTGCCTATTTTTATGCTGACGACGAGGGACAACGGGCGGGCTCCATCGTTTTCGACATGAAGGACACATCGCAGATCCCCGCCATCGCGGAGCCTTGGTTCCTTGCTTTTAATGCAAAAGTCTCGGTTCGGCCGATCATGAACCCGCAGGATCTCGCAACCGCAGTGCCATCGATCGGCCAGGCCGTTAAGCAATTCGGCAGTTAGGCTGCGTTCCATATGAGAGTCACCCATCTTTGCCTCGCAGCACTGTGGAGCGGCCTGGCTGCCGCCCAGGTTCCGCTTGAACAGGAACCCAGGCATCACCTGGAGTTTGCCAACGAATCCCTGCGCATCATCTCGCCGCAGATCCCGCCGGGCGACACGACCTTAGAGCATTTGCATACGCATGATGACGCAAGCATCTGTATCCATGGCTCCGAAATGCGCAACAAACCGCACGATGGCGAGTGGAGCAAACCGGGAATGGTCTGCCCGCCCGGACAGGCTGGGCTCACCGAGTATACGGGGAAGCCTCGTTCCCACACCGTCCAGAACCTGGGCAGCGGCGTCTACCACTTGTTGCTGGTGGAGAACCTGCGAGACACAGGCTGGCAGAACAATGAACCGCTCCACATCGAGGGCACTAAGCTAGTCCGCGAAAACCGGTCATTCCGAATTTACGAAACGGAGCTTAACGGATCCAGCACCATGACGCACTCGCATGAGGTAGCGACCGTTGTGGTAGTGGTGTCGGGTGAAGCGATCGCCGGGGAGCGGCAGTTGAGCCAGCCGGGCCGATGGGCTCTTGTCCCCGCGGGCGAGAAACACCAGGTGACTGCGGCGGGCAGCGCGCGCGTGGTGGAGATCGAGGTGCGGTAGGCGGTAACGTGCTTTGCCGTTGTGACCTTCCGCCAAGATTCGACTATCATAGTCACCATGCGATTCCTTACTATCCTGCTCGCCGTGACCGCGGCGCACGCACAGGATGCGGGCGCCACGCGCGCCGACTGGGCGCACAATGGAGGCACTCCCTTCTCCTGGCGCTATAGCGCACTGGATCAGATCAATAGCTCGAACATCAACAGGCTAACGCCGGCCTGGTTGTTTCAGACCGGTGACTACGCCGAGAATTTACAGGCAACGCCCATCGTCGTCGATGGCGTGATGTACCTGATCACCGCCCGGGCCCGTGTGTTTGCGTTGGAGGCAGCGACTGGCCGCGAAATCTGGCATTACCGGTACCCCGAACCCGCTGTGGGCGGGTTTGTGGGCAATCGCGGCGTGGCAGTGGGGGACGGCAAAGTTTTTTTTGGCACTAAAAACAACTACATTGTTGCGCTCGATCAAAAGACAGGCCGCGAGTTGTGGAGGGTCAATACCGACGATACCCGGCAATGCGGCTGCAACATAACCGCCGCTCCCCTGGTTGCCAACGGCAAAGTCATCATAGGCGGCACCGGAGGTGATGGAGCGCATCGCGGCTATATTACAGCGTTCAACAGCAAGAACGGCCGCCTGGCCTGGCGCTGGTACGTGATCCCCGGGCCAGGAGAAAAAGGAAACGAAACCTGGAAAGGCGATAGCTGGAGATTCGGCGGGGGCTCCCCGTGGCTCACCGGTTCCTACGACGCCGCGCTTAACCTGGTCTATTGGGGAACCGGCAATGCGGCAGCGGATTTCTATGATGCCGATCGCGTCGCGCCGGGAACCGACAAGGGGAAGGACGTCAACCTCTTCACTGCGAGCGTGGTGGCATTAGACGCGGATACCGGCAAGCTGCGCTGGTATCACCAGGAAGTGCCCGATGATATTTGGGATTACGATTCCTCCTACGAGGTTCTGCTGGTCGACCGCGTGATTCGCGGCAGAATGCGCCAGGCTTTGGTCCACATGAACAAGAGTGGGTTGACCTCCGTGTTGGACCGCGCCACGGGCGAGTTCCTCGGGGCCTTTTCCGTTCCGGAAGTCCGGAACTGGATCACCGGCGTTACGGAGGACGGCAAGCTGGTGGGCCGCAACGAACCCGAACTCGGGAAGACCACGACCATTTGCCCCAGCGCGGCCGGCGCGAAGAGCTGGAATTCGATGGCCTATTCTCCGCGAACCGGCTATCTTTACGTCCCGGTCAACGAGATGTGCAATGACGTAACGCCCAACAACCGCGGGCCCGAGGAAGGCCGGAATTACATGAATGCCGAGTTTCCCATGAAATTGATCCCGGAAAGAACTACCCACAGTCACGTGGATGCCTGGGACCCGGTCACGGGCAAGCGCGCGTGGAGCATGCCTTACAAATACGTGCTTCTCGCATCCATGCTGGCCACCGCGGGCGACCTGGTCTTTACGGGAAATCCGGAAGGGGAATTTTTCGCGCTCGATGGGAAGAGCGGAAATAAGTTGTGGAGCTATCAGACCGGGGCGGGCCATCGCGGCGGAGCCGTTTCTTATGCGGTAAACGGACGCCAGTACATCGCGACGACCACCGGATGGCACTCTTCGGTAGTGGGAGGCGCGGTTGCGGCGCTGTTTCCGGATCAGGATTGGCGTCTGGGTTCTACTTTGGTCGTCTTCGCCTTGCCAGAGGGATCGCGATGAGAGCGGCGAAGCAGTTCATGCAGTTGGGCGCCGCGGCACTGCTGCTCGTTGCCGATGCATCCGCCCAAAACCCGGCCGGCACCGTGAGACAAGGTCAGGAGGTTTTTGCCAAGACCTGCGCCACGGGATACTGCCACGGAGCCAAGGGCGCTTCGGGCGGCGCGCCGCGCCTGGTAGGGCGTGGCTTCGATCAGGCCTTTATCGCCAACACAGTTTCCCGGGGAATCCCGGGCACGGGCATGCCGTCGTTCGCCAACACACTCACGAGGCCAGACCTGGTGGCAGTAGTGGCCTACGTAGCGACGCTCAATGGCATCGCAGAACCCGCAGTCAGTATGGCCGGAGGGCCGCCCGCGCAGCCGGCCCTGACTGGAGATGCGGCGCGCGGCCAGAAGCTCTTCACGGAGGCGGTACGCGGTTTCGGGCGATGCTCTACCTGCCATGAGGTCGGCGGATTCGGAATCCCGGTGGCCTCACCCATCGTGACGGTTCCCGCCAGCGCCGCCGCGCTGAAAGCGATCGCCACTCCCAACCTGAAGACGGCGAAGCTGGATGGCGAATCCATGCCCGCCCTCGTCTTGAGCGAAGGCAAGCAGCGCGTTATCTTCTACGACTTCACTTCGGCGCCGCCGGTGCAGCGGACCGCCGAACCTGGCGCAGTGACTTTTGCAGCCGGCAGCTCATGGCAACACTCATCTGCGATCGGAGCGTACAACGACTCCGAACTCGCCCAGATTCTGGTTTATCTGCGTGGGGCGATCAAGCCGTAACACTCAGGAGGAAATTTAACTTATGCTGCTTCGAACAATTTCACTCTCGCTATTCTGTTATGCCGCGGGCCTCTTTGCACAGGGTAACCCCGAATGGGACGAACCGTTTCCACCGCACAAGATCATTGGCAACGTCTACTACGTCGGAACCAAGGGTCTGTCAAATTACCTGATCACGACGCCGGAAGGCAACATCCTGATCAACTCGGATTTCGAGAGGAATGTGCCGACGATCCGCGCGGCGATTGAAAAGCTGGGCTTCCGTTTCCGCGACACGAAAATTCTGCTGGGCAGCCACGCGCACGGCGATCATATGGAAGGCGACGCGTTGATCAAAGAACTGACCGGCGCGCGGGTCATGGCGATGGCTGAGGACGTTCCGGCTTTGGAGAAAATGCGGCCCGGCAACAAGCCGCACCCAATCGATCGCGTTTTGCACGATGGAGATCAGGTCACGCTTGGGGGCACCACGCTGGTGGCGCACCTCACTCCGGGACACACCAAAGGTTGCACTACCTGGACCCTCAAGGTTCCTGACGGCGGCAAGACCTACGACGTGGTGATTGTCGGGAGCGTCAACGTGAATCCTGGGTTCATTCTGGTGGGCAACAAGGATTACCCGCAGATCGCCACCGACTACGTGCGCACGTTCAAAATCCTGCAAGGGCTGCCCGTGGATGTATTCTTGGGCGCGCACGGAAACTACTACGGACTGGAAGCGAAATACGCCAAGCTCAAGCCAGGCGCGCCGAATCCGTTCATCGATCCCGATGGCTACCACGCCTACCTCGCGGAACGGCAGCGTGCCTTCCAGGCCGAATGGGACAAGCAGAAAGCGGCAGCCAAATAGCCGCGAATTACAATTTCTTGCCGATTACCGCGTAATCAAGTCCGCCGAAAAACGCCTCCCGGAACGGCTCGGGCAGCGAAACCAGCGATGGCATCGATTCCACCGCGGGCGAGAGCCTCTTCACTTCGATCTTCGCTATCCCAGATTCCTCGAGGTAGAAAACCAGCAGCGGATACGGCACGGGCCGCGTGTGCGTCGGGTCCAGATAAAAGTGGCTGGCAAAAATGGCCAGGCACTCGGGATTGGGCGTCTCGATGACGATCACGCCGTCGCGAGCCAGGCAGTTGGCCGCGAGCCGGATCATCTCCGGCAAGCGCTCGGGCGGCAGATGTTCGACAACCTGCGCGCAGAAGATCCCGTCGAGCGAGCCTTCCGGCTGCGCCGCGAGATAGCCAAACAGGTCAGCCCTTTCCGCTTCCAGGCCTTTCTGGCGGCAGAGCGCGACCGATTCCGCGCTGAGATCGATTCCACGCGCAGCGGCGCCGGCGGTTCGCATCGATTCCAGAAACTCGCCCCGCCCGCACCCGATATCGAGTACGTTCCTCCGTCCAGCGAAATAGGGAAGATAAACCTGCTGGCCGGCCTTGACGTATTCTTCCGTTCCGCGAAAGCGCTCCGCAAAACGGGCGTAATCAAAACTGTCAACCGCGGTTAGCTGCGGCTCTGGTTTGACGACCCCGCTGGAGCCCCCAGCGGCAGCCGGCGCTTGCCGCTGCCGGATCAGCCGCAGTTCCGTGTGGATCATGCGCTCGTATTCCAGCCGCATCCGTTCGATATCGTTCCACGTCTTCTCCAGGCGCGCCGTAAAATCGGTGTGCTGTGCCTTGACGGACTCGCGGTAGTTCGTGTCCATGAGTGTCACGCGATGCTCGAACGCGCCCTGCAAATCGGCCAGACTGCGGAGGAATTGCATTTCGTTGTGCCGCAGCTTGTGTTCCCATTCGACGCGCCATTCCGCCCAATGCGCGCGGATGTCGTGCATCTCTTCGGCCTGCTGTTTCGCCGGCTCCTGCAGGGCCGCCAGCCGCCCTGCCAGTTCCTGGAAGGTACGGTTGCAATCGTTCATTGCTTCGATAGCGGCATCGAAGCAGTCGATTACCTGCCTGTTGAACACCACCTGTTCGCGCACGTGCCAATCGAGCAGCCTGGCGACCAGCCGCTTCCAGGCCTGCACCAGTGCGTTGAGCGGACCGCCGCGCCGCGGGTTCACCATGCCGATCGAGGCGACTTTTCCCAAGGCGGCATCGCGCGCGTGAACCAGCGGCAGGAGGTCCGGCAGGGGAATGCTGCCCGGCGCGGAACCCTGTGGATAGCGCGCGCGCACCCGGTCGCGCACTTCGCGCAGGATGGCGATCAGCTCAGCGCTTTCCACGGCGTGCTCTTTCCGGCCGGCGCCAGGTTGCCGTCACCACGGTACCGAGGCCGCCGCGCGGCGTAAATTCTCCCACGACCGTGGCGGTTATCGGATTGGCAACCCGCACAACATCGCGCAACACCCGGTTCACCACGTTCTCTTGAAAGATTCCCAGGTTGCGGTAAGCCAGCAGGTACATCTTGTACGACTTCAACTCCAGGCACTTACGGTCCGGAACGTAGCGCAGCACGACACGTCCGAAATCGGGCAGCCCGGTTTTGGGGCACACCGAAGTGAACTCCGGCATATCGATCTCGATCTCGTAATCGGCGTACTGATTGGGCCAGGTTTCGATTTCCGGCAGTTCGGCATGCACGCCCGCAGCCGCGTGTTCGTCTGTGTACTCGCGTTTCATGCCAGTGCTTTCGAAAGCAGATCGAGAAACAGGCCTACATCCGCCACCACGCCCACTGCCTGCCCTGTTCCGCGGTCGCTCACCTTGGTTGCTACCGCCGGATTGATATCCACGCAGACGATCTTCACCCAACTCGGCAGCATGTTGCCGGTCGCGATGGAATGCAGCATCGACCCCAGACACAACACCAGGCCCGCGCCTTTCAGTTGTTCGGCATAGGCATCCTGGGCGCAGTTCATGTCGGTGATGGTATCGGGGAGCGGCCCGTCGTCGCGGAGGCTGCCCGCCAGCACGAAGGGCGCTCCGGCCTGCACGCATTCGTAGAGAATACCCGAACGCAGGCAGCCCGCTTCCACCGCCTGCCGCACCGAACCGGCGTGATAAATCGCGTTGATGGCCCGCATATGGTTGCGGTGCCCGTGCTCTTCCTGGCGGCCGTCCGAAAGCCGCACCCCCAGCGAGGTGCCGAACAGCGCAGCCTCGACATCGTGGACGCCAAGCGCATTCCCCGCGAGCAGCGCATGCACCGAACCCGCGCGGATTAACGAGGCCAACCCCGGGGCGCCACCCGTATGCACCACGACCGGACCTGCGACGGCGACGACCTTGTGCTTCTGCGCGATGGCATGGCGCACCAGCGCCGCGGTTTGCCGCACCGCCGTCTCCACCTGCCGCTCCGAAGAGATTCCATTCGACATGAACGCAAAGGCCAGCCGGTCGCGTTCCTTGGATTCGGGAATCACGCGGATGCCGCGCAGCCCTGCCACGATCTCATCGCCGCACCGCAGATCGCGCAAGCGGCGGCACAGGGCGCGTCCCTCGCGCACCACGATCATCGCGTCCATGCGCTGGTTTTCCACTTCGATCCACTTCTGCCCGTAACGCACCGACGTGCGGTGATTGGTCGTCGAATAGAAATCCTCAGGCGCACACCGGTCGCGTTCCACCCGCCGCAACACGGCATCCCCGCTTTCCACCGGCGCGCACCCGAGCCCCAGTAACTCCTCCAGCAAGTGCTGCAGGGCGCCTTCATCGGGAGCTTCCACTTTGAGCCGGAGGTACGACGCCTCACTGTTCGTACGGCCGATGCGGAACTGTTCCACCTCGAAGCGGGCGTTGTGCTCGACCACCTTGTCGAAGATGTCCTCCATGACATGGGAGTCGATCAGATGGCCTTCGGCCTCGACTACTTCCTGAAATTGCATAGAACTTTCTATTGTACGGGCTACCGCGTGGTTTTCTCCGTGATCGCCGGCTGCAAGCGCCTTTTGAAACGCCGGTTGAGAGCCTACGGCCACCAAGGCGTCGGCGGTGCCGGGTTCAGATCCTTCATGGAACGGCGCCACCCCTCGGTCAACAACTGCCGCACGGATTGGCTACCGCTGGTTTTTGCGAGACGGTCACCGATCCGGATGTTTCCGTTGATATAGCGAAATATGGGCGAAGCGATCGCAAATTTGTTTCTGGAGCCCAAATCGAAGTTGTACCCGCGGTCGCCTACACCGGTACTCACCGTAGCGCCACGCGCCCAGGCTTCCACGGCGACGGCCTGTTGTTCGATGTTGTAGTCGCTCCACTGCTTTCCGGGGCTGAAGATGTATGGATTGGAGGTCCCGGGGAAATCGATCCTCGCGCCATAGAAGAAGATGTCCGACAACCCGTCCCTTTTCGCTTGCCACGCATGGGTCAATTCGTGGAACAGGATGGGACCGTCGGGAATCGAGCGATCGTGCGTGTAGGCGTTCCCCAGGTTCACGAAGATCGTCCCCGTCGTGCCGGGTATCGTGAACGGTTTGCCGTCGCTCCCTCCAAGATTGGTGAGAACGATATCCTTGGGAATGTTTTCCCAAGGGGGATCGGTCGGTTCTTGGAATGTTTTGCCGAAGATGTACCGGGCCATTTGCCACTCCTCATCGTTCATGTAGCGGTAGTGGAGGTGGAAAATGAGCGGACCCAACGTTGCGGAATAGAGAGGCACAGCTCCCTTTGCGATTTCGATCGTGGCCTGGAGGGGACCCTCAACAGGCCACGTCAAGCCGCTTTCGATCACAACATTTGCGCCGAGTTGTCCGAGCCAGATGATCTCATTCTCAGCCTCATGTTTGAGAAGACCGTGGAGGAGGCCGATGGGAACTGAACCGCCGGTGACCACTGGAAGAACGGCGAAAGCCCAATCGGGTATGGCTCGATAGACATCGCTCCCAATCTGGACAATCTGGCGCGCCACATCGACAACGCCTTCCACGATTTTGGATTCGTGCTCCGCCGTGAAGGCCAGAATCGCTCCCTCGACGCCGCCAGTGGCTGCTCCAAGGACGATTTGCCCAATGTCACCTAATAGTCCCATGGCGGTCTTCCTCCCCACCGATCAGTGCAGCGCAATCAAAACCGGGATCAATCCGCGGCCCGTGGTGAAAGCGCGTAGAGCCTTCCCAATTACCGATCCATGCGATCTGAGTGGATCGCCTGCCTTCATCGCGTGACCGGGAGTAGGGGAGGTCGTGAGGAGATCGCCTACACCAATCGGCGAAAACCCGGCGTCGACTTTGCAGAACGCTTTGCCGGTAAGGGCGACGGGCAACCGGTCGAGCCTCGGTTCTCGCTGGTCCAAGACTATACCCGGGCGATAGTCCCCCGCGCCAGACAGCACACCGGCCACCCGGGTATCGTAGGCCTCACTGGATTGACGCAGGCACCCATCCTCCCCGATGACCATCACGGAGCCGGGCTCGAGCGACTCGGGATCTTCGACATCAAAGTCCTCCGCGCAATCCGCGCCCTGCAAGATGACATCTCCGGTTACACGGATGTTTCCGTCAGCGGTAATCCTCATGCGTTCCGTGGCGCCCAAAGAGGTATCGACACGAAATATCAGGCCGTCCTGGAGCGTTCCGGCCCGCACATCGATGAAGCCCGATTGCAGGTTGTTATTGATCCTTCCACCGAACAATCTCAT
>PSRJ01000171.1 GCA_003175985.1 Terriglobia bacterium
CCGGACGATTCGGGTGTACCGAACCAGTCCGGATCCAGGTCTCCCGCAATCGGACCCACCGTCACCGGCAGATCCGGGAAGCGTTCGATTACCTCCTTCAAAATCACTTCAGCGGAGGAGAGATTCCGGCGGCGATACGCGGCCACTTCGGTCTCGTTTCTCCATCCGTCCCCATCGATGTGGCTGTAGTAAATGCGGCGTCCGCATAGCGTGGTCGTGTCAGGCTTGGGCAGATCGTCGGTGGCAAATGCCAGGCGGAGGAACTCGAACGGGTTCAGAAACCATTGAAATTGATCCTGCCGTTGACTCACAAAATGCGTGTAGCCCTTGGCGGCGTATCCGCCATGCGGACCCGTCACGACCATGTGGCTTGCATGGGTCGGATCACCTGGCTTTCCCACAATCAGATGCGTCCGCACCCGCGGATCGATGGGCCGCATCCGATCGAAGGGCGGTAAAACAGAAGGCAGCGGCCGCTCAAAATCCAGGAGGCGTGGATCCTTATACAGGACCCTCAAGTCGTAAGTCACGGGGGTCCAGTTTTCCGTGCGCAACCCGAGTTTCGCCAGAAATGCGTTGATAGACGATTCGGGTGTAGGATGGCCCGTGAGGTCCCTCCCGGCGCCGACGTCGCCCATGACTACGAATCGCTTGCCAGCCTCCATCACTGCTTTCCCCCACTCCAGGAATTCAAGCGGGCGCGCCATGGTATCGTCCTGGAACCATGTGAGGACTCCGCGAACATCCTGCATCTCGGCGAGAGGGGGCAGCCCGCTATCGACCGCGCGATATTCCACCACGAGCCCCAGATGGTTCAACGGCATCTCCAACAGCCGGTGAACGCGCGTGTCCCGCACGTCTTTCTGTGCCCGGCCGTCGTAAAGCGCGAGAATGACGCGGGGCACCGGGTGAGGGGCAGCGCTCATAACTCCAGTCATCGCCAAGAACACCGCGATCGGGATCATCGCGGCTCCTTCACGATCTGGTCCAAGCCGATCGTTGCCACGTACGGCTCAAATCCGTTGGCGCGTTCTTCACGGTAGATCCGCCGGATTCCGCGGCGATCGCTGGGGTCCCAGTAGTCCAAGGAAAAAATTCGCAGATGCGGGTTGCGCCGCTTGGCCTCCTTAAGCCGCCCCACCTGCTCCTTATAGTCCTGGCCTTTGACCAGGCCATAGCTTTTCCGCCCGAAATCATAGGTGGAATACAACGACTCACCCAATTCGATGTCGATGTGATTCGCGAGCTGGGGCAACAACTCATAACCCCGGTTCATCATGAGGGGAATGGATGGGTAATGCGCACGGAGCGCCTTCACAAGGTCCGCAGCCGCTGCAGTCATTCCGCGGCATCCGTTCGGATCGCGCCGTTCCAATTCGGCCGGGTCGTCCAGTGTGTCCAGGAATAAGCCGTGGAATCCCTGTGCGAGGATCGCCGGGACTAATTGCCGGACCACAAGCTCGCGCCATCCAGTGTCACGCACGTCGACGTAATAGCTGCCTGGCCAGTTTGGATTTTCACCCGCCAGCGCACCCGCATTCTGCAAGCCGGCAAAGTATTCGCGGTGCTGATTGACCTCGCCCAGGCTGAGATAGCCCAGCACGGTCCGGCCTTTTCCTGCCAGGGGCGCGAGGGGAGGATGGCGGTCGCTATCGAAAATCAGCAGGCGATAATCGCGAAGCGCTTCCGGTTCCACCCGGTCCGAATAGTAGGCCGCCCAACGTGTTCGGCAACATCCGGGCGCCACCAGAACCGGGACGATCAGCGCGACTAGCCGTGGAAATACCACCACGATTGGCTATCGGCGGAATTGGCTTAGGGGATGAGTCGTCCGCGACTGTCAGGTGCGGTCCTAGATTGTCTTATCGGCAGCGTAGCAAACGGAATTGAGGTCGCACGGCGCACACTTGGGGTTCCGGGCTATGCAGAGTGAGCGGCCGTGCAAGATAATCTGATGCGAAAACAGGATCCATTTCTCTTTCGGAATGATCTGCATCAGGTCCTTCTCGATCTTCACCGGTTCGGTATTCTTGGTGAGGTCCAGCCGCCGGGCGATACGCTGCACATGCGTGTCTACCACGACTCCGGAAGCGATGCCGTAGGCGGTGCCCAGGACCACGTTAGCGGTCTTCCGCGCGGCTCCCGGGATCGTGAGCATCTCGTCGATGGTCTGCGGGACTTGCCCGCCGAATTGCTCCACGACTCTCCGCGCGGCCCCGACAATGGACTTCGACTTATTGTTAAAGAAACCGGTGCTGCGGATATCATTTGCCAGGACTTCCGGGCGGACGGCGGCAAAATCTCGGGCCGACGGATATTTCGCGAACAGCCCCGGTGTGACCTCGTTGACTCGTTTGTCGGTGCATTGCGCCGAAAGAATCGTGGCCACCAAGAGCTCCCACGGGTTCCGGTGGTGCAGGGCGCAGGTTGCCTCCGGATGCATCTTGTCCAGTCTGCGCAAAATCTCCGCTACCCGTTCCCGCCGCTCGGCTGCGGTCTTCGGGCGTTTCACGTAAGCTCGTACTTTGGTATGCGTGGCCGTGTTGTTTTTCTCCAATCCCGTTGTGACATCTCCGCCCGGCTGGCTTTGCTGCTGCTCGATCGCAACCTGCAGAGACTCACTGCGGTGCAGTGATCTGGAGGTCGCTGGTCACATTCTGCCAATCCGGCAATTCGTAGATCTTGAGCTTGGTGGTTAGCGGCGCCGAGGCTTCCTGCGAAGCCAGCGGCCCCGGGCTCGCCTTGAATGTGAACGTCCCCACCGCATCCTCTTCCGACTTCTGGGTTCGCCCCCACACCGTGACATTGCCGGCAAGACCCGCGAGATCGGCATCCGAGTGATTGGTGACCACGAATTTTACGATGATCTTCTTCTTGGCGTCTTCGGTGAAGCGGATTCCGGAAATCTCCACATACTTCTGCAAGGGATTGGTCTTGGCGCCCGGTTTGGCGGCCGGACTTTCGACCGTGGCGGGCGGCGCCGCGGCGTGGCTTTGGCCGCGAAAATATCCCAACCCCCAATACATGCCCGCACCGAGACCGGCGAAGGCCAGCGCAAACACGATTGTCATTAGCCACGTGGGCATCCCCGTGGATCGCGGCCGAATAGCCGCGTTCAGGGGCGGCGTTATGGGCGCTGGGGCAGGCGGCTGTTGCGGCTCAGCCGCTGCGGGTTTCCCGGCGCACCAAGGACACTCGGTCAGATGGGGCGCAACTTCCCGCTTGCATTGCGGGCAAATCCACGTAAACATGGCAGTCTCACTCTTACTTTACCGCTTGCGCGATTCCGGCGAAGGAGTACATACGCCCGGCAGCCTCTTTGTCCCGCCGGTAGGAATGGAACTCATCGGCCAGGCACTTTGTGCAGAGGCCGGCGGAGTAGATCCGGTTCGCTGCCAATCCTGCGTCCCGCAATTGCTCGCGGTTGGCTTCGGTGAGATCCACATGCGTCCGCCCCTGCTTTCCGAAGTGCTGTGCGACCTCCGGACCCACTTCGTAGCAGCAGACTCCAATTCCGGGACCGATGGCTGCACATAGCTCTGCCGGCTTGCTGCCGAACTGCCGGCGCATCGCATCCACTGAGTGAAGGACAATCTGCCCTACGGTTCCGCGCCACCCGGCATGCACCGCTGCGACGGCCCGGTTCTGCTCATCCACCAGGAGAATCGGTAGGCAATCGGCCGTTTTTACGGCCACGGGACATCCGGGTGTATTCTCCAGCAGTGCATCGCCTTGGCCTAACTGGCCGGTCCGCCCAGCCGCAAAAACACACGTCGTGGAATGAACCTGCTTCAGGGTGGTCAGACTCGGTGGAAGATTCGCGCTGCGCGTGCCAAAGCCGTGCACCAGCCACGGCAGCCGGCCAAACTCCGGCACGCGATAAATGCCCGCAGAATCCTTAAGGAACAAGGACCCCCGCTCCCGTATTATCCCCGCGCAATCCTCACCTGTTGCTTGAACTCTTCGAGCATCGCTTCTTCCAGGCGCACAGTGGTGGGGCGCTTCACGAGCGTGGTCATCTGGTCGATCTTATCCTGCAATTTCAGTAGTCCGTAAAAAAGGTTCTCCGGCCGGGGCGGGCAGCCTTGGACGTAAACATCCACTGGCACGATCTTATCGACGCCCTGCAACACCGAGTAGGTATTAAACGGACCGCCAACGCTGGCGCACGCCCCCATCGCAATGCACCACTTCGGTTCCGGCATCTGGTCCCAAATCCGCTTCACTACCGGCGCCATTTTCAGCGTTACGGTACCCGAGACGATCATCAAATCGGACTGGCGGGGACTCGGCCGGAATACCTCAGCCCCGAAGCGGGCAATATCGAAGCGCGAAGTTGAGGAAGCGATCATCTCGATGGCGCAGCACGCCAACCCGAAAGTGAGCGGCCAGAGGGCCGACTTCCGCGCCCAGTTGAACACATAATCTACAGACGTCGTCAGGACGTTGTGTTCAAACCGGTTCTGGATAAAAGAGGACACCAAAGTCTCCTTTTCTCTAAACCGCATTCTAGCACCCATCGGAAGCGGCGGAAGAGTCTTCCACTATCCGTGTTATGATTAGGTTTACACCGTCACTTCTTTCCTGAGGTCCACTCCATTTGGCGTTAATCGAAGGTTGCAGGCACTCGCTGGAAATCTCCATCCCTGTCGATGAAGTGGAAGGCGAGACGACCCGAATTGCGGCCGACGTGCAGAAGCGGGCGCGGCTGCCCGGTTTCCGTCCTGGTAAGGCGCCTAGTTCGTTGATTCAACAGCAGTTTTCCGGGGAGATCCGGCAGCGCGTCCTGGAAAGCCTGATCCCCAAACACCTGCATAAGCAGTTTGAAGCCGAGAACCTGAATGTCGTCGGGACGCCGGACATCAAAGACGTCCACTTCCATAAGGGCGAACCGTTGCGCTTCAAAGCCGAATTCGAAGTGATTCCGCAGATCGAACTGAAAGAATACAAAGACATTGAAGTTCCTTACCACGATCCTGCGATTACCGACGAGGACGTCACAAGGCGAATTGACGAGATTCGGGAGCAGAAGTCGCAGTATGTGAATATCGATCCCCGGCCGCTCCAGGACGGTGATCACGCCGTCGTGGCCCTGCGGAGTGTGGCCGGAGTGGAAGGCGAGCCCATCAAGCAGGACGAGATGGTACTCGAGTTGGGCGGTGCGGATACCTTCGAGGCGTTTACCGAAAACTTGCGCGGCCTCTCGCCGGGAGATGAGAAAGAGTTCGAAGTCGGTTACCCGGAGGACTACGGTGTTGCCCGGATGGCGGGAAAGACCGTCCGCTTCCAAGCCACCGTGAAGGGAATCCGCCGCAAGGAGTTGCCGGAAACCAATGACGAGTTTGCCCAGGACCTGGGCGACTATCGCAATGTGGACGAACTGCGGGAAGCTGTGCGTAAAGCCCTCTTTGCCCAGCGCCAGCACGACGCGCAGCAGGAAGCAAAAAATAAGATCGTCGACAAGCTTGTGGATGACTATGACTTTCCCGTCCCGGAGGTTTACGTCGAACGCCAAATTCGGAACCGCGTGGAGCAAAGCCTGCGCGCAATGGCGGCCGATGGTATGGACCCGCGCTCGCTGAAGCTGGATTGGGAGAAGGTGAAAGATTCGCAGCGCGACAAGGCTGTCCGCGAGGTGAAGGCCTCGCTCCTGCTTTCCCGCATCGCCGAGCGGGAAGCCATCGGCGCGTTGCGCGACGAAGTGGATAAGGAAGTCGAAAAGATCGCCCGCCAGCAGCGGGAGCCGGTGGCGGCTTTACAGATGAAATTTGAAAAAGACGGGACCCTGGGACGGATCGCCTCGCACATCCAGACGGAGAAGACGCTGAATTTCCTGTTCGAGCACGCCCGAAAGACGGCCTGAACCGGCATGGTAAAGTCCTCAGCAGTACCGCAGGTTAACCAAGGACCACGTGGTGAGATTGCCTAAAGAACTCTATTCAGGTGATAATAGAGACGAATTCAATCGATGCACCCTCTCTAGGAAAGCCGAAGGCGGAAGAGGAGATAATGCGTGAAGCGCACAGGATCGGATGATGCTTTACGGTGTTCCTTTTGTCATAAAAGCCAAGACGTAGTCGGCAAGCTCATTTCCTCCCCCAGCGACTACCCTCGCGCCTATATCTGCGACGAGTGCATCGCCGTCTGCAATTCCATATTGGAGGACGATAAATCCGAACCCCCCTCCGGAGCGCCAAATAAGATCCCCAAGCCGCTGGAAGTAAAGGAGTTTTTGGATCAGTACGTGATCGGCCAGGAGGCCACCAAGAAAAAGCTGGCAGTGGCCGTGTATAACCACTGCAAGCGCATCCATATGAACCGGGTGCGCAATACCGATGTCGAGCTGCAAAAATCCAACATCCTGCTGATCGGACCCACGGGCACCGGCAAGACGTTGATGGCGCAAACGCTGGCGAAGATCCTCGATGTGCCGTTCGCGATTGTGGATGCCACCACGCTCACCGAAGCGGGGTATGTCGGCGAGGATGTGGAAAACATCATTCTCAAACTGCTGCAAGCGGCCGACGGCGACGTCCAGAAATGCCAGCAGGGAATCATCTACATCGACGAGATCGATAAGATTTGCCGCAAAGACGAGAACCCCTCCATCACCCGCGACGTTTCCGGCGAGGGCGTGCAACAGGCGCTGCTCAAAATCCTGGAAGGTACCGTAGCCAATGTGCCGCCACAGGGCGGCCGCAAGCACCCGCACCAGGAATTCACACCGGTGGACACCACCAACATCCTGTTCATCTGCGGGGGCGCCTTTGTCGGGTTGGAAAAAGTCATCGCGCGCCGCACCGGCAAGAAGTCGATGGGATTTCTCCAGGAAGAGGAAAAGAGCGGGAAAATTTCGGGGATCAGCGGCCGGCGGGATATCGACCTGCTGTCACAGGTGCAGCCGATGGATCTGATCAAATTCGGCTTCATCCCCGAATTCATCGGGAGGCTCCCGGTGAACGCAGTGCTGGAGGATCTCGACCGCTCCGCCTTGATTCAGATCCTGACGAAGCCGAAGAACGCAATCGTGAAGCAGTATCAGAAACTCTTCGAATTCGAGAATGTCCGCTTGAAGTTCAGTGATGAGGCGCTCGAAGCGATCGCCGACCTGGCCATGGAGCGGAAGGTGGGCGCGCGCGGTCTGCGGATGATTCTCGAGGACCTGATGCTCGATCTGATGTACTACCTGCCTTCCTACAAGAAGGTGCGCGAGTTCCAGGTCACGAAAGAGATGGTGTTGAGCCAGAAAATCAGTCTTACAATATTGGAAAAGGCTGGCTAGAAGCCAGAGCTTGGTTAATTCCTCGGCTTCCGGCGGCTCATCCAGGAACCTTAGGGGCCGGGACATTCCCCCCTGCGGAGAACAATGCTTACTTCAAAGGAAAAATCCGATACAAAACGTCTGCCGATGATGCCCATACGCGACGTGGTCATCTTCCCCTATATGATGACCCCGTTCGTGGTAGGGCGGGAATCGAGTGTCAAGGCGTTGGAAGAGGCCATGGCCGGGGACAAGAAGATCTTCCTCGCCACCCAGCACGATGCCTCGATCGATGAACCCAAACCCGATGAGATCTACTCGGTAGGTACGATCGTCAATATCGTCCAGAGTCTCAAATTGCCCGATGGCAATATCAAAGTGCTGGTGGAAGGCGTGGAGCGCGCCAAAGTCGTTTCGGTGACTGACGACGAGGGGTTCTTTCGGGCCGTGGTGCGCACGGCGTCATTCAAAATCGAAACCGGGCCGCAACTCGACGTGCTGGTCAGCCGCGTCACGAGTCTGTTCGAGCAGTACGTCAAGCTCAGCCAGAACCTGAACTACGAAACGATGATCGCCGCCATCCGTGTGGATGATCCCGGCAAACTCTCGGACACGGTCGGCGCCAATCTCCAGCTCACGATCGAAGAGAAGCAGGAACTGCTGGAGATCTTCGATCCGATCGACCGCCTCACGCGGGTGGCCGAGCTGCTCGACATCGAGATCGAGAAACTGAATGTCGACCGAACCATTCAGGGCCGCGTGAAGCGGCAGATGGAGAAGGCGCAGAAAGAGTATTACCTCAACGAGAAGATCAAGGCCAT
>PSRJ01000401.1 GCA_003175985.1 Terriglobia bacterium
CGTGGCGATCAGCAGCGAAGGCTCTTTGCGTAGGGGGCTGGCGCCGAAACACAGTGCCGCAACCGCCACTGCGACCGTCCCGCCCCGCAACACTTTGACAAACATGCGGGCGAGTGGATCAGAATTCCGCTTTCAACGCCAGTTGGATCTGTCGCGGCGGAAGTTGATTCTGCACAATCCCAAATGTCGGATCGTTGACGACTCGTCCGATCAAGTTGTAGTTCGAATGGTTGGCCAGGTTAAAGACTTCCATCCGGAACTGCAGCCTCAGCCTTTCGTAGATGTGGAAGGTACGGGCTACCGTGGCATCGATATTGGCCAGGCCGCCTCCCATCATCGTATTGCGCCCAACCGAGCCGAATTGATACACCGGCTGTACAAAGGCTGCGGTATTGAACCATGCGGCGGTGGAGCGCTGCGCGGAAGGCAAGTTCGGGTTTACGGGCGATCCGTTGGCGCTCAGCACGTAGTTGGGCCGGGTCAGAATTCCGCCGCTGCCGCCGCCAATGTTGATCGGGTCACCCTTGTAATTGATGGTGAAGGGGAAGGCGCTTTGTAGTTGGAGAATGCCGGACAGTTGCCAGCCGCTCAGAATCGCTGCCCCCAGGCCGCCGGCAAGCACCCTGTGGCCTTTGCCAAACGGAAGATCATAGACGCCCGTGGACACAAAGCGATATTTGACGTTGAAGTATGCCACGCTGCGGTCCGCGGCGAGATTGAACGAATTCTGAGGCGGTGAATTCTCGCTGCCCGTAATGCCGCCGGAGTTGCGATATTGCGGCGCATTGGCGATGACCTTCGACCAGGTGAACGAATTCAGCAGCGATACGCCCTGGTGGAACCGGCGTTCCAGCCGGGCCGTGAGGGCATGGTAGTTACTGTGCGCCGAATGCGGGAAGTAATTGATCGTGGTCACAGGGACGACCGCGTTCGACGTTGGAAAGCCTAGCTGCTGCGTCACGGCCGGCGCCATGGTCAGACCGTAGTATGGCCGTTTCACGGTAGGACCCGGCATACCATTGTTCAACTGCACATTCTGTTCGAGGTGAATTCCGCCAGTACCCAGATAGCCGGCTTCGAGCACCAGGTTGGGCGCAAGACTCCGCTGCACATTAAAGCTCCACTGGGGGGAGTACGTTGTGCCCTGGTGGGGGTCGATGGAAGCCGCCTGAATCGCCTGGCCGCCTACAACCACGGGGCCAAACACGTTCAGATTCGGATTTTGCGGTATATAGGCGTTGAAAGTCAGGGTCTGGTTATAGGTGGTAGGCAGAGACTGCGCCAGTTTGAGCAGCGTATTGCCATCCTGGGTGCCGTAGTAGATTCCGCCGCCGGCGCGAATCACGGTCTTCGAATTCACGGACCACGCGAGCCCGACCCGCGGGCTGAAATTGCGCCAGTTGGTGTAGGCGCATCCCGCCGGGTAGCCGTCTTTGCCGCACACGAAGAGTTTCAGACTGTAGAGCCCCTGAAGGCCGGCGGCAAAAATTGCCATAGGCGGCGGAGCAGAACTGTAATCAATGCTGCTCATCTGATACCGGCCGTCAGAGATCGGCGGCGAGACTTCCCAGCGCAAGCCTGCGTTCAAAGTGAGGCTGGGAGTCAACCGCATGTCATCCTGCGCAAAGAGCGCCGTGTTGGTCTGGTGTCCGTCGATGCGATTCGGACCTACGGTGCGCACTGCCGTGCTGGGCAGGCCCAATAACGCGGTGGCCATCGCGTCGCCGGATAAGTCACCGGCTTTGGGCGCGGCCCCGGTCGCGTTGGTATACCCCTTGGTAAAAGTCAGCGAGCCCAGTGGGTCGGCATACTCGAAGCGGACATACTGGGTTTTGTCGAACTCGCCCCCCAAAGACAGCGCGTGACGCCCATGTTGCCAGGCAAGCACGTCCCAAGCCTGATAGACGTTGTTGCGCGCCCGCGCGACTCCGCCTTGTCCGGCGCCGGCGTAGGGACCCGCTCCGCCGAAATTCAACTGGCCCACGATGAAATTGGGCAACTGCGCCGGCTGACCGTTCACCGGGAACGTCAGTTCCGGCAGACCGAAGAGAAAGTTCAGACGGCTGAATCCCAGCCTTAGATCGTTGACCTTGTTCTCGGAGATCACCCTCGTGGCACCGAAGGCTGCGTTTTGAGGCGCCGCGTTGTCCAGGTTGGAACGCGAAGGCAGGGCCACAGGCAGCGACGCATTCTCCCGAGCCGCCGAGTAGCGCCCGAAGATCTTCAGATTATCCGTCGCCTGGTAATCGCCGCGCCCGGAGTAGTTGGAATAGTTCTGCAACTGCACGTCGGCGGAATTGATATATAGACCGCCCGAAACGTTCGGTAACGGCAGAGCCTGCATCGCGGTGGAGATCGACGGATCGATACGGTTGGAGGGAATGATATTTCCTGGAAAGGGCGTGCGCGCGCCGCCGCTCAGTGTAGCAGGATCATAAATTACCACCGAACCCGCCTCCCCGCTGAAATTACCGGTGCGCTGGAGAGCGTCGGGCACTCCGATTGTGGTCAGGTTGGCCGCGGCCTGGCGTGTCCGCAGAGCTTCATAGCTGAAAAACCCGAATACCCTGTTCTTCACCAGTGGACCGCCGAACGAACCTCCGAACTGGTTGCGCTGAAATTTCGGAACGCTGCTCTGCGTCGTCAGGTTAAATGGCCGCGCATCCATGTCGTTGTTGCGCAGAAATTCCCAGGCCGCGCCATGCCAGGTTTTGGTGCCCGATTGTGTCAGTACGTTGACCTGTCCGCCTGAAGCTCTCCCATACTGAGCGTTATACTGAGCCACCTGAATCTGAAATTCGGCGATCGTGTCGACAATTGGCACGTAGTTGAGAGCGTTGTAGTCCGGATCGGAGTTCACCACGCCATCCAGCAGGTACGCGGAGTCGTTGGTGCGGCTGCCCGCCACACTCAAGCCCGCCACTTCGCCCTGGCGCACGGCGTTCTGCTGAACCGCCTGGCCGCCGGAGTTCACCGCGGGCGAAAGCAGCGCCAATTGCAGGAACTGGCGGCCGTTGAGCGGCAGCGCTTTTGTCTTTTCCTCACCCACCACGGTGCCCTGCGCCACAGTCACAGCCTCCAATTGCGATACGGTTTCAGTAACAGAAACGTGTTCGGATAAAACGCCCACGGCGAGCGTTACGATGAGCTGCGAGGCTTGCGCTACCTGCAGATGGATGTTCTTATATTCCTGGGTCTTAAAGCCGTTGGCCGCTACGCTCAGCGAGTAGTCGCCCGGTTCAATCAATTCCAGCCGGTACGCGCCGTCGATTCCCGAAAGAGTCTCCCGTGTTGCCCCTGTGGATAGCTTGTTCAGGCGAACGTGCGCTCCGGGAACACCCAGTCCCGAGGGATCGAGAACGCGCCCTGACATCACGGCGGTGTCATTCTGCGCGAACGAGACGAATGCAAACGCAAGTACGCTAAGGAGCAACCACGCTCGCTTGGGCGCGCTCGAGTGGAGCCGGTGAGTGAACATAAACAGTCGACCTTCCTTGAAGTACATTTAGTACTTTTAGCCGGTACTGCCGGTAGTGTCTCTAACATCGGCCGGGAAGGGAATACGAACTGTGGTTAGCTATATTTCGGAAGGTTGTCTTGACGAACGCGCAGTTAACCGAAGTTCGTCAAAAACGGTTGTGGAATCAATAGACATAAAAAAGCCCTTGCGCGGACATGCGAGCAGCCAGTCGACGGCACCGGCCGGAGTTCCGGGAAAGGCTATCGATTCCCCTTTACCGGGCGAGCGGGTCGGGACGCATCTGAACCTTATAGACTTTGGGGCGTGACTCGGCGCCGCCTTCGTTGTGGAACACGGTGCGCGTGCCTGTTGTCGTCCACAGCCCGCGCCCCTTCCAGCCTGCGTTGGGATCGTCGATACGGCCGTCCACGTTCTTGCTGAAGAAGCCCATCGGATAGGGGATGTGGATGTTGACGAACTTGCCGTTCACGAGCGCCAGGAGCGATTCGTTGCCGTTGGACTCGGCGATCGGGACGTTCGCGCCCAGGCCCAGGGTATTGTAGCGATCGACCCAGAGGTAATAGGCGTGATCGGCGCTGCCCGGGTCGGTGACGCCCTTGAACTGGGGACCCGGAAATTGATAAAGGGTCCAGCCTTCGGGGCACTGCTTTCCGGTAGCCGTGGTGGGCCCGGTGAGCGGCCCCTTGCACTTTCGCCGGTCGAAGCTCGCCAGGTGACCGCTCGACAGCGTCGTCCACACCACGCCGTTGAGATCGAGGTCGATGCCGCGCGCGCCATAACCGATATCGGGCGGCTGATAGACCTCCGCCAATGCGGTTTCCGAAGGATTCGAGCCCGGCACAAGCCGGATGATGTATCCGGGCTGATCCATGCGCGAAAAGCCGACGTCCATCGACTGGCCCCAGATCGAATCGTCCACAGTGCTAGGCTGAACGCCATAAAAGGCCGCCATAATACGCTTGTCTTTCCTGGGATCGACCGGTTGATTGGCCTCGACGTACTCGTCGCGTTTGCCGTTGCCGTTGGTGTCGATGATGAGCGGAGTCCAGCCCTGCGATTTCTTCTCGTCGCCGGTCTGCTCGTACATCTTCGTATTCAACCAGCCGACAACCCCGCTATCGGGCCCGCCGGCGCTGGTCCACAGGGTGTTGTTGGCGTCCCTGGCGAAATAGAGATGTTGCGTGGTGAAGCAGGTGTCGATCAGCGACCACTTGCTGGTTTTCGGATCGTACATGGAAAGCTGACGAGTGGACTGCTCCAGCGGCGCCACTTTCGCCGGCGGAAGATCCGAACCTGCCTTGCAGTAGTCCGGGTTCTTCGGCCCTCGAATCCGCGCGGTGAACCAGACTCGCCCCTTTTCGTCGATGATCGGGTTGTGGATGCTGGTGTGGCCATCCCAAATCGCCTGGTCGCCCCAATACGGCGAGCGCCCGTGCGGGAGGTCCAGTGATGACGGTGTATTCGGGTCGCGGAAGGGGTGCTTCACCTGCCATGCTTCGTTGGTGAGCGGGTTGAGAACCGGCACCATATCGGTGCTTTCCTCGGGCGATCCGTAGATCAGGCCGTTGGCATTGACGCGCGGATTCCGCTTGTCCGTGGAGATCGCATCGTGCAGATAGGCCTTGGGAGTCGACCATTCCCACATGCTGATGACGACGTTGCGCTCGGCGCCCTGCGGCCGCTGCGGCTTGGCGGAGGGCAGTTCACCGGCGGCGATACGATCGGTCCAGTCCGCGAAAAGGGCCACGGCCTTTTTGGGACCAAGCCGGCTGAGGGTGAGGGCCATGTTGGTTTGCGCTTGACCGGCTTCGAGGCGGCGGGTCCAGGCCTGTATCGAATTGTCAAAGTGCCCCCATTCCTGGGGAATGGAGCGGATCCCCTTGGAGCCGAGCGCGTGACAAGATTGGCACGAGTTCTTAACAGTGTCGATCCAATAGTGCTGCGTCTTCATCACCGGCTGGATACCGTTGCCGCTCGCGCCGGAGCCCGGAAATTCGTTCTTATCCGGAATCTGGAGCATCGAATACCAATAGACGCCGGGATAGTATTCCGCCGCCGCGGCGGCACTCGGCGCGGGTATGGCAGTCAGGTTGAGCTGCTTACCCGGGTCCGCTTTGACTTTGGGCGAATCGACGAGCCCATAACCGCGCACCCACACGCTGTACGTTGCTTTCGGCAGATCGGGTACCACGTAGCGGCCGCGATCGTCGGTGGCCACCATCTTGGCGAACCTGGTGGGAAGGCCGGTAGTTTCCGCGATGACCCAGGCGCCAGCCTCCGGCCCGTTCGGACCTGTCACAACGCCTCCGAGATCCGTGGGCCCGATCGAGACCGCCGTTCCGGGGCGATCTTGCGCCAAGAGCGGGAAGAAAACTCCGGCCACGCACACGGCAAGTGCGATCGCTACAAACGTCCAACGCTGGCATATTGTCTTCATAGTGCCTCGCATAAGGGTTATTGCGATGCAATTATACACAGAGTTGGGCCGGCGTTTGTTAGAACTCCTGGCGCAGAGTCGTGGAGAGCACGCATTGCGGCAGCATACATATCCTCGTGGCAGCGAGTGGCGCAAATGCAGCGAGTGCGGCACAACCAAAGATAGGTGGTACGACGCCTAGGGAGCTGCAAACGGCCTGTTTAACACCGATGATATTCGTGTTCTTGCAGTTGTTTACGGCATAGCGACATCGCGGAAGATCTTTTCGCACCCGGCCTTCTACTGAGGGATTATATTCGTCATCGTCGCGGAACATGGGCAATTTTGTAGCTTTGTAATATAGAGTGACGCGCTAGGGTGCCCTATAATGCATCGGCGAGGCCTCGGCGATGGTATGGCATCCCCTTTTTCGGAGCTATTTTTCGTCAGGGACGTGGAAACCGATACGCAACCTGCGCCGACGTGGGTTCTTCAGCCTCCTGAATTCCTTCGCCACGTTCTTGGCTAAAGTCTGCACGTCTTTGGAGACGAGGGCGATCAGCACGGCGTGGTCTTCTTGAGCGGCTTGTAGCTGTTCAATTTTGCGGGCCAAGTCCTTGTGTGTGGCCAGGAGTTCGCGCAGTCTGACAAACACACGGATGATTAAGATGTTGACCTGCACGGCGCGCTGGCTGTTGAGCACAGAGGACAGCATGGCCACGCCCTGCTCGGTAAAGGCGTAGGGGAGATAGCGCCGGCCGCCGTAGCCAGAACTTGAGGTTTCAAATTGAAACCTCAAGTTTTCGTATTCCTCTTTGGTGAGCTGAAACATGAAATCTTCAGGAAAGCGCTCAGCGTTGCGCCGAACAGCCAAGTTTAGGGATTTGGTGGGCACTTGGTAGAGCTCGGCCAGGTCGCTGTCGAGCATCACCTTTTCGGCGCGGATGAGGTAGATGCGGCGTTCGATGAGCTGCACGGGCACGGGGAGGTGGTCGGTGGGAGATTTTTTCTCGGGCATTCGGGTTGAAAGGTTAATAGTAACGCCTGGCTCTAGTCGGCCTACCGGCGCGGATTGAGTGGACGTTATATGGGTCTTGCCGGTGACGATTGTGCTTCACGATGAAGTGCCAATGCGCCCGGAGCTTGAGCTTATAGCGGCTGGTGTTCTCGCTGCCGCGATCGGCTTCATAGAAAAAGTGGGCGCGCTGCCGGCCTTCGGGATTGCCGGCGATGTAGAGCGTAAAGAAGGCGTCCGGCCGGTGGGGGAGCAATTCCGTCTCCGTCAGCTCTATTGTGGCGCCGTCCTGCTCAACTACCCGAGGGACTTCCACCTGGCTCCACAACTCCGGCCCTTGCTTCCAGTCCTCGAGCGCCACGTGGCCGGCAAACTTCTGGCAGGCCAGCTCGAGCAAGGCGTGAAATCTCGAGCGTCGCCGTGTACTGGCCGTATTGCGTGTTTACGTTGGTTCTGCCGAGCAGTTGCAGGCCCGTGCCGATGGTCGAGAACTCCGAGTGATTAACTGTGGCCGCCTGTGTTAGAATTCCGCTCGAAGCGCCGCCCGCGCGTCGCGAACCGGTTGAAATCGGAGCATGACCTATGAGCAGGTTGACAATCCTGGTTGTATTCGTCACCGCGGCCCTCGCCCAGCAGGGCGCGCGCCGCATCGTATCGCCGGAGGTTCTTCCCAGCCATCGCATCACTTTCCGAATTAGCGCGCCGAAAGCTACGGAAGTTGTATTGCGGTTCAGCGAAGGCGGACTGCAATTGCACCCGATGGTGAAGGGCGACGACGGAGTCTGGAGTGTGACGATCGGTCCGGTCGAGCCCGAAATTTACACGTACTCCTTCCTGGTCGACGGTCTGAAAACGATTGATCTGGCCAATCCGGTGGCGAAGATTGGGGCGTCGATCGACGCGAGCGTTGTGGAAGTTCCGGGCGAACCGCCACGCTTCGACCAGGTTCAGGAGGCCCCACACGGTTCCATCGACATCCACACCTATGTCTCCGGCGTGAGCAAGACGCAGCGCGGCCTCTACGTCTACGTGCCGCCCGATTACTATAGCCAGCCCACGAAGCGGTTCCCGGTGCTTTACCTCTGGCACGGGGGCGGCGGGGCCGAGCAGGATTGGAGCCGCGACGGCCGCGCGGGCGTGATCCTGGACAACCTGATCGCGCAGAAAAAGGCCGTCCCAATGCTGATCGTGATGCCCAACAATGTTCCGGGCACGCCCGCGCCTGGCGTAACGACGCCGCAGGAAGCCGTGCTGCCTCCCGCCACCGGCGCCGGCGGGGCGAACTATCCAATGCTCAAGCGCGAACTGCTGGAGGAAATCATCCCGTTCGTATCCCGGCACTACCGCACCATCGAGAACCGCGAAAGCCGGGCGATTGCCGGGCTCTCCGCCGGCGGAGGAACCACGTTGAATGTGGGGCTCGCGAGCCTGGATACGTTCGCCTGGATCGCCGAATTCAGCTCCGGCATCTTTGGCGGCACCACCGGATATGGAGAGTTCGATATCGCGAAGGTCGCGCCGGGCTTCTATGAAGATCCGGCTGCGACCAACAAGAAGATCAAGCTGTTCTACATGTCGTGCGGCACGGAAGACCCGCGCTTGCCTTATCAGAAGAAAGCGCTCGAAGACTTTCAGAAACACAAGATCAACGTGACGTTCGCGGCGTTTCCCGGAGCGCATGAATGGAAGGTGTGGCGGCACTCCCTGGCAGATCTCGCTCCGAAGCTGTTCCGATAGGAGAAACTTATGTATCGAATCTGCATTCTCGCGGTCTCGTTTGCGGCCGCGGCATAGCCGGGCCCATGCAGAACATGCGGCGCGGTGGTCAGAGTCCGGCGCCAATGAATACCGGAGCGGGAACATGGGCCGGATTGGATTGCGCCTTTAACATACCGGCGGCCGGATCGATCGCGAACACTGTGACAGTGTTGGACGCTTGACCGGCAGCCAGCAGCCACTTGCCGCCCGGATCGATGGTGAAGAACCGCGGAGTTGCGCCGGTGGGTGCGCTGCCTGCGCGCGTCAACCTGCCCGTTGCGGAGTCGATCGCGAATACCACAATGTCGTCCGCGCCCCGGTTCGAAGCATACACATAACGGCCGCTGGGATGCATTGCGATTTCGGCGGCCGTGCTGCGTCCCTCGAATTGAGGCAGGAGGAGAGGAATTGTCTGAAGAATACTCCACGCTGCGCCGGTATTGCTCTGGCCGAAAACAGTCACAGTGTTGGCAAGCTCGCTTAAGACGTACAGCTTCATTCCATCTGCCGAAGCTGCCAGGTGCCGCGGACCGGAGCCGGGAGGCAGGCGGATTCCGGCGGGATCCGCTGGAGATAGCGTGCCCCGCGCGGAATCGAGAACATACCGCGCGATCCGGTCCGCCCCCAGGTCCGGCACGAGAATGATATTTCCGGCCACTTCGACGATCTCATGCGGATGCGGTTCTTTCTGCTGTGGATTAGGACCGGAGCCGTTGTGCGGAGTCACGTGAGGTTCGCCGGCTTTGCCATCCGGGAGAATTGGCATCACGGCAATATTAGCGCCGTTGTAATTGGCCACAAGCAACCATTTCCCACTGCGATCCACAATTAGATGACAGGGAGCGGCGCCCCCCGTAGGTGACTTGCCGAGGAACTTCAACTCGCCCTTAGAACCTATCGCGAAGCTGCTTACCGTTCCATCCGGCACTTCATTGACCGCATAGAGAATGGGCCGGTAAGGATGCCGGGCGAGGAAAGAGGGGTTCGCGGTTTCCGCCGCCACCGAAACGTCAGAAAGCGATCCGGTGTTCGCATCGAAATGCGCGGAGTAGATGCCCCGGCTCTGCGCGGCGGTGTTGGTGTAGGTTCCGATGTAGAGCGGCTCCATTTGCGCCACCAAGCTCACGCAGGATACAACCGGCAGCACGATCCGGATCAAAGAAAAGCCATGCCTCATTGCTTGATGATAGTGCCATCGGGCGGGTCTTTGGCGCTACATGCACCTGTCTTCCATCTTGGGCTTTTCGCGGTACTTGTCATGACAGTTGGAGCATGCCTCCGATAGCGTGCCGGCTGCGTCTACAATAGTGTCCTGATTCTTGGACTGGGCCGCTTTGTAAGCCGTTTGCCCGGCGTCTCTGAGACCTTGCACGAACTTGGCCCAATCCGCATTTCTCAAAGGGACATCACGGCCGTTGGCGCATTTGCGGCCGCGGACCATCAGTAAGTTGGCAACTTCAGAAATCGCCAGAGCACTGTTTTCTACGGCTAGCCATTGCCCATAGGTGCTCGCCAGTGGATCGCTGGCCGTCGCCGGGTCTTTGGCAGGGGGTATCTTCGCGGGATCCTGATTCTGCGCGGCGAAAATCACGTTCGAAGCCGGATACAAGGTGCCCCTCATGAGCTGCAAAAGGTTGGCAGTCACCACGCCCGTCGAAGTCGCTGCCGCGGGGGCCTTTGCCGGGGCGGCGCCTGGAGCGCGCTGCGGAGTTTGAGCTTGCCCGCCGATACTAAGAAAATTGGAAATCGCCAGCGAGAACACCGCCGCTGCGATTGTCCGGCCAATTTTCATGCCATGTCTCATCACCAACTTCCTCCTTCTTTAATCTCTTAAAAGGTGAGTTTGGCGGCGATTTGCACCAGCCGCGGCGGCGCTGCCTGAACTACGTACCCGAACGTGCCTGTGCCGAAGTCGCCATTCACGGCGGCAGGCCCGAAAAACTGCGCATGGTTGAACGTGTTGAATGTTTCGAAGCGGAATTGCAGAGCCTTTCTTTCACCGAGCCCGAACGAGCGCATGACCGCGACATCAAAGTTAAATGCGCCGGGCCCGTGAAAACCGCGCCGTGAGGCCGAGCCGGGTGTGCCCAGGGCATTGGTCGTAAACGCCGACAGATTAAAATAGGGCTCGCCGTTTCGGGGTTCGGCATTCAGATTCAGAGGCGCTCCGTTATAGTCGGGCAAGTCGAGACTATGATTATTCACGCCATTGGGAATACTGCCTTGGAGCGAATTGTCTCCATGTTCGGCCAGTGTTACCGGGAAGCCGGTGCTCGCGCGAGTAATTCCGGAAATCACCCAGTTTCGCGTTAGAAATTTGGCGTGTTTGGACAAGCGGTCGAAGGGCACCTGGTAACGGTAGGTCGCTACCAGGTTGTGGGTCATGTCCCATGCGGACAGCCCGCGCGTGCGCTTATAGTTAAACGGATCGACGATATCGGAGATGCTGGATGCTACATCGATTGACCGGCCGAACGTGTAGGACAGCATCACATCCAAACTGCGGCTCGAATGGCGGACGCTCGCTTCGAGGGCGTTGTAGACGGAATTCCCGGAACTGTCTTCGAAATCGTCGTTGCTGAAATTGGAGCCGAACGGCCCGCGAGTACCTTGAATTACGCGGCCCGCGGCAGTGACATATGTGGCGTCTTCGGCAAAGGGACCGCAAGTGGGAGAACCTGGAGCGACGGCACTCGGAGCACTTAGGGCGAGGCACAGCGCGGGATTGCCGGGATTCGCGGAATGGACCAGCAGCAGGTGATGCGCTTGTGAGCCAACGTAGGCCAGGCTCATAAGAGTATTCGCGCCGAGTTGCCGCTCGATCGACAAGAAGTAGTTTTCGTTGTAAGGGTAGCTGTTGCCGCGATAGGGCGTGGTCATCCCTGCCTGGGGGAGGTAGGGTGAGAAGTCGATATTCGGGTTTGGATGCTGGATCGTGGCATTGAGCGGCGGGAACGCCAACGGAAACGGCTGAACATGCGTAGCGCCGTCGGATGCGGAAATGAACGGTGTGGCAAATAGCGGCGGCGCCGGGCTTGTATAGCTTAATCCGTAAGGCGGTTGGGGTTCATCAATAGCGATCGTATTTCCCTCGATTACGGAGTAAAACATTCCATAGCCGGCTCGAATACTCGTCTTTCCGGGTCCGCCGATGATCTTGCCTAAAAGCCCAGTGCTGACGCCTGGTGAATACGCAATACCAAAACGAGGAGCAAACTTGTTCTGTTGGGGAACCAGGGTTCTGGGAACGCCCGGATCGGTGGGATAAACCAAACCTCGCGGAGCCGTAGGGTATACCTGCGACTGCTGGCCGAGATTGAATGTCGGGATCTGATTGTATTTTTCGGACCAATACTGCATGAGGTCCCACCGCAAACCGAAGTTGAGTGTCAGACTGGGCCGGGCGCGCCAGCTATCCTGCACGAACGCTGCTGCGTACTTGTGGCGCGCATAGTAGGTTTGCGAATCCGCCTGGTTGTAGTTGCTCGCCACCCCAATCAGGAAATCGGCAAATTCCGAACCCGTCTCTGTTCCCGTGAACAAGAACGATCCGTTAAAGGTGGGGTTCGGATTGACGTTCACCTGTTCGAAGCTCAACTGCAAGCCGGCTTTAATCGTGTGGGCCCCCTGGACCTTGGAAAGATTGTCGTTCAGGGAATAGGTGTTGTTCGCCTGCGTCAGGTTGGTGATTGGTGTTCCCATGACAAACGACGGGAACACTACGTTTTCGATTCCCTCTATCGAGGGGGCCAAAGGCACGATGCCCGGTGTTCCCGGGCCGGTGACAAACCCCTGAGATGCGAGCGTTGGCCCCACGCCGCCCGATGGCTGCCCGACGTTATTGGCATACCTCATGTAGCTGATGCGTATTTCATTGATCAGCGTGGAACTGAAGATTTTCGTATCGCTAAGATTGACGAGCTGAGCCCGCCCGAGGTTTAACGCGGCAAACCCGGGCACGCTGGCGCCTCCCTGACCGGTCGGATAGGGGTTGTCCAGGCGGTAGTCGTCGAAAAAATAGTAGCCGGAGATCAGACCGGCGCGCGAGGTGTTGGAGTCCAGGCGAAAGCTTCCTTTATCGTCACGAAGAGTCTTGCCATAGGAGCTCGTGGAAAATGTGCCCTCGCCCACGTTCGGCGCTGGAATGTACGGGAGCAGGTGTTTGCTCGGCTCCGACCAGGCGCGCTGGGGAATTACCGCCCCCGGAAATACACATAGTCCGGGCGTGCTGCATCCCGGGAAATAGTAGGGCTCATTGGCAGCAACGCCGTAACCAAGCTTCCGGCTCAGGAGGTCCGCCAGGTACGGCCCGCTGACTGTACCGGTGAGGGAATCCGCCTCACTCGCCAGGTTGCCCGTTCGGTTTGCAAACGACGGCACCGGAATCAAGCCCGTGTCGATACCTTGGCTCTGCCGGGTACCTTGATAATCGCCGAAGAAGAAAAGGCTGTTCTTCCTTATAGGCCCGCCAAGCGTTCCCCCGAACTGGTTCTGGCGATAAAAGCTCCGCTCCGGCGAGAAGAAGTTGCGAGCGTCCAAATCGGTATTCCGGAGGAACTCGAAGCCGCTGCCGTGAAGCTCGTTGCTTCCGGATTTCGTCACTACGTTGACAACGCCGCCGCTATAATTTCCAAACTCGGCGTCGAAATTGTTGGTCAGGATGCGAAACTCAGCGATGGAATCGAGATTCGGCACAATCGAAGTGCCCCCATTCATCAGCTCCTTCACATCTCCACCGTTGATCATGTAACCGTTAGCGTCTTCGCGCTGGCCGCTAATCGACTGGTTGCCGGCATTTAAAGCCCCCGAAGGCGGAATCGCCACGGATGCTCCTGCCATCACGATTGAATCCGGCAGTTGCGTGGTTACGGGCACGATCCCCGGCTGCAAAGCCAGCAGGTCGGTAAAGCTCCGCCCATTGAGGGCCACACCGGTCATCTGCCCGCCGGACACCACTTCGCCAAGCTGGGTGCTGGCGGTCTCCACGTGAACGTCCGAAACCTGGCCCTCGACCGTAACTTCCTCAATTCGTTGGGTCACCTCCAACGTGACGTTCTGCTCAATGGCGGCATTGGCATCGATCACGAGGCCGGTTCTTTTCTCGGCACGGAACCCGTCGGCTTCGAAAAGAATGTCGTAGGTCCCCACCGGAAGGCTCGGAAGCGAGTAATCCCCTTTGGAATCAGTCTTCGTTTTGGTTTGAATCCCCTGCGCCGCGTTGGTCACCGTCACCGCCGCCGCAGGGATCGCCGCCCCGGTCGCGTCGCTCACCGTGCCGGCGATCCGGCCCGTAACGGCGCACCGCACGACAGCGGGGCAGATCAACGCAACTACCGTTAAGAATCGGGTGACTTGGATTACATTCATGACACTAACCCTTACCTCAATGATTGGTGGGATACCGAAGAGCCTAGCACGGATGGTGTCCGCCGCGACCTTGGAACGCGGATAGTTGCGGTTCGTGACTGTCTCAAGGCGGTCAGTGACCGATTGTAAATGTTGTCTTTTCAGTAATCTTTGATTGGAGTCATTTCAAACAAGCCGTCAGGTGTGGTAGGCTCGTTCCGGCCGACCACCATGAGAATCTCGATTTCCTGGCATCTTCATCAATTGCTGTTTCTGGCGTTTATCACCGTGGGAGGTGTCGCCCAAACCTTGAAAGTGGAGTCTGTGCCGAACCCTTCCCCTACTGGCAGTATGGAGGCACATTGGGCCGTCACACAGGACGGAAGTCCATTGTTGAGCTGGATCGAACCGGCCAAAGGCGGCTCGTATGCACTCCGGTACTCCATCCGGCGCAACGGCCAGTGGTCCGAGGCCCGTACGATCGTCACGAACCGCCGGTTTTTCCGTCAACCCGCGGAATCACCCTCAGTGATTGCATTTCCCAGTGGTGGGATGCTGGCGGAGTGGGTCGAAGTACCAAACGACTCCAGCGAAACCGAGTACATTTACGTGTCAGCGTCGAACGATGGCGTCCAATGGACAACACCGGTCATGGCGAATAAGGATCGGAGTCCGGTTCAGCACGCCCTGG
This sequence comes from Terriglobia bacterium, assembly GCA_003175985.1. GTDB lineage: Bacteria > Acidobacteriota > Terriglobia > Bryobacterales > Bryobacteraceae > PSRJ01. The sequence continues at coordinate 14,708 of PSRJ01000401.1, forward strand.
TATCGATGGCCGTGAGTGGCGATCGGGAAGCTTCGCTGGTGTGGTTGGAGGCACTCAAGGGGGAGGATGCTCCCTCCCATCTGAAAAGGACTGTGATCAGCAGCGAAGGCAAGGTGCTTAAAGAAGAGGATTTGGATCCTGACGTTTGTACCTGCTGCCCAACCACCATTGTGAAAACTTCGCGCGGATTGCTCGTTGCCTATCGCGATCACACCTCAGAGGACGTTCGCGATATCGCGGTGATCCGTTTTGAGAAAGGGCGATGGGCTCCTTCGAAGGTGCTCAATCCCGACAAATGGCAGATCAACGCCTGTCCGGTGAATGGTGCGTTCGCGGCTGCGGATGGCGATCGCGTGGCGATAGCCTGGTACACGGAGGGAGGCGATAAACCCCGGGTACAGCTCGCTTTTTCGGCGGATGCGGGAGCAACCTTCGCAAAGCCGATAGTAGTTAATACAGGGGACGCTCTCGGTCACGCCTCCGTGGTTCTGACCGATGATGGGGGTGCATTCGCCTCCTGGATCGAAGAGGGCGAGAAATCATCTCGCATACTGGCCAGATTCGTTTCAGTCTCGGGTGCTGCTGGGCCGCCAGTTCTGATCGCCGAAGGCTCAACACGTAGTCTCGGATATCCTCGCCTCTTGCAGGTGCGCAAAGAAACGTGGATCACCTGGGGAAACTCGGCCGAGGGCAGAGTACAAACCGCAAGGCTGACGAAGTAGCGCGTTACAAGCCGATGAAGCGGCCGCCGGGCCGATTGCCTCTAGTTGAGGCAATTTTGGACCGAAACAAAAGACTTAGACACAATTATTGCCTCAACTAGAGTCAATCGAGGTCTGGATTTGCTCCCTACCGCCCCGCGGTTTCTGCCACCGGAATCCCTTTCGCCTTCATTAAGGATTCGAGCAGGGCCACGGTTTTCGGAAAGGCATCCGCGCCGCCTTTTTGGCCGCCGGCGCCGCGGGCGGTGTCGAGGGGCGTGCGGCCGTTCGCGTCTTTGGCGGCCAGGTCAGCGCCGTGAGCGACGAGGAACTCAATGAACTTATCGAAGCCGTGTTCGGCGGCGCCGTGCAAAGCGGTTTGATGCGGAACGGCGTTGGCGCTCGGAACCTGGCTATCCCGCCGGCCTCGCTGCAAGGCGGCGGAGGCGGCGCTTTCACCCGGCGTATAGCCTCTGCCAATGCGGCGGTCCATCACGTCGTGCGCATTCACGTCAGCGCCGGCTTTGACGAGCAGATCCATGGTGGCGAGCACGCCTTCCTCAGTCCGGTTGCGGCCTCGCGTGACGCGCAGACCGTAGTCAACGCCGGCAGCGGCCATCAGCGGTGTGATGCCTTCCTTGCTCGGCAAATCGACCAGTGCCTTATACTCCAATAGCAGCGCGACGAATTTGGCATCGCCGGCACGCGCCGCACGCAGCAGCGGTGTCGCCCCCTGGGCCAGCATAGTGTCGCCGCCGCGATCCTGCGGCACGTCTCGATACGGCGGGCGCCGCTTCAACTGAATGTTCGGATTCGCGCCCCTCTCGAGCATCATGCGCCCGACCTCGAGGGCCGAAAGTTTATCGGGACTCGGCAGCACGGCCATGGCGCCGTTACCCTTCAACGGCAGCGTGCTGACGTCGGCCGCCATGTAGACCGGCGAGCGGCCGAACAGATCCCACTTGTCAAGATCCGCGCCGCCTTTCACGAGCACGGCGGCTGTGTCGAAGTGCATGTTCTCGAGCGCCAGAAGCAGCGGCGTTTCGCGGTCCGGGTCTTCGGAATCGGGATCGGCGCCCGCGGCCAGCAGGTTCTCGACACAGACCGCGCAGCCTTCCCGCGCGGCGTAGTGCAGCGGAGTAAAGCCGCCCTTGTTCAGGTCCTTCGGGCGCGGTTCCTGGATGATCTTACGCTCCCACTGATTGACCTTGCCGTGATCGTTCAGGTTCGCGCCCTTCGAAGCGAGGTACTTCACCATGTCAGCCTGGCTTTGCGCGGCGGCCCACATGAGCGCGGACTGCTCGCCCCAGGATTCCTTGGCGTTGATGTCGGCTCCCGCGTCGAGAAGCGCTTTAGCCGCATCGATCTTGCCGCTCCGGGCAGCAGCCATCAGCGGAGTTTCGCCATTGGGAGTTCTGTAATTCGAATCGGCGCCGGCCTTCAGCAGCGCCTCTATGATCGGCGCAGCCCCGATGATCGAGGCTTCGGTGATGGCCGAGGTTCCAAACTGGTTCTTCAATTTGACGTCCGCGCCTGCTTTGATCAGCGCGCGAACGAGTTCGAGATCGCCATTCGCCGCGGCATACATGATCGCGGTGCTGCCATCGGGACCGGTGGCGTTAACGTCCACGCCCTTGGCGGTGACCAGGCGCATGGCAGCCGCGTGGTCGCCGGATTCCGCCACGTCCAGTAGCGAGATATTCGCGGCCACCACCAGCGATGTGCCGGCCAGGAGGATTGCAATGGCGGCCCCCAACCTTCGCATGCTAAACCTCCGAAAGGCCCTCGGCGCTGTCACCGATGGATTTCACGGGGATCTCGTTGCGCTGGAGCAAGGTGAGGAGCAGGTCGCCATGACGCGAATCCTGGGGATACTTCAAGTGCTGGCCGCCTTTGATCTTGCCGTTGGCGTGTCCCAGGATGGCGGCCGGCAACGGATCGTTGTTGTGTCGATCGCTGTTGCTCATGTCGCTGCCAAACAGGATCGTGGAGTGATCGAGCACAGTACCGTCAGCCTCTTTCGCGGCCTCGATCTTCTTGATGAATCCCGCAAAGACTTCCGTGTGGTAGCGCTGAATCTTGATCAGCTTGTCCATCTTTTCCGGGTTGTTGCCGTGATGCGACAGCGGATGGAACCCCTCGGCGATGCTCAGGTTGGTGTAAGTGCGCATGCTGGCTTCGCGATCCATCGAGAAGGTGATGACGCGCGTGACATCGGCCTGGAACGCCAGCGCCATCAGGTCGAACATCAGCTTCAGATACTCGGTGATTTCGTTGGGTGTGCCGATGGGCGCATCCGGGATCACTAACTCGGTGTTGCTCTGCTTCTCCGCCATTTGCACGCGGCGCTCGATCTCGCGAACCGAGTCGAGATAGTCGCTGACAATGTGGCGGTCCTGGACCCCGAGGCCGGCCTGGAGGCGGCGAGCCTCGCCCTGGATGCGATCGAGGATACTTCCGGTTTCGGCGAGGATCTGGGCTCGTTCCTGATCGGTATCGCCCTGGCCGAACAACTTTTGGAAGACGGCGCGAGGATTGCCTTCCTGCGGCAGCGGCTGTGTCGGAGTGCGCCAGGCAACCTTGGCGCTGCCTTGCGCGGCGGTGAGTTCGAGCGACGGGAGACGCGTCTCTTGTCCTATGTGGCGGGCAGCGATCTGGTCGCAGCTCACCCCCGAATCCGGACCGGCTTTGCCGAAGTCCCAGGGCTTGACGCAAGTCAACCAGCCCTGTTCGATATAGGCGTGGGGCTCCGGTGTTTCCGCAGGCTTGTTGCGCAAGCCGGAGACGATGGTGAGATGCTTGCGGAACGGCTCGAGCGGCTGGAGAATCGGCGACATCGTGTAGCCGGTGCCGGTCTCCTTGGGCGACCAGCGATCCATGATCGCGCCGTGCGGGAAACCTATAAAGGCGAAGCGTTTCACGGTTTTTCCGGCGGCAGTGTCCGCCCACGCGGTGCCGGCGGGAACCATGGCATCCAGCAGCGGCAACGCCACCGCGGCGCCGACTCCCTTTAAAACGCTGCGGCGGGGAACGTGTTTCTTGGACAGGAACATGATGTCGTCTCCTTATTTATTGCTCGCACTTAAGACCTGTTGCGGCGCCCGGTGCATCCGAAACTGATCGCTATTGACCACCGCCTGGACGATGGCCGAAAACTTGTAATCCTTCGCCGCCGTTTCACGCACAATCTTGCGGACCGTCGGCATGTCATAATACGCTTCCGTGCGTCCCATGGAATAGGTCAGCAGGCCTTCCACGAACGTCTGGACGAACTGGTCGGGCCGGCGGAGCAGCGCATTGCGGAGATCGTCGGGCCCCTTGAGCTTCGTGCCATCCGGCAATTCGCCTTCGGAATCGATAACCGTGTTGGCGAAGCGGTCCTTGTCCCGCCACATCCCGGTCGCGTCAAAGTTTTCGAGCGCGAAACCGAGCGGATCCATGACGGCGTGGCACGAAGAGCAGGCCGGGCTGGCGCGGTGCCGCGCCATCAACTGGCGGACGGTGAGCGCCTTCGTGGTGCCGATATCCTTGTCATCCAGCGTCGGAACGTTCGGCGGCGGCGTGGCCGGCGGGACGCCCTCGATATTGTTCAGGATGAACTTTCCCCGGAGTACCGGCGAAGTGCGGTTCGGATAGGCGGCCGCCATCAGGATGGCGCCTTTGCCCAGCAGGCCCCAGCGCACGGAGTTCTTCAGTTCCACGCGGCGGAACTCATCGCCTTTGACATCGGTGATGCCGTACTGCAGAGCGACGCGCTCATTCAAGAAAGTATGGCCGGCGCGCAGCAGATCCACGACATTGCGGTTTTCCCGGAAAATGCTGTCGGCGAACAGCATGAGCTCGGTGCGAAAATCCTGCCTTGGGTCCATCCGGCCCGAGGCATACGGGAAAACATCGTTATCCGGAATGACGTCATCGAGCCGCTTCATATCGAGCCACTGAAAAACGAAATTGCTCGCCAGTGTTTTCGACCGCGGATCGGCCAGCATGCGATGGACCTGCTTTTCAAGAGTGACCGGATCGCTGAGCTTATTCTTGCCGGCGAGATCGAGCAGTTCGTCATCCGGAATCGAGTTCCACAGGAAAAACGAAAGTTTGGAGGCGAGTTCGAGATCGGTGATGGCATACGTTTCGCCCGGCTTCGAATTTGCCGGGACGCGTTCGCCGCGATACAGAAAGAACGGGCTCGCCAGCATTCCCGTGATACCCGCGCGAATGCCGGATTCGAAGCCGCCCTGCTTCGAGCCATCGGCGTAATACTGCATCAGTTCCGCGATGTCGTCATTGGTCACCGGGCGGCGATAGGCGCGCTTTGCGAGAGCGGAGAAGATCTCCCTGGCGCAGGCATCGGGCGTCTTGTTTTTGTCCTTGTCCGGGTTACAGATGAAGATGCGATCGCGGCTCGGCGTGGAGCTGAGGCCGCTTGCCTCGAAGGGACCGAGAAGCTGGAACGAACTGACGCGGTAGGAGCGATCCTGCCCGCCGCCGGGCGCAAACATCTGCAACTGATCGTCGGATTCGGCGAAACTCTGGCGGCGGAACGTGACTCCGATTTTATGAGGCCCGGCCGTGGCCTGGAACTTGATGTTCTTCAGGCGGGCGTTGGCGCGATCGAGCGCGCCGCTTTGCACCTGATCATAGAGCTTTGAGTCTTCTTCGCCGCCGATGATCGTCTGATAGACGATTTTGTTGTCGAGCGTCACCACCAGCGGATTCTCGTACTCCATGCCGCTGCCCCAGATGTTGATGGCCATGTCAGCGATGTTGATGTGGTATTCACCATCGGCGGGGAGATCCACCTTCGCGAGAATGCCGCCACGGGTACCGAGGGGCAATCCGGGAACGTGAGTGAGCTGGTTACCGGGACCGGATTTGAAGGTCCAGCCCTGCGGCCGGGAATCGCGTCTGCCTAGCGCCTTGACGGCGACATTGCGGGCGGCAATCACATATTGCTCAATAAAGCTGGGGGAGACCTGGAGGGCGGAAGCGATATTATCGTAGCCCTGGGCGGTATCGTCCGGAGGCAGCATTTCGGCCGCGTTGATATCGACCAACAGCAGATCCCGTACGGCATTCTCGTATTCTTCACGGTTCAAGCGGTGCAGCACGACCTGATCGCTGACGTGCGCCGGGTTGGGAACCTGGTCGAGCGAACCTTCAAGCCATGCAACCAGCGAGTCGACGGCCTTGCCATCGGGTTGCTTCGCGCCGGGAGGGGGCATGACGCGGCCGCGCAGCTTCCGTACTGCTTTCTCGAAAAGTTCGGGATTCTGGGCGATGCTCGCGGCCGTAATGTTTTCGAAGGTGACGCTGCCCACTTTGGCTTTGTCGTTGTGGCAGCCCTGGCAGTATTGCTTGATCGTGGCCAACTGCGCCGCGGCCGGATCCTGCGCCTGGCTCGGAGACGAGGCGATAAAGACGCCAATCAGGCCGAGGGCGGCGATCAGAGGAACCGAGTTCTTAATAGGTCGCATCGTTTCCTGAACCCTCACGCGTCCGGTGAAAGATAGGCCCACTGGCTCTCGAAAGCGCGGCGAATGAATGTATCCGGGTTGCCCATCTTTTCTTCATATTCTTTGGCCGGCTTGGCTGCTACGGCTTCGGTTGGACCGCGCCCTTTGTTCAGCATCTGATTGAGACGGTCGTAGATCGTCCCGTACATTTCGGCCTGCGCGGCGATATCGGCGAAGCTTAGCACGGGACCCTGCGCCGGAACGATTTTCGTCTCCTTGTTCGCGATGCTCTGGATACGCTGCAACCCGCCGGCGATGCCGCCAATCCAACCGCCCGTCCACCAATCGACAATGGGCCAGCCCTGGCCGTAGGCGGCGTCACCCACGGCAAGCACATTCTGCTGCGGGAAATAGACGTACAGATCGCCGTCGGTGTGCGCCGCATCGGCGATGTACCCGTAGCGAATGCCGTTGTCCAGAGCGCCTTTATCGTAAAAGGTTTTGTTGGGCTGGGCGATTTTCGAGAACTTCTTGAATTTCTGCCCGTTCCATGGCCACGTGATGTTCTGCTGCAGCCAGAGGCGCGTGTTCTCTTGGGCGATGATCGTGGCCCCGGCCGTGCCGAGTTTTTCATTACACCCGGTCTGCTCGGGATGCCAATGGGTGTTAAAAAGTGTGCGTACCGGGCCGCTCTTCGGCAGCGCCGCCACGGCCTGCAACAACACATCGGCGTTCTGCGCGAGTCCGCCATCGATTATGAGGACACCGTCCGCTCCTGTGTGTGCGATGACGTTCGCGCCCGCGCCGCTTAGCAGATGGATATTTTCTGCCAGCGGGGTGGCCGTGATCTTTGAGTTCTGCGCAAAGGCGTACGGGGCCGCCAGACCCGCCACGGCAGACTTAAGGAACCCCCTGCGCGTTGAAACGAACATAGTTAGAGCTTTTCCAGTATACTCCGGCCAAACCCCGTAACACATCCCCCGCTATGGCTATCCCGGCAAGCCCAAAATTGCCGAGGCAGGACTAAAATGAACCCGCGGTCCTCAAAAGCCGATACGAAGGGTACAAACTGCCGCCCCATTCAAGAGTTCTTTGAACAACGTGGCCGAGTATATCGGCGGGTTGCCACACGAACCGGGTTGGTGGATGGATCTTGACGAGCGCGAACGTGCGGAGCGCTGGTATGAGTCACGTCTTGTTCAGACTTTTCCGGATTCCTAACAGAGCCGATGTCGCGCCCGTAATGCCATTTGCTGATACACGCATTTATCGGTAAAGTGGAACGCGCCGCTCCGTTTTGCTTGAACCTCAGCCATGCAACGCCGGCGGAAGCGGGATTTCGCCTCCGGCGCACAGGTAGGTCTTCGGGATTGTCAGGGTGAACGAGACTCCGAACTCCACGCGACCATTGGCGGGTTGAAAGAGTTGGTGGACTTCGTCCATCCTTTCCGTCCAAGTTCAGAACAAAAAAGCAGATCGGATTGCGCGCCAGGCTAGCCGCTAGAATGGCAAACCTGCCCACGCGTCCGGCGCCAACCCGGCAATGAGCGGTTCGGAAGAGTGCGCGCGCCACAGGCCCGTAGGCAGGGAGCTATGGCATCAACAGGAAGCCCTCGTGATTCGGATTGCTGGTCGAGGTTATGGTGTTCCCGCAAATGATGCCGGAATTATTGATCGCGACAGGTTGAGTTGAAACCGAGCCCACCTGGAAGGTCGTAATCGTGCCGTTGGTGGCGCGGACGAAGCCGGTGTAAGTTGTATTGCTGGGGTTGAGCTGAACGCCCACTATCTCACCGCCATCGTTGATGCCGACCGCCAACGTGGTTCCCTGGCTTGTATCGAACGGTGTCACCGTACCATTGGCCCATACAAAAGGCTCGTTGATCGAGATGACACGCGGGAAGCCCACCTGCGTCTGGTTCGTACCTACGACTTGATCGAATGAATTGATACCGGAAACAACGTCAATCGTGTACTTCTTGGTGCCCCCCGGTATCGGATCGAAGTTTTGTGTGACGAAACTGCCGTCACTGTGTCTCACGAAAAGGTAGGTTACAAAGCTGTTGAGAGCTGTGTTCTTCAAGGTCCCGGCGACATCTCCGGTGGCGCTGATGGCATTCACACTCTGGAGGGAAAAACCGGAGGGAGCGTTAAATGTGGTGAAACTGCCATCGCTTGACCGGATATAACCGGTAATGGGCCCGGCTTGGGACGTATTGTACGCCCCGCCGGTCGAGCCATTATTGCTCAAATACGCAACGTTGGTTGTGACAGCGCCTGGAGGGTCGAATGTCGTGATCGTGCCGCTTGACGAACGTATGAAACCGTGAGAGACAAAATCTGAGCCGTTCCAGACTCCCGCGATTGCCCCCGAGTCGTTGATGCCGTTAGTCAACGTGCAGACCGCCCCGGCGACGTCAAAGGTCGTAATGATTCCAGCGCTGGTGCGCAGAAAGCCGTGACAAGCCCCCGAGTCGGCCAGGGTGTAGTACCCCGCGATATCTCCATTCGTGTTGATCGCCTGCGGGTACGTGTTGACGGCGCCGGGCACGTCAAAAATGATAGTCGTCGCGCCAAATACAGGTGCGACCATCGTGCCGGCCAGCAGGATGGCAATTCGTGAGACTGTCATCGATTTTAAATCCTTCAGAACTACTTGCGCCCTTCCAGATTTCTGGAAGTATAGCATGGCCGTCGTCGGAATCAGTACTGCTGTGTCGGCGGGTGCGACTGCCGCGCGAGATCGAAGATGATGATGTGCTCAGTTGGTGACTTTGTGAACCGCTTGATATCGCCGGATGAGAAACGATCTTGAGCATCGGCCAAACCCGATACCGCGGACGCAATTGTCGACAGACATAGACCAGCGGCCGGCAGGATCTTGCACCTGATCACGTTTCTACACCTATCACATGGGGCGCGTCTGAAACACGGGAATACCGGACAGAACTCCAGCTATCCAACATGTACGAAGGAGAGCTTCGATTCAACGGACACAAGTACCCGCTCGGTGAAGAACACTCTGCTGATGGGCTTCCTGGAATGGTTGTGATAACCCGGCCAGCCGAAATTCCGCTGTTTCCATAAGCGCCGATCGCCGAGCAGACGGTGTTCGCGGCCAGCAACGTCCTTTTCTTTCCGGTAATCATTGCAAAACGCCGTTTCCGGAAACTACCAAGCCAAGCCTAAGAGTGTCGAGCAGGACGAAAATGAGAACGCCACGTCTTCAAAAACGCCAATTCGAGAATTTCCAACTGGTGTCCCATTTCGCCCAGGCCGACGGGGGCGTCGGCCTCGGTCCAAGGCGACAGCCCCACACCACGCTGCCAGCGCAAAACTTGCGCCGCGGCCGCGCGCCCGCATACGCTGAAAGCAATGCTTTCGTGGAAGCGCAGGGTTTTGGCGTTGCTGCTCTTCGGTACGGCGTTTGGCTACCTCGAAGCTGCGGTCGTCAGTTATCTGCGTTACCTGCACGAACCGATCCGGCAGCGCTTCTATCCGGGTCGCGACCCCGGTGAACTGTTTCCACTCCTGACGCGGGACCAGGCCGAGGCGGGCGGTCCGGAGGTGCGGAAAGTGCTCCTCACCGAAGTCGGACGCGAGGCCGCTACCATCGTGATGCTGGCGAGCGTCGCATCAGGCGTCGCAGCGGGGCCGGGTCAATGGGCCGCTGCGTTCGTGATCGCGTTTGGCGCGTGGGATATCACCTTTTACCTGTTCCTGAAACTCCTGCTGGGATGGCCGGCGTCCGTATTCACCTGGGATATTCTGTTCATCATTCCGGTTCCCTGGGTGGGTCCGGTGGCCGCTCCGGTTCTCGTATCGGTGGCGATGATCGCCGCCGGCATCTGGCACATCTACTGCGAGTCTGCCGGCCGAAACGTCCACCTCTCCGGTTGGAACTGGGCCGCAATCGTTATCGGAGCTGCCATCATTATCGTGTCGTTTACCCTGGATTCTGCGAATGTAGCGGGAGGCGGACTGCCCCAGCCCTTCCACTGGACGATCTTCGGATCGGGGCTGTCGATCGGCATTTTCGGGTACCTGAGCGCCGCGGCGAGCAGGAATCCGCAGGCTGTCACTCTCTCCCGCGCAGCCGGTTAATCACCCGCCGGTCGCGTTTCGATGGCCGGCCTTCGCGAAGCGCCTCGAAAGCAGGCATCGCTTTGCGTGCTTCCGCCGTCTTCTGCCGCTGCTCACGGCTTGCTTCGGTCTCGCGGTAAAGTGTCTGCGCCACAGCCGCCGGACCACGCATCTCGTTGAGACCCAGCACCTCCACCTGGAACTCGCCGCTTTCGCTCCTGACCCGCAGCATGTCTCCCACATGGACCTCCCGCGCCGGCTTGGCCTGCTGCCCGTTCGATTCAATCCGGCCAAGTTCACACGCGCGCGCGGCGAGAGAGCGCGTTTTGAAGAACCGCGCGGCCCACAGCCATTTGTCGATCCGAAGGCCCGTCATAATCCCATTTTCATGTGAGCCAGCCGCTCCCTGACGGTCGCGGCTCTGAATCGGAGCCACGAGCGTAAGCGAATGGTCGTGTGGCGAACAAGAACACGCGGTCAAAGCTCTAGCGTCTCTGGCTCTGTGCGCGGCCCTTCCACATGCCGCCGCGTCCGCGCCAGTATTCTATAGCTGAGTGCATAGTTGCTCCCATATAGAACACGGCCACCAGAGGCAGCAGCGGCGCCCAAAACATCGACCGCCGGTAATAACGAAGCACCGGCAGATACGCGACGCCCATCAGAGCCCAGGCCGCTATGCCATATCCGCTGCTCCGTAAGGCGGCCATAACCGGAAATAGAAAGGTGATCGCCAGTCCGGCTACTGTTAGCGCGAGCAATGCGGCCGAATAGCGCAGTTGCGTGAACGCCGTTCGCGAAATCATGCGGCCAATTTCCGCAAATGTCCCGTACTCCCGGATGCTCCGTGCCCCGGCGCCGAGCCCGAGCCATACCCGGCCGCCCTGCTGCTTCACCGCCCGCGCCAGAGCGCAGTCGTCGATGAGTTCGCCGCGAATCGAAGCGATCCCGCCGATCTGCTCGAGCATCGCGTATCGCAGCAACATACAACCTCCGGCCGCGCCTGCCGTCTTGTGCCGAGTGCTGCGAATCCAGGCCGGAGGATAGAGCATAAAGAAGAAGAATACGAACGCCGGAATCAGGGCCCGTTCCGCGAAGCTCTCGCAGCGCAGGGTGACCATCCATGACACCAGGTCGTATCCGCTCTCCGCTTGCGCGACCAGTTCTTCCAAACCACCGGGTGGGTGAACGATATCGGCATCCGTCAGGAGCAGGTAGTCGGGCTGAAACCGTTTCGCCTCGGCGATCCCTTGGAAAACGGCCCAGAGCTTGCCGGTCCAGCCAGAAGGCAACGGTGCGCCGCGGATAATCGTGACCCGCTCAGGCGGCGCCGCGGCACGAGCCGCTTCGGGCGTTTGATCTTCGCTCGCGTCGTCCACTACCACGATATGAAACGCGCCGCCGTATTGCTGCCTGGCGAGCGAGGCGACGGCCTCGCCGATCACCTCCGCCTCGTTTCGCGCGGGGATCACCGCCGCCACACGCGCAGCGCTCCCGGCGCGCGTGGCGCCCGCCGAGGAGACATCCATCCGCCAGAACCTGCCGCGTGCCAGCAGCAGGTATACCCAGATACCCAGGGCCGCCATGGCCGCAATCCGGAGGAACATGCCTACCCCAGCGCGGTAAACACGCGCATCATGTCGCGATGCGCCAGCACCACGTTGGGATCGCGCTGTATGGCTTCGAAGTAACTGCGGGCAAACGCCGAACCGTTTTCCGAAGGCGCCAGCAGGTCGCGCGCCTGCGAGACCAGCCGGTCCGCATCCGCTGCCGTGGCAGGGTCTTCGAAATCCAGCGTCTCATCGATCAGCACGATAAACTTCGAAAGCTCGTGCAGCCAGCCGAACCAGGGATCGTGGAGCACCAGATTCAGATATTGTCCGGTTGAAGTGATCCGCGCCACGTCGCGCTCATAACTGGCGCGCTCGGAATCGAGCAGCGCCTTATGCAGCTTGAGCAGCCCGTTCCGCAGGTCCGTGAGGCGCTCCCGCGTGCGGTCCGGCATCGCGTTCATCCTAACCAGTTTCGCGCATCCGCGGCGGATCTCCTAAGATCGGAGAGGTATGCAGAAACCCAGTTACGATCCGGGCCTCACTCAAAAATTCGACCGGCCCCTGCGGCGCATCATCAATAAGGACGGCAGCTTCAATGTCCGGCGCGATGGGACCACATGGCGCGACTTCCATCCCTACCTGCACCTCATTAACATGCGCTGGGCGGCATTTCTGCTGACCCTGCTTGCCGGTTTTCTGGCGATCAACAGCGTGTTCGCGGTGGCGTACTTCGAGTTGCCCGCCGGCCAATTGCAGGGCGTCGATGCCCCGGATGACATGCATCGTTTGTTCAATGCCTTCTTCTTCAGCTCCCACACCCTCACTACGGTCGGCTACGGCAATATCGCGCCGGCCGGAATGGCGGCGAATGCCATCGCCTCTTTCGAAGCCCTGCTCGGTGTATTGGGGTTTGCCGTGGCGACGGGCCTGCTGTTCGGCCGCGTTTCCAAGCCATCGGCCCGCATCGGCTTCAGCGAACAGATGCTGGTCAGTCCGTACCAGGACGGCACCAGCCTGCAATTCCGCGCCGTGAACCGCCGCGCCAATTCGATCATCGACCTGGAGGCCCGCGTCCTGCTGATGACCGTCGACAATCAGAACTCCGAACAGCGCCGCTCTTACACGCCCCTCAAACTCGAGCGGGAGCGCGTCCTGTTCCTGCCGCTGACCTGGACCCTGGTGCATCCCATCGACGGCGAGAGTCCGCTTTTCGGCAAAAGCGACGAGGATCTGCGGCGCCTGCAGGCGGAAGTGCTCATCCTGATCAAAGGGCACGACGACACTTTCAATCAGACTGTGATCGCGCGCTATTCCTACCGCCACGACGAGATCCTTTGGGGCGCGCGTTTCGCCCCCGCCTTCTTCGTCGACGAACTCGGCGACCTGGTGCTGGAGTTGAAGAAGGTCGGAGAACTGGCGTGAACGGAGCATCAGTTGGCGGAGCGTTCCGCGGTATATGCTTGTGGAAGCGGTATGCCGCGGCGTGAGAATGCGCGGATGCCGTCAGGAGGTGCTCGATGCGATGGCGTATTTTCGCCATGTTCGCCTTGTCGGCAGTTGCCTTCGGCCAGGCCGCGAAGAAATGGACTCCGCCCCGGACTCCGGACGGGCGCCCGAACCTCGAAGGGATCTGGACGAATGCGACGCTGACGCCATTCCAGCGGCCCCTGGAACTCGGCGCGAAGCAATTCTTCACCGAGGAGGAAGCGGCGGCGTTTGAGAGGCTGCGCATTCAGCAAACCGACGTGGATCGTCCCGAAGCCCGGAGACCCGGAGACACCGGCGCTTACAACAACGTCTGGTTCGACCGCGGCAACCGCGTGGTCGAATCGCGGCGCACTTCGCTGATTGTGGATCCGCCGGATGGCAGGGTTCCTGCCATGACACCGGAAGCGCGGAGGAGGTACGATGCATCGCGCGCCGAGCTGGCCCGCCGCCCCGCCGACGGTCCGGAAGACCGCCTGCTTACCGAGCGCTGCATCCTGTTCGGCGCCGCCGGCCCGCCCATGCTGCCCGAGCCGTACAACAACAACTACCAGATCGTGCAGAGTCCCGGCTATGTGACTATCCTTGCCGAAATGAACCATGATGCCCGCGTTATTCCCGTGAACCCGAGGCCGCCCGTGGCGGCGCATATGCACCAGTGGAAGGGGGACTCGCACGGCCGCTGGGAGGGCGACACCCTGGTGGTGGACACCACTAATTTCACGTTTAACAACCAGAGCCGTTTCGGTGTCTCATACCTCGATGGGATGACCGATCAGAATCTGCACGTGGTAGAACGCTTCACGCGCACGGGTCCCGACACGATCCTATACCGCGCCACGGTGGAAGATCCGACGGTTTATACGAAACCGTGGACCGTGGAGATCCCCATGACGAGGCGGCAGGAGCCGCTGTTCGAGTATGCCTGCAACGAGGGAAACTACGGCATGTTCGGGATCCTCTCAGGGGCGCGGGCTGAAGAAAAGAAAGCCGCAACCGGCGGCCGATAACCTCACAGGATTAAAGTCTCCGAAAAACCTGCCAATATCCATTGGTAACGGGTGACTCATTGCGGGCTGCGGAGTGCAGCCGCCGATTCGGAAGTCGTCGGTTATGTGGCGAAAACCAAAGGGCTGTCGGCTACGTGAGTTCCGCTGCGGTCGCCGAGGGTGTGAAGGTGCTGGAGGTGAAATAGGCCGCGCAATTATTTGCGCGTGAACTGCCACTCATCGATGTAGCTCCAGGAGCCGTCCGGGCCGAGTTCCTCATTGACGAAGGCGAACGCATCGCCGCTCTGTCGGGTCCACGTCATGCGCCATTGGCAATCGATCCCGAGCATCGTCATCAACCCGGCGAACACGATCCGATCGTTCGCCCAGCCCTGCGGCGAGCGCAACATGCCGTAGGAACCTTGTGTCAGCACATAGATCCATTGGCGGCTGAACGGATCGAAGGTGATCTGGCGGATCTCTTTGCCACCCGGCGCGATGGCGCAGATCCAGCTATTGTTCTCGCAAATCCCGAAGCGGGATGACCCGGTATCGGTGTACGGCGGATTGCACTGGGTTGCGGGGACGCGGTTTTCATAATTCCAATCGCCCACAATCCAGCGGAATTTCTCTATCTCCGCCGCGCGGAGGGCGGGGAGGTGTGCCACCGCCTCCGGGCGAAACACGCCGACTTGCCGCGCCGGATCCGCCTTGGATGGTCCCATCGTCATGACTCCGCTGGAAAACAACTGTTCAATCAACATGGCTCGCTCCTGCTAGAATAAGACTTACCCACACTCCCAGGGAGGAACAGCCTAACTTGAATTCTGCCATCCTCGCCTTGGAAGACGGCACGGTCTTCGAAGGCAAGAGTTTTGGTGCGCCCGCGGAGCGGGCCGGCGAAGTCGTTTTCAATACGGCCCTCACCGGCTACCAGGAAGTTTTCACCGATCCTTCGTACTCGGGCCAGATTGTCATCCTCACCAATCCACAAATCGGCAATTACGGGACGTCGTCGGAAGATAACGAAGCGACCCGCCCTTATATCGAAGGTTTGGCCGTGCGCGAGTTCTCGCCGATCGCGAGCAATTGGCGCTCCGATACCGGAGCTAATGTATTTCTTCAGAAGCATGGCATACCGGTCATTTCGGATTTGGATACCCGCGGGCTCGTCCGTCACCTGCGCACGCGCGGTGTAATGCGGGGCGTGCTTTCCGCCGTAGAAAGCCAGGCCGGGAAACTGGTGGAAAGAGCGCGCGCCATCCCAGCCATGGCGGGTCTCGACCTTGCAAGCCGCGTCACCACGGCCGAACCATACACGTGGACGAAACCTGCCGAGGCCTGTTCCCCCTCCGAGATCGTGGCAGCCCCAGCGGAACCCCGCTTCCACGTGGTGGCATACGACTATGGCATCAAGCGAAACATTCTGCGCCGCCTGGTGCAGACGGGCTGCCGCGTTACGGTAGTGCCCGCGCTCACCTCGGCCGAGGATGTCCTGGCACTCCAACCCGACGGTATCTTTCTATCCAACGGTCCCGGCGATCCGGAGCCCCTGCAGACCGAAGTCGCCAACATTCGAAAGCTCATCGGCAAGAAACCGGTCTTCGGCATCTGTCTCGGCCACCAGTTGCTCGGTCTCGCCTTCGGGGGCCGGACGTACAAGTTGAAGTTTGGCCACCGGGGCGCCAATCACCCTGTGCGCAACGAGTTGACGCGGCGCGTCGAGATCACCTCGCACAATCACGGGTTCGCCGTGGATCCCGGCTCGCTGAACCTCAACGAAGTGGAAATCACGCATATGAACCTGAACGACGAAACGCTCGAGGGTTTCCGGCACCGCAACTACCCGGTGTTCTGTGTGCAGTACCACCCCGAAGCGGCGCCCGGACCGCACGATTCGCATTATCTATTTGACGATTTCGTAAACCTGATGGCACGCTAATGCCCCGACGCAACGACCTTCGCCGCATCCTCATCATCGGCTCCGGCCCCATCATCATCGGCCAGGCCTGCGAGTTCGATTATTCCGGCACGCAGGCCACCAAGGCGCTCAAAAGCGAGGGGTACGACGTGGTGCTGGTGAACTCCAATCCCGCCACGATCATGACCGACCCGGAGATCGCCGACAAAACCTATGTCGAGCCGCTCACGGTGCCTTACCTCGAGGAGATTATCCGCCGCGAACGTCCGGACGCGCTGCTCTCCACCGTAGGCGGGCAGACCGCGTTGAACCTCTCGGTAGCGCTGGCGGAGGCGGGCATCCTGGACAAATACGGGGTGGAACTGATCGGCGCCAAAATCGACGCCATCAAGAAAGCCGAAGACCGCCTGCTGTTCAAGGATGCCATGCGCAAAATCGGGCTGGAGACTCCGCAGTCGCAGCTTGTCAATTCGATCATGGACGGCATCGAGTTTGCGGACCGGATCGGCTACCCGGCCATCCTGCGGCCCAGTTTTACCCTCGGCGGGTCAGGCGGTGGCATCGCGTATAACCGTGAGGAACTCGCGGAGATCCTGGAACGCGGGCTTGACCTTTCGCCCGTGCACGAGGTGCTCATCGAAGAAAGCGTGCTCGGCTGGAAAGAGTTCGAGCTCGAAGTGATGCGCGATCTGGCCGATAACTGCATCATCATCTGCCCGATCGAAAACTTCGATCCCATGGGCGTCCACACCGGCGATTCCATCACTGTGGCGCCGGCGCAGACGCTGACCGATCGCGAATATCAGATGATGCGCGATGGCGCCATCCGCTGCCTGCGGGAGATCGGCGTCGATACGGGCGGCTCCAACGTGCAGTTCGCCATCAACCCGATCAACGGCCGCATGGTGATCATCGAGATGAACCCGCGCGTGTCGCGCAGTTCGGCTTTGGCTTCCAAGGCCACCGGGTTTCCGATTGCGAAAATCGCCGCGAAGCTTGCGGTGGGTTACCGCCTGGATGAAATCCGTAACGACATCACGCTGAAGACTCCCGCTTGCTTCGAGCCCACCATCGATTACGTGGTCGCCAAGATCCCGAAGTGGGCGTTCGAGAAATTCCCCGGCGCCGATCCGGCGCTCGGGACGCAAATGAAATCGGTGGGCGAGGTGATGGCCATCGGCCGCACATTCAAGGAAGCGCTGTGGAAGGGGATGCGCAGCCTCGAAACCGGTAGGGCCTTCGGTTCGGAGAAGTTCGAGAAAAACCTGATTGCCCAGAAGCTCATCACGCCCACGCCCGATCGCTTGAACTATATCCGGTTCGCGATGGCCAACGGCTACGGTGTGGAGCAGATTCACGAACTGACCTCGATCGATCCGTGGTTCCTGGAACAGGTGAAAGAAGTCGTGGATTTCGAGGCCCGGCTCGGCGAGGCCTCCTGGCCTGGCGCTTCGAAAGACCTGCTGCGAACGGCCAAGCGCTACGGCATCTCCGACACGCAACTGGCCAAAACCTGGAACACGGACGAGATCTCGGTCCGCAACCGGCGCAAAGAGCTCGGCGTGGAGGCCGTGTTCAGCCGCGTGGATACGTGCGCCGCCGAATTCGAAAGTTTCACGCCGTACCTTTACTCGTGCTACGAATCGTCGTGCGAAGCCGATCCCGGCAGCCGCCCGAAGGTAATGATTCTGGGGAGCGGCCCCAACCGCATCGGCCAGGGCATCGAGTTCGACTACTGCTGCTGTCACGCGTCGTTCGCGCTGCAGGAATTGGGCGTCGAATCGATCATGGTCAATTGCAATCCCGAGACCGTCTCCACCGATTACGACACCAGCGACCGGCTCTACTTTGAACCTCTGACACTCGAAAATGTTCTGAACATCTACGACACCGAAAAGCCTGACGGTGTCATAGTGCAGTTCGGCGGGCAGACTCCTCTGACGCTGGCATTGCCCCTAAAACGACTGGGTGTGCGCATCATCGGTACCGATCCGGCGGATATCGACCTTGCCGAAGACCGTAAGCTCTTTGGCAAGCTACTCGACGAACTCGGAATTCCCGCGCCTGCCAACGGCACGGCGACCAGTGTGGAGGAGGCCTGCGCCATCGCGCGGCGCATCGGCTACCCGGTGCTCGTGCGGCCCAGCTATGTGCTTGGCGGCCGGGCCATGGTGATCGCGTACGACGAAGAAATGGTGCGCCAGTATATGCGCGAGGCCGTCACCTTCTCACAGGACCGCCCGGTGCTGGTAGACCGGTTCCTGGAAGACGCCACGGAAGTGGATGTCGATGCCCTCGCCGATGGCGACGATGTGCTGATCGCCGGCATCATGGAGCATATCGAAGAGGCCGGCGTTCATTCCGGCGATAGCTCCTGTGTGCTGCCGGCGCAATCGCTTTCCGAAAAGATTCTGGGCACGATCGAAGACTACACCGTTCGTCTGGCCAAGGCCCTGCATGTGGTGGGGCTGATGAATGTCCAATACGCCATTCAAAACGGAACGGTCTACGTGCTCGAAGTGAATCCGCGCGCTTCCCGTACGGTTCCGTATGTGAGCAAGGCCACGGGCGTCCCACTGCCCAAGATCGCGGTGGGCCTCATGTGGGGGCGGAAGCTGAAGGAATACGGCTACGGTTCCAGCAAGCTCTCCGTGTCTCAGGATTTTGTGAAATCGCCGGTTTTCCCGTTCAACAAGTTTCCTGGAGTAGATCCGGCTCTCGGCCCGGAGATGCGATCCACCGGAGAGGTGATGGGCGTCGGTATGAATTTCGGAGAGGCATTCCTGAAGGCGCAGATCAGCGCCGGCAGCCCCATGCCCGCCAAGGGCACCGTATTTATCAGCGTCAACGATCACCATAAGGCCGAAGCGGTGGAAGTGGCCAGGCGCTTCGCGGAACTGGGCTTTCATCTTGTGGCGACACGCGGCACAGCCAGCGCGCTGCGCGCCGCCGGCCTGCAATGCAAGGTGGTCTTCAAAGTGAATGAAGGGCGGCCGAATGCCGTGGATCTTCTGAAGGGCGGGGCCATCCAGTTGGCGATTTACACGACTACGGGGGCCCCGGCGTTTTTCGATGAGAAAGCCATCCGGCGCAGCGCCGTGTTGTACCGGGTGCCTTGCATTACCACCATGAGCGGTGCCCGCGCGGCCGCCGACGCTATCGCCGCGTTGCGGCGCGACCCGATCCGCGTCTGGAGCCTCCAGGAAATCCACGAAGCCCGAAAAACCGTGGCGTGAGCACGGCGGACTAAAAACGCAACCCTCGCTAACAGAAGACGGCGGCTGGAGTCTAACAGTCAGTAAATTTTGAAGGAACAATTCCTTTCAAAACGCCGTCTTAATCGGCGACTGAGTCCAATTCGGTAATTTCGAGCAGGCTGGGTAGCTCCCCAATCCGGGACGGGGAATTTTTGCGCCTGCCGCGCTAACAAACGGAGAGTCAGATGAAGCTGGTATGCGTAACGCTATTCGTGTGCGTGCTCGCCTCGGCGGAACAGCTCTTTCAAATCGAAGGCGAGGTCGTATCCACCGAAGGGAATTTGCCGGGCATTTTCAGGGCGCAACTGGAGGCTCAAAGTGGGGCGGGAATTCTCAGAACGCCGGTGACTCCCGACGGCCACTTCCACTTTCTTGCTATCCCTACGGGCAATTACACGCTGCGTATCCTGGATAGTGCCGACAGAGAATTAGCGGAGCAGGGTGTGAGTGTCTACGATCAGAGCCAGCGTGTCACTGTTTCGTTGCGGGAGTCCGGTTCGCCGCGCATTCACCAATCGGAAAACACGGTGACGGTTGCCGAGCTGAAGCACAAGCCGAACAAGCGTGCGAAGAGGGCGGCGGAAGACTCAGAGAAATTTGCCGCCCAGGGCGATCACCAGCGGGCCGCCGCCGCCCTGGAAAAAGCCATCGGGCTCGATCCGTTGTTCGTCTGGGCGCACGGCAATTTGGGCGCGGAGTATCTTCTGCTGCACCGGTTCACGGAGGCCGCCGCGGAATTACAGCGAGCCGCCACACTCGATCCGGCGGCCGCGTGGCTCCAGGCGAACCTCGCGATCGCGTTGTTCCAATCGGGGAATCCCGACCAGGCAGAGGAATCGGCGCGGCGGGCAGTGGCGCTCGACAGCCGGAACGCAAAGTCTCGTTATACCCTGGGATGGATTCTGCTGCGGCGCCCGGGCCGAGCGGCCGAGGGGGTGCGTGAGCTCGAGCGCGCCACTAGCGATTTTCCGCAAGCGCACTTTACGCTCGCGGATTACTACCGCGCGGTTGGCGATACGGCGCATGCAAAAC
The DNA here is from genome assembly GCA_003175985.1 of Terriglobia bacterium. Taxonomy (GTDB): domain Bacteria; phylum Acidobacteriota; class Terriglobia; order Bryobacterales; family Bryobacteraceae; genus PSRJ01. The sequence goes on from PSRJ01000401.1 coordinate 35,179, forward strand.
GTGAGCTGGAATCCTTCTTATCCAGCGGCGCCGCCGCGAACCGCACGGAAATCGAAGGATGGATTGCGGCATTGCGATAAAAGGGGGTACGCCTGATTCGAGTCCCCGGCGCCTTGCGGTAACGTAGTCTGCATGGGACTTCACCCGCTCGCGGGCCAGGCGCCTTCCGCTCGAATGCTGGCGGATGTGCCCCGGCTGGTCACTTCTTTCTATACCGAAAAACCGGATGTTTCAGTTGCCGCGCAGAAAGTGACCTTTGGTACCTCCGGGCATCGGGGATCTTCGCTGACACACTCGTTTAACGAAGATCACATCCTTGCCATTACACAGGCGATCTGTGAATACCGCGGCGCGAATGACACGAAGGGCCCGCTATTCATCGGGAAAGACACTCATGCTCTTTCGGAGCCGGCATTTTCCAGCGCCCTCGAAGTGCTGGCCGCTAACGGCGTGGATGTTCTGGTCGACTGCGATTTGGGATACACGCCCACCCCCGCGCTGTCTCACGCCATTCTTACTTACAATCGGGGCCGGCAGAGCGGACTTGCCGACGGAATCGTAATCACACCGTCACACAATCCACCGGAGGATGGAGGGTTCAAATACAATCCGCCGAGCGGCGGCCCGGCCGATACCGGCGCGACGCGGTGGATTCAGGACCGCGCCAACGAGATTCTGGCAGGCGGTCTGCGGGAGGCGCGCCGCTGCCCGTTCGCCAGGGCCCTGGCCGGCGCGCACCGGCACGATTACATCAGCGAGTATGTTGGCGATCTGGCTGCGGTGATCGATCTGGACGCCGTTCGCGCAGCGGGCCTCCGCCTGTGCGCCGACCCGTTAGGCGGAGCCGGCGTCGCGTACTGGCCGCGGATTGCGGAACGCTACGGGCTTTCGCTGACCGTGGCCCATGAGCATGTGGACCCCACGTTCCGCTTCATGTCGGTGGACTGGGACGGCAAGATTCGCATGGATTGTTCGTCTCCATACGCGATGGCGGGTCTCATTGCGCTGAAGGACAAGTTCGATGTGTCGTTCGCATGCGACACCGATCACGACCGCCACGGTGTGGTGACTCGTAGCGCGGGCCTGCTCAACCCGAATCACTACCTGGCGGCCGCGATCTCGTACCTGTTTGCCAATCGCCGCGGTTGGCGGGGCGAAGCGGGCGTGGGAAAGACAATGGTTTCGAGCAGCATGATCGATCGCGTAGCGGTAATGCTGGGGCGCCGGCTGGTGGAAGTGCCGGTGGGCTTCAAGTGGTTTGTCGAGGGCCTGCTCGATGGGTCGCTGGGTTTCGGCGGCGAAGAGAGCGCGGGAGCCTCGCTGCTGCGGAAAGACGGCACCGTCTGGACGACCGATAAGGACGGCCTCATTCTGGGGCTGCTGGCGGCGGAGATGCTGGCGCGCACGGGCAAAGATCCCGGCGAGATCTATGCGGGCTTGACGGAGCAATTCGGCGCCCCCGTTTACGAACGCATCGACGCGCCGGCCACGCCTGCGCAGAAGGCCTCGCTGCTGAAACTCTCGCCCGAACAGGTTCAGGAGCACGAGCTCGCCGGCGACCCGATTCAGGCGATGCTCACCAATGCGCCGAATGGCGCTCCCCTCGGCGGATTGAAGGTGGTGACCGCGCGCGGGTGGTTTGCCGCGCGTCCCTCAGGCACCGAGAGCGTCTACAAAATCTACGCCGAGAGCTTCGCCGGCCCGGAGCACCTGCGCCGCATTCAGCAGGAAGCGCAATCCATAATCAGCCGTGTGGCGGTTTAGGATCTGTGGGTAGCGACGTTGCCGCGTGTCGGCCCTAGACCGAGTTGCTATACTGATTTTTCAAGTTCAAATTCAGTAAGGAGCTTCATGATTTCGGCAACACAGATGCGTCCGGGCATGGTAATCATCTTCAACAAAGAGCTGCATTCCGTGTTCAGCGTGACGCACCGCACTCCAGGCAATCTGCGCGGGTTCGTCCAAGCCAAGATGCGGAATCTGCGCAGCGGTTCCATGTTCGAGCACCGCTTCTCGTCCGAAGACCGGGTGGAGAAGGCCAACCTGGAGGAGCACGAGATGGAGTATCTCTACGACGATGGCGAATACTACTATTTCATGAACATCGAGACCTTCGAGCAGATGCACTTGACCAAGGAAATTCTGGGCGATGCGCCGCATTACCTGGTGCCCCAATTGAAGGTCACCATCGAGTTCTACGAAGGCAAACCGATCAGCGTGGAATTGCCCGCAACGGTGGACCTGACGGTGGTGGAAACGGAGCCGGGCTTGAAGGGTGCTTCGGTATCGAACGTCACCAAGCCGGCGAAGCTCGAAACAGGCCTCGTCGTGCAGGTACCCCCGTTCATCACCGAAGGTGAGAAGATTCGCGTGAACACGGCGGAAGGAACTTACCAGGAACGGGCGTAGCTATCGCCGGATTCCTCGCTGTGCAATAGCAGATCGCCGAATATCAGAAGAGTAGCTTCAGGCTGAACTGCAGCTCTCGCATGTCGATTCCTGCTCGTGTGCTCCTGATCGTGCCGAAGGCGCCAGAACCGGGGACCGGGATCCCCGAGGAGTTCAGCACGCTATTGGACAGAGTGGTATTCGGGTCGCCGAAATTCGGATGATTGAGGACATTGAAGGCCTCAAACCGGAACTGCAGGCTCTTGCGCTCGGTAAATTTGAAGTTCTTCAAGGTCGAAAAATCCACATCGAAGATGCCGGGGCCGATCAGCGGGTTGCGGCTGAGATTCCCGTAAGTGCCCAGGGGCTGCAACGCCACGGCCTGGATATTGAACCATTTCCCCGTGCTGCGCTGGTCCGCATCCAGACTGAGAGATGTCCCAGGCACACCGTTTGGACGATCGTAGCCGTGGCCGGTATTGGATCGATCAGCGCCGGCAGCGATGTTCAGCGGAAAACCGGTCGAGACTGTAAAGATGGAGCTCAGTTGCCAGTTTCCCAGAATTCCCCGGGCAACAGAGTTATTGAGGTGCCTGCGCCCCTCGCCGAACGGCAGACTGTAGAGTACCGAGCTGACAAAGCGATGGCGTGTGTCAAAGATCGACAAGCCGCGCTCGCAGCTCACGCACGTACCATCCTGCGGCTTGAGCTGATCGGTGCCGAGGACGCGGATGCCGCTGCCGTCATCGATGGATTTTGAAAACGTGTAGCCGCTCAAAAAAGTGAGGCCGCCAGACATCCGGCGTGTCACTTTGGCGGAGAGGGCATGGTAGTTCGAGTTAACAACGCCGGCCATATATTGGATATTTCCGAACTCCGGAGCCGGTGAACGCGAAGTTACCGAGCCAGTGGGAGCCGGAGCGGGCAGGTTGTAACTGATCAGGCGTTCGAGGCGGTGGCCCTGGGTGCCAAGATAGCCGATTTCGACAACCATGTTGGCGGCTAACTGGCGTTGGATATTCAGCTCGTATTGTTCACTGTAAGGCGTGCGGCGGCGCGGATCGTTCGCCAGCCCTTGCGGCGCCGTGACGCAGACGAACGGCGGGACGGCGACTCCGCAGACGTTTGCGCTGCCGCCCGTGAACGGGCTCTCGAACGTGAGATTGTGAGTCTGGATGTTGGCTGTGCTGGTAATGCGGCCCTGAATATTGCGGCTCATATCGAACCGCGGGTTACCGGTGTCCTGCACATAGAAAATGCCGGCGCCCGCGCGTATGGTCAACTTCGGCGTCGGACTCCATGCGATGCCGAGGCGCGGGGCGAAGTTCAGGTAGTCCGTCTGAACGAGCCTGTCCCCCAGACGGCCGTCCCGAGTGACGCAAATCGCCGGATCGAAGCGAGTCAGCGTGTTCTCATAGAAATCGCCGCTCCCTACACGAACGTAACAGGGATGCAGGTTCGGCTGGCTGCCGAATCCCGCGGGGAACCAAATGTTCATCAAGCTGCCGCCCTTGTCGGTCCACGGAGGCGTCAACTCGTACCGCAAACCGTAGTCGATGGTGAGGTTGGGCTTCACCTTCCAGGTGTCGGCAACAAAATAGGCCTGGCTGGTGGCGCGGAACTGGCTGATGGCCAGGCTGCCCGCATCCTGGGTCCTGGTCACGAGGCCGAGCATGTAATCCGCAAAGCCGTAGCCGCTCGCCGGATTGTCGATCGTCAAAACTCCGCGAGCGTTCTGATTCCCGGTTTGGTTGAAACGGTCGCGGCGGATTTCAATGCCCATCTTGATCGAGTGAGTTCCGCGCGTCCACGAAAGATTGTCGATCCACTGGAAGGTGTGGTCATAGACTACAAAGGGACCGTTCACATCGTCGCCAAAGCCGCTAAAACCGAGAATGGTCAGGCCCGGCGTGCCCCAGGCCACGGGCGCGGGATCGATGAGTCCAATCCCAAACTCCTTTATAGGGTCGCGCTTGAACTGCAGCTCATTGGCGTAGTCATTGTAAAAACCGCTGTAGCCGAAGCGGAATTCATTCACCAGATTTGGCGCGAGTATGCGCGTGTTGCCCAGCATCGCCTGCTTGACGGTCACCGCGAGCGTATGGCCGTTCAGATAGAGCGCGGGCTGGACCTGGCTGTCGTCCTGCCAGCTATACCGGCCGAACCAGCTTGATTTGGAGCTCTCCACGAAATCGATTCGTTGAGTGAACTGATCCTTGTCGGTTTTGTTGTTCTGCAGCGATAGGTAGTTGTTCGAAAGACCCGCACCGGAAATGTTCGGCGTTGGATAGAACTCGAGCAATCCCAAGGCAGCGCGATCAAAGCGTGCCGCAGGAATCATGTTTCCGGGAAAGGGCTGATTGTTCAGCGGGTCGATGACCCTGGTATTCGGCAGAACCTGCGAGAAATCGCCATTGCGCATCGCAACCGGGGGTGTGCTGTAAAGCACCTGCGTCTGATTGCGTAACCGGAAGCCTTCGTAGTTGGACAGGAAGAAGACGCGATTCTTCCCCTTGAAAAGCTTCGGAATCTGGACCGGGCCGCCCAGGGTGAAGCCGTACTGATTCCACTTGAAAGGCGCCGAAACAGGCACGCGGGTGGTAAAGCCGAAGGGCCGGGCATCGAGATCGTTGTTACGGATGAAGTCAAACAGCGTACCGTGATATTCGTTGGTTCCGCTCTTGGTGGAGACGTTAACCTGCGTAGCTTCGTGTCCGAACTCGGCGGAGTAAACGCCGGTTTGCACTTTGAACTCCTGCAAGGCGTCCACGGAAGGAAGGAAGGCGTAGGTGTTGAAATCGACGTCGGTGTTCGCGACGCCATCCAGCGTGTAGTAGTTGAACTCACGGCGCATGCCTGCGACCGAGAAATTCTGGGAGGCGCGATCGCCACCCTGGCGGCTGGTGGCCGCGCCGCCGTCCGCGAAGGTGGCGTTGACGTTCGGGCTCAACCCAACGAGCTGTAGGAAATTGCGGCCATTGAGCGGGAGTTCCACGATACTCCTGTTTTCAATTACCGTGCCTACCGTTGCGTTTTCCGTGGTCAGGAGCGGGGCGCCCCCAGCAACCTCTATTGCCTCAGCCACCAATCCGATGCGGAGCTGAAAATCTATGCGAGCCACTTGCTGCACCTGCAGCTCAATGCGAGTGCGGATTTCGGTCTGGAAGCCCTGCCCCTCGGCCTTGACGTTGTAAACGCCTGGCAGCAGTGCCGGGAAAGTGTAATTGCCAGCGGTGTTGGTCGTCGCCTGGCGTATGAAATTGGTTTGCGGATTGGTGACGGTCACTGTGGCTCCCACCACGACGCCGCCGGTCGAATCCGTTACTTCGCCGGTGATTTCGCCGAAAGTCTGACTCAGAGACGGGAGAGCCAGCCCGCCTATCCAAAAACAGATCCCCAGAAACATCGCACGCATGCAAACACCCCCTTGTCGCCCATGCCAGGACGCTTAGTCGATGGCACGGTATCAGACCGCGAGGCCGGCTGCAAGCATGCTCGCTGCTTCTCGCAGTTACTGATCGTCTCCACGCGGCGGACCGCCCCGGCCGCCTGCCGGAGGCGGCTTCATCCCCTGCCGGGTCAGGAATGCAAGCAAATCTTTGAACTCCGCCGGGGTAAGGCGTTTGTCATAGTCAGTGGGCATGAGGCTCTTAGCCTCAATATCGACACGGCGCACCCTGGCCCGGTCGAACGAATGAAGCCGTTGATCGTTTCCGATTATCTGCAGGGAGTATCCGTCCTGGTTCAGCAAGATGCCATCGATTACTTTTCCATCGGCGGTGGTGACGTGCACGGGCAAGTAGCTGTCCATGGGCGGCAAAGATTTCAGATGGGCTCCGCCACTGTCGTATTCGTGGTGCTGCGCCTTAGTGAGCGCATCGGCAATCGTGCTGGCTTTGCGCGTGGCAGCGATGTTGTTCAAGTCGGGCGCGGTGAGTCCGCCCTTGCCTCCCAGCATGTGACAAGTGCCGCACTGGCCTTTGCCCCAGAAGATCTGCTCGCCGTGCGCCGCATCTCCGGGCAACGGGTTGTCAATCGCCGTCCCGCGCAACGCGTGGATATAGGTAGTGATCTTCCAGATTTCATCTTGCGAAAGGTTCTGCGGGCCCATTGGCGTCCCTGTGACGCCGTTCCTGATGGTATTGAAAACTTGCGCATCGCCAGCGCCAAAATCTGTCCGGTCGCCGGATACGAGGGCCGGTCCAATCTCGCCGGCGGCGCCATTAGGTCCATGGCAGCCCGTACACTTTTGAGCGTAGAGGCTCTCGCCCTCGTGAATAGCCTCGGGTTTGCCCTGAAACGGATTCACGGGCCCCGGCGCACCGCCGCGCTGGGCGAGAATCGGACGAAACGTACAGAGCAGAAGGCAAACTGCCATTGCCAATGCTGAGTTCATGGATTGACCTCCTGCAAACCGAAAGCGAACACATTCGTGCCGGATGCGATTGCGAAGAATTGCTCATTATCTACGCTGTACGTGATGGGACTCGCGGTGATGAGGTCTCCCGTATTGAAGTGCCATAGCGGCTTGCCGCTTTTTGCATCGAGTACGGTGACCTGTCCGAACTGCTCGGGTGTGAACACGATTCCGCCAGCCGTCGATAGCAAGCCGGGGCCATAATGATTCGACCGGACAGGCTTGTACTCCCAGACTTTCTTGCCGGTAGTCGCATCGAGCGCACGCACATAGGCTTGCCACGGGGCGTTCGCTGCCTCGATGTACCCCGTCCCGGCATCGGGGTTGGTGCTCGACGTGATGAAGTTGACACCGCAGCCTTCCGCGACGGTAACGTAAAAATACTTGGTGTCGGGACTGTAGGTTGGCGCTGGCCAGTTCGTTGCGCCGGCAGTGGACGGGCAGGTCGTTGTCCCGCGCACCGATGGGTCGTGACCCGGGATCACAATCGGCTGTCCCTTCGAGTCAAGACCGTCCGCCCAGTCCAGCTTACTCACGAACGGAGTACCGAGCAGATACTCACCGTTGGTGCGGTCAAGAACGTAGTAGAAGCCGTTGCGATTTGCCTGAAGCAGCAGCTTACGGGTCTGCCCTTTGATTGCGGCGTCCACCAGCACCAGTGTTTCGGTTGAGTCCCAGTCATGAGTATCGTGCGGCGTATTCTGGAAATACCAGACCAGCTTTCCCGTGTCGGGATTGATCGCCACAATGCACTCGGTGCAGAGATTATCGCCGGGACGCTCGAAACCAGTCCATTGCGGGTTCGGCTGTCCGGTACCGAAATAAAGAAGGTTGAGTTCCGGGTCGTATGAGCCGCTCATCCACATAGGACCGCCTTGTGGTTTGGCGCCGCCCCAGGTTTCTGCGCCCGGTTCGCCAGGGTTCGGGACCGCGGACCAGGTCCAGGCATACTTGCCGGTTTCCGCGTCGAACGCCTGAATGAAACCGTTGGGCCGATTGCCCGCGACGATCACCTTACCGCGGACAATCGTAGGCGCAGCCCCGGAAATGACATAGCCTCCCTCCGATTTCACCTCCCAGCGGACGCCGCCGTTGCGCGCATCGAGCGCCACAAGATGGCTGTCGGATGTCACCATGTAGACCTTGTCGTTGTAAACCGCGGTGCCGCGCTGCGCCGTTGCGGAAGCAGGGGGGCGCTGATATTTCCAGATGATATTGCCGGTGCGCGCGTCAATCGCATCCACTCGATTGAATTGCGAGATATACATAACGCCGTTCATCACGACGGGCGTTTGCTCCATCCCGCTGGCGCCGTCCACATGATAGACCCATTTCGCCTGAAGCCGCTTGGCGTTCGCGGCGGTAACCTGTTTGAGCGGAGAGTAGCGCTGTCCGTTGTCTGTGCCGCTATATGCGGGCCAGTCCTTCGGGTCAGGCTTCTGAGCCATGGCGCCGATTATGGCGCCGGAGAGCAAGAGCCCGGTGATGGTTCGAAACGCCGCCCCTCTGGCAGGATGCTGAAAAAGGCGTTGGCAGGCTGAATGCCTGCCCCACCGAGGCTGGCAGACTGTTGATCCTTGGTGGTGGCGCAGGTGGGTTCGCCTGCGAGTTTCGATTGAGGGATCATTCCCGATCATCACTGATTGTCGCCTCCTGCGCCCGGCTGATAGTATGGCGTACTCCGGTTTCATGAAATTTTATCGCAACCTCATAATCCGATGAAGTGGAAGCGCCCCCGCTCACGGAAGCCCAATGAGCAATAAAACTCAAGCAGGCGGCCGTCGTCGCAGCGCGCAAAGAGACCGCATTCGGCAATACCAGAGCGATACAGACTGTCAATTACAGCCAGTACACAGGATCGAGCGAACCCTTTGCCGCGCCAGGCGGGGTCCGTAACCACGCCGCCAATCTGGGCATACGCGACCTCGGGAATTATGAAATTGACGGCCGCGGCAGAAACCAATTCGCCGGAATGGCCTCGAAACCCAAAGCAATGGCCAAACTGGTGCATGGCGGAGGCCCAGAACCGCATCTGGTGCTTCCGGTAGAACGAACTCAGCTCATCGGCACTTGTGATTTCGATTGCGGTGGTCTCAATCGAGGGAGCCGTCGCCCGCGTCATCCAGACATCCTCCTGAGTTTCAGACGCGGCCCAATCCGCCGCTAATGCCGGCTCGCCGCCGTACAAGGCAAGCAGAGATTCCGGAGCGGCGCTCTCACGCGGCCGATCGATCAGTTCGCGCGCGGTTTCAGGATCGGTGGAAATCAGCGATAGTACCGGCATTTCAAAGCCTCGGAACAAGGCGGCTACTCCAACTACCGCGCCGTTGTCCCCGGCGACCCAAAAGGAAGTGTGCGGGAGGAGAGGCGCGCTCCCATCGCCGAGCAGGAGCAGCGCATTTGGAAATGCCCGGACCAGGTGAGCGCGAAGATCCGGATCTGGCAGTTCAGGACGCGAGACCCGCAGCGGCAACGGAATCTTCTTTCGTCAGCAAACAGCTATCGAGGCACACCGAAGCGAATTCCACCTGTACCAGAAAGACCCTCATTTGCTCCTCGAAGCGGGTTTCCAGTTCGCCGGCATCCGCCAAGCCGATTAAGGCGAGGAAGTGCTCGCAGTAGACTTGCTGCGCCAAATCGAGCGCATTACTCAGAGCGCCAACAGGTTCTCCATGCCGTACCCGTCGCGCAATTTCGGCTTTGGAGCTCCGCATGGCGCAGTCCAGGCGGCGAATCGAATCATCGTAGAACCAGGTGTGCCGCGCGACTTGCCAGACCCGCCGGTCAACAAAACGGTAACCGTAGACATCGTCAAGCTCTCCATCGGAACGGTACAAGCCTTCCTCGATCAGTTGCGAGCGAATCACGGTTCCTGGAAAGACCTGCAATTTCGTGATATAGCGATCCCAAGTGGCGTGATCGATCCGGCGCAGGAACAGAGCACTGGTGCGAAGCTCTTCCAGCGTCATGCGAGGGTCGAACATGATGAAACCGCTGGCATCGTAACATATCGCGTGCTCGCGGAGAATTTGAATGGCGTCTTCCGTGCGGCCTGTCGAGTTCTGCTTATTGTAAGCCTGCAGAATGCGGTCTACGCCTGTTTCAATCCCAACTTCGACTGACGAGAGACCGGTAGCGGCCAGGCGGGGCATCAAATCGGCATTAGCGAGGATCGCCTCGGCGCGGCTCATCAGATAGTACGGTGTACGAAGGCCGCGGGCTTCGAGCTCATCCAGAAATTCGGCCGTCCACCGGCGTGCCTGGGGCGACGCGCCGAGGAAGATCACGTCCTGAAATTGAATCATGGGGTGGACGCCGGGCCGGCCGATATAGCGCCGTATGAGATCCTCCATCTCATCGGCGACCTGCTTGGGGCTGCGGCGTCTCCACACGACTCCACCGCCCAGACGCAGAAAAGTGTTCGCGGTGCAGAAAGTACATTTGTGCGTGCAACCGCGGCCCGTCAGGAGCGAGACGGCCACTGGGCGGCCGGCCTGGATCGCGAGCTCGACGGTATCTTTGTGCGGCCAGGGTAACGCATCCAGGTCCTCAATCGCGCGTCGCGCGCCGCCGTCGAGGATCGATCCGTCCGTGTCGCGTGTTACGGCGCCGGAGATTAGGCCGGTGGCTCTCCCGGACACGACGCGTTGAACGATCTCCTGAATAGTCTTCTCGCCTTCGCCGGCTACCACGGCATTGACGCTGGCATGTTTTTCCAGGATAGGCCGCGCCAGAAAAGTCGCGTGCTCACCACCCAGGACGCGGTAGATGTCGGGGCGCTGCGCCGCTACTCCGTCCGCGATGGCCACACAGTGCCTGTAGTCTGCGAAAGAATGCAAAGAGATGCCCAGCACGGCGGGCGAAATCTCGAGCACACAGCGAACCACGTCTTCATCCTGTAGTTGAAAGGTGAAGGCATCGAGGACCATCACGCGATAACCCGCCTGGCGGAGGGACGCGCTGATGAAGCCGACGCCCAGGGAATCCTCAACCAACGCGTCGGGCGGCACTGCGGAGGGGGCCCAGGGACGGACCAGGAGGCAATCCGGCCGTGACATGATTACTCGCGCTTGCCAGGGTCTTCCTGCTGGCGGCGGCGCGCCTCTTCGGCGATGGAACCTGCCCGTGTGGAGATTTCGCCGGCAAGACTGCGTACACGATCGAGCGCAGCCTCGACGAGCTCCGGATTGTTCAGGCCCTGCAGCGAGCCGGCCAATGTCTCCAGCGAGTGTACAAGCACGGGTTTGTAGTAGGACTCGACGGGAGCATCGCGGATTGCGGCCACCGCTTTGGCGACGTCCTGTACCGCGGCGGCTTTGGCGACATTCTGCACCACGGCGGACGCCTTGGCGATGTCCTGCACGGCAGCCGCGGCTTTGGCTGCCTCGTGAACCGCGGCGGCAGCCTTGGCCACGTCCTGGATCGACGAGACGACCTGTTTGATGTCGGAGAGCGCGGCAGAAGCCTTGGCGACATCGCGGACGGCTTCCGCGGCGTTCGGCACGTCCGCGACCGCGGAAAGGCCGGCGGCCACTTCCTGCATAGCGGCCACGGCTTTAGCGACGTCTTGGACCACAGCCGCGGCCTTGGCCACATCCTGCACCGCGGCAACCGCTTTCGCCACGTCCTGCACGGCCGCCGCGGCCTTCGCTACATCTTGCACGGCGGCTACGGCTTTGGCGACGTTCCGGAGCGCGTCGACCGTAACGTCGATTTCACCGCCAGCCGGTTTTCGGATCTCTTCGCTCACAGGGGCACTCCTTTCCGATGAATGTCAGTGTAGTCCAATTTTTCAAAGCGGGAACGGACTCGCCACGCTTTGAGTGCAACCGGGTCCGCCCCGCTTCGAGCGTCTCACTTGTTGCGCAGAGACGAATCGTATCCGCCCAGACCACAAGAGCGGCATCCGACCGCAATCGGTGCAGTCTTGGTGTAATCGAAGGTAGGTGTGTTGTTCACGTCGTTTCTCCTTTCCACCGGTTTTTCCGATGACTGAAATGGGAGTGGCGCAATCGTGGCCGTGCGTTTCACTGGCGCGCTCATTCCTGCCGCAGCGCACGTACTGGGTCGATCGCAATCGCTCTGCGTGTGGGAACCAGCACAGCCCCCAATGATAGGGCTGTCAACACCACTAGCACGGCCGCAAGGATTTCCATATCGAACGAGCTCACGCCGTAGTACGCGGACGCAATCCAGCGGCCTAACGCGAAGCTGAGCAGCAATCCGAGAATCAGGCCGCCGACAATGGGAGCTAGCGCCTGGCCGACAACCAGGCGCACGACATCGGAGGGCCGCGCTCCGATGGCCATGCGTATTCCCACCTCGCGGGTGCGCTGCGATACGACCGATGAGATGACGCTGTAGATTCCTACTGCCGCCAACAGAAGGCCGAGAGCGGCGAAGGCGCAAAGCACATAAGCCTGGAAGCGGCGCGGCGCCATCCACGCGCTCATCACTTCTTCCATGGTCCGCAACTGCGAGACAGGCTGTTGCGGATCTACCGCCCAAACAGCCTGCCGGACCGGCTGCTGCAACTTCTGCGGCGCCGTGTTCGTCTTCACCACGCACACCAGGGGAAGGTTGCGGAGCAAGAGCGACATCAATGCTTTCGGCGCCTGCCGGTCGGGAATGTACATGGCTGCTGACGCAGTACGGTCTAAGCCGTCTTCCTTAACGCTTCCCACTACACCGGCCACCACTCGGGGCTGGTCCGCAAACCGCGAGCCCATCCCTTTGCCGATGAGGATGCGCTGTCCGAGAGGATCCTGGTTGGGCCAATACCGGCGAGCCATCGCGTCACTGATGATGACTACGGGAGTGGTGTTGTCGCGATCCAGGTCCGTGAACACTCGCCCCGCTCGTAACGGAATGTGCATTACCTGGAAATAATTGGGACTGACGATCCGGTATTTGCCGCTGGAATCGCTCTCGCCGGTCTGTCCTTCCTTGGCAAACGGGAGCTCTGGACCGGATTCGAGAGGAAGACTGGTAATGACTGCGGCCTCGCGTACGCCGGGCAGAGCGGCGATGCGCTCCAGCATCTGATGCGTGTCCCGATTCACTTGTTGGCTGTCGCTATATTTAGCTGGCGGCAGGGAGAGCTTCATCGTCAGAATGTTTGGGGCTTGAAAGCCAGGATTAACTCCGCTCGTACGGAGTAGGCTGATGGAGAACAACACTGCTCCAAACAGGAGCGCCTCGGAAAGCGCAACCTCGCCCATGATCAAAGTCAGACTGAGACGCTTACTTCCGGAAGTGATTCGATTCTGTGCTTGTTTTAGAGAATCGTTCAATCCGGTTCGCGTTACCTGAAGGGCGGGAGCCAGGCTGAACGCAATGCCGGTGGGAACCGCGAGCAATATCGCAAACAGAAATACACGGCCGTCGAAATCGATTTCCGTCCAGCGCGGCAGGCCGGCCGGTCCCCATTTTTGAACCGCGGGTATGATACCGCTCGCCAGCAGAACCCCCAGCATCGATCCGAAAAACGACAATGCGATGCCTTCTGTCAGGAGTTGCCGGATGATGCGCGCAGGGCTCGCGCCCAGGGCGATCCGCAGAGCCATTTCTTTCCTGCGGATCGCGGAGCGTGCCAGCAGGAGATTGGCTACGTTGGCACAGGCGATGAGTAGCACGACGCTTACCATCGCGAGCAGCAGGAAGAGGCTCGCGCGAATTCCGCCGACCTGTTGATCGTGGAGCGGCACTAAGGCCGCCCCCGCCTTGTCATCGCCTTCCGAAGCCGGCGCAATCGCTCTCGTCATGGGATCCAGTTGCGCCCGGGCACGTGGGAGCGTAATGCCTGGGCGCAATCGGGCGATTGCAAATAAGTAACTCGCGGGTTCGGTGCTGCTCGCCGGCAGCTCCAAGGGAGTCCACAACTCCGCATTCGACGGGAACGCAATCCCGGGAGGGGCGACGCCGATCACCGTATAAGTCTCGCCGCTCATGACGAGCCTGCGTCCCAGGATTTGAGGGTCTCCGCCAAAGCGATGCTGCCACAAGCCATGGCTTAAGATCACCCGTTTTTCACCGCCCGCGCGATCTTCGCCGGGAGCGAATGTCCTTCCCAGCGCCGGTTGCACACCCAGCACATCGAAAAATGAGGCGCTGACATGATACCCGTGAATCCGTTCGGGCGGCGCGCCGGGGACTACCAGATTGTACCCGCCGCCCAGCACATCGTATGCGGCGACTGCCGAGAAGACTTGCGATTGGTCCCGCCAAAGCAGCACCTGGGGCACTGAGACCGCACGGTCGGTTCCCGCGCGATACTGCCGCACGATGGAGACGATGCGATCCGAGTCCGCAAACGGTAGAGGCCTTAGAACCACCGCATTGATGATTCCAAAAATCGCAGTATCACCACCGATGCCCAATCCCAGTACCAGAACTCCACCAATGCAGAAACCTGGATTGCTTCGGAACATCCGGACCGTAAAGTGAACATCTTGAAACAGGCTGCCCAGCATCTCGACTCCGCAGCATGGGAGTGTACCTGAAAGGCGCCGCGTTTCAACGCGAAGATTGTCACACCGTTTTCTATACCGGGTAATGCCCCCGGTTTTGAAACGGACACGGCGGGCGCTGCACTCCTCCTCAGCATCGCGGAAATCGCGGTGCCAATTAAAAGGAGGAACGACAATGAACACACAGAATACGGAATTCAACGCTGCCAGCCTGGTCAACACGAAAATGGGCTGCCGCACTTGTGGGCTCGCCGGCTGGGATAACGCGCTCCGCAAGAATTAAGACGAAAGGCCCATTGCCGGTGCATTCTATGCAGGGAAACAAAGCAACCAACCGAAACAAAATTACATGTCCGGCGCTGGGCACTACGTATGAGGGGGGAGATGTCCAGCTCTTAGAGCATGTTCTCCCCCTCGTCGATTTTGTGGAAGTCACGCCCGATAGCATGGCAGAGTACCAACAGGAACGCCCCGTATTACCTGACCATGCCATCGGAGAACTGAAAGACATTGGCTCAGACGCTCATGTCATCGTTCATGGCGTCGGGCTGTCGATCGGTACTCATGACGGTTATTCCGAAACTTACTTACAGATTGTCGACAAGCTGCTCGACCACGTGGCGGTCGAGTGGCATAGTGAACATCTTGGTTACGTCAATGTCGATGGCCAACACCTGGGAACGATGCTGGCAGTTTCCAAAACCGGGCAGGTGCTCGACATCCTGTGCGAGCGAATCAAAACGATACAGCAGAGATATGGCATCCCCTTTCTGATCGAAAATATCGTCCACATCTTGCCCGATTTTGACGGCGAATTCTCCGATGCCGCCTTTCTCAACGCGTTGGCGAACCGCACGGGCTGTGGACTGATCCTCGATGTCTATAACCTCGAGTGCGACGCGCATAACCACGGGTTTGATATTCCCCGCTTTCTCGCCGAGTTGGAAATGGAGCATGTTCGGGAAATCCACTTAGCCGGTGGAGTGATCGATCGCGGATTCCGCTTGGACGTTCACTCCAGGATCACGGATGACTCGACGATCGCTCTGGCGCGCCAGGTGATCGCCGCGGCCCCGAATCTCCGGACCGTAACGTACGAACTGCTGCCCGAAGCGGTTCCCAAGCTGGGTTACAGAGCGATCGCCGGGGAACTAAAGCGGCTGCGTCAAGCTTTGATGAACTGAATATGGATCTGGCCAGGCAGCAACGCGACCTCTTAGAGCTGATTAAGTCCGGCACGCTTCGGCGGACGGGCGACCCTTACATCGAAAAGGTTGCCCACTCCCCTCATCTGGCAGTGCTGCGCGATGTGGTGCTGTCGTGGCGGGCATTCGATGTCGAACGTACATGCCGGCTCACGTCGGCATTACTGCAACAGCGCGGTTGGTTTGACGATGCGATCCGGTTCTTCGCGGCCACCGCCGACATCTCTCCGTTCGTCGAGCGCCTTCGCGACACGTTCCTGGAGCAGATGGCGGCGAATGCCGATCCTCTCGTTGCTGCCGTGGCGCAATTTGAGTTGTATCTGATCAAAGTCAAACTCGGAGATCCCGGCGAATATACGGTCGAGTGGCCCACCGACCCCCGTCCGGTGTTGATGGCGCTGGATGAAGGCCGTTCGCTCGAACCGCTCCCCGCCGTTACCCATCAAATGTCGATTTCGCAGTGCTTGCCGGGACTGGTACGCGTATGCGAAGTCACAAAGTGCTAGCCCCGGTGGCGGATGATGTAAATTACAAGTAGGAGGGGATGACGCAATGTTGCGAACAGGATTGCTAGCGTTGCTGTTTGCAGGAGCTTTGGCGGTAGGTGTGAACGCGGCGGATGTCTTCGTGCGGGTCGGGCCGCCTCCGCCGGTACGCGAGACGGTAATAGTGCGTCCCGGGCCCAACTATGTATGGATTCCCGGCTACCATCGCTGGGATGGCGGGGCCTACGCATGGGTTCCCGGCCGCTGGGAGTTGCCGCCCAGGCCTCGTGCCCGTTGGGTGGCGCACCGCTGGGTCCGCCGCCGGGGCGGCTGGGTGTTTGTGGAAGGCCGTTGGCGATAGATAGCCGCTGATCGCTTTTCCACCAGTCACCGCATATAGAAGAGACTCAGCCGGGGCAAGCCGGCCTTCTCCAAAAGATGACGCTCCAGAAACTGCTTTTCCAGCATGGCGAGTTGAGCGGCGGCCATCTTGCTGCGGTAAGGCCGGAGTTGCCGCTCGAGCTCGCGCCGGGCATCGAGCAGTTCCTCTTCGCCCTGACGCACACGCGCCGCGGCGATCATCTTCTCTTCGAGCACCGTCAGGCGCTGCTCCAATGCTTCCAGGTTTTGATAATGCTGCTCAACCTCTTCCGCCAGACGTGTGAGAGCGGCCGCAATTTCGCCGTATGCTTCCGGTAAGGCAGCGGCGTTCCCTGAGAGATAGGCGCGCAGTTCGTCGAGGGTAAAGGGCGGCGCCGGGGCGCGCCGCGCGGGCTGCGCCGAACCCGCCATCACTTGCGCTTCCGTGAGTACGGCCTGCGCGCAGAACGCCAGCGAATTCACCAGTTGCGTCTTCACCTTGCGGGCGCGCCATTTTTCGAACGCGGTGTCAATGCCGCGCATCACCGCTTCCAGCGGCACACCCGCATTCTTCCAGCTTTCCACCAACGCCCAATCGAGCGGCGAGAGCAGGAACAGGCTGGTGCCGCGGGCGCGCTGGAAGTGTTCCTCGATTTCGGTGTAGTAGTTGAAGTAATTGCAGATCCAGTCTTGGCCGTCGGTCACTGCGGATGGTTCCGTTCCCAGATCATTTGCAGACCTTCCAGCGTGAGGTGCTCATCCACGGTCTTCAGGTACCGCGATCCGGAAATAATGAGATGCGCCTGGCCGCCGGTGGCAATCGTCTGTGTATCGGGGCCGAGTTCCTCGATGATGCGTTCCAGAATGCCATCGATCATGCCCACCGTTCCGAAGTAGAGACCGGATTGCATACTGGCAACAGTGTTGGTACCGACTACTTTCTTGGGCGGCCGGAAATCGACCAGCGGGAGGCGCGCGGTCTTGGTGAACAGCGCGTCGATAGCGATTTTGATTCCAACCGCAATGGCGCCTCCCAGGTACTCGCCGTTCCGCGACATCACATCGAAGTTAATCGTGGTGCCGAAGTCCACCACCACGCACGGTCCGCCGTATTTGTAGAAGGCGGCGACGCCGTTCACCAGGCGGTCGGCGCCGACTTCCGCGGGATTATCGTAAGAGACCGTGATCCCCAAGTTTGTCCGCGGTGTGACGAACATGGCCTCGGTGCGGAAGTAGCGCTGCGTCATGGCCGCCAGCGTGCTGTCGATGGGCGGCACCACGCTGGAAATGATGATGCCGTGAACATTGCCGATATCGAGACCGGCAGGGACGAACAGATTGCTCAGCAGGATGCCCCATTCGTCGGCGGTCTGCTCGGCGACCGTGCGCAGGCGCCACTGCGCTACCAGATTACGGCCTTCGAACGCGCCGATCGTAATATTGCTATTGCCCGCATCCAGCGCCAGCAGCACGCACGCCTCCCGCAACAATCAGGGTATCGGTTCCATCGTCTCTACGCACCACCAGGTATCCCGCGGAATCCAGGCCTGCGGTGACGCCCTCCAGCACGCCATCCTGCTGGCTGACCTGGACGCGGCGGCCGGCGGCATAACTCGAAGCTTGCTGGAAGAGGCGCAGAATGTCGGGCGCGTCCAGGCGCGTGAACATTTCGACAGCGGGCAATAAGGCCAGCAAAAGCTCCTCGCGCGGCCAAGTCCGGCCCGTGTGAAGCCGAAGCGATGTTGCTTCCGCCTCCAGCGCGGCTGGAAAGGATGTGTGGTTCACATTGATGCCGATGCCGGCTATGGCAGCGCCCTGAACCAATTGCACCAGAATGCCGGCGACCTTCCTTTCGCCAAGCATGATGTCGTTGGGCCAGCGGAGGTCGCAGGCTGCGCCGGTAACGCTCGCGATCGCATGCGCTGTGGCCAGGCCGAGCGCCAGCGTAAGCAGAGGCGCAGGTTGCAGCACGAGCGAGCAGTAGATGCCGCTCCCCACCTCGGAGTGCCAGGCATGGCCATGCCTGCCCTGACCAGCCGTCTGTTCACCGGCGAGCACCACGCTGCCGGTTTCGAGGCCAGAGGCGGCGCGCATGGTCGAATCCACCACCTCGTAGTACTCGATGCGGCGCTGCGGGAGCGCGCGGCGGAGGCGTTCGATATCCATCACAGCAAATCCAGCCGGAAGCTGATGTCGGCGGCGGGCGCGGAATGCGTGATGGCGCCGGAAGAGATGAAATCCGCTCCGGTATTCGCGTACGATTGCGCGTTGTCGAGAGTGATGTTACCGGACAGCTCGACCTTGGCGCGGCCGGCGATTTCGCCGATCCATTCCGCGGCCTCGCGCGGTGTGAGGTTATCCAGCAGAAGATGTGTAGCCCCAGCTTCCAGCGCTTCGCTGAGTTCGGCGCGCGTACGGACCTCGATTTCGACGGGGAGCCCCGTGGCGCGGGCGCGCTCGATGGCGTTTCGGACCCCGCCCGCGGCGGCGATGTGATTGTTCTTGATCAACACGGCATCGAAAAGGCCCATCCGGTGATTGGTGATTCCGCCCGCGGCGGCGGCTTTCTTTTCCAGCGCGCGGAATCCCGGCGTCGTCTTCCGCGTATCCAGCACGCGGCACCGCGTGCCTTCCGCGGCGTCCGCGAAGCGCCGCGCCGCGGTAGCGACTCCGCTCAAGTGCTGCAGGAAATTCAGCGCTACCCGCTCGCATTCAAGCAGCGTGCGCGCGTTGCCGCAGACGGTGGCGAGAATCTCGCCATCCTGGCAGCGGTCGCCGTCACGCCGGATGATCCGTAGGTCATCCACACCGCCGCGCGCGTCGTAAATCTCACCGAGCAGATCCAGCCCCGCCACCACCAGAGGCTCACGCGCGAGGAAGCGGCCCCGGGCTTTCTGCGTTTCGGGAATACAGGCGCCACTGGTCACA
>PSRJ01000373.1 GCA_003175985.1 Terriglobia bacterium
TTCTTTTACGCCCGCCTGTGGCGGCGCTGCGGGGTCACAACCGACATCGAGTTCGCCGAAGTCCGGTACGCCGGAAAGCCGGCCGCCTTTCTGCGAGGCTTCCGCGCCTTATACCTGGGAATCCCGGTCAATTGCATCATTCTCGGCTGGGTGAACCTGGCCATGGTGAAGATTCTGATGCTGGTCCTGAACATCACCCGCGTCGAAGCATTGCTCATAGTGCTGGCGATGATCGGGGTGACCTCCCTGATCTCCACCATGTCCGGATTGTGGGGTGTGCTGGTTACCGACCTGTTCCAGTTCTTCATCAAAATGACGATGGTGACGGTGCTGGCTGTGGCAGCCGTCCACGCCGTGGGCGGAATGGGGGCGCTAAAGACAAAGCTGGCCCTGCTCGATCAGGCGCGCGGCGTTGTTCCCGGCGGTCATGGTTCGGTCCTGAGCTTTGTTCCCGATCTGAGTTCGCCCTGGATGCCGATGATCACCTTCCTGGTTTACATCTCGATGAACTGGTGGGCGACCTGGTATCCCGGGGCCGAGCCGGGTGGCGGTGGTTACATTGCGCAGCGCATGTTTTCGGCGAAAGACGAGAAACACTCGCTGCTGGCCACGCTGTGGTTCAACATCGCCCACTACGCCATCCGGCCATGGCCGTGGGTGCTCGTGGCGCTGGCTTCCCTGGTGCTGTTTCCCGGACTTTCCGATCCCGAAACAGGCTATGTGCGCGTGATGATCGCCTGCCTGCCGGTTTCCCTGCGCGGATTGATGCTGGCGGCCTTTGCCGCCGCGTATATGTCCACCATCGCCACCCAACTGAACTGGGGCGCCAGCTACATTGTCAATGATTTCTACCGCCGGTTCGTTAATAAATCGGGGTCCGAACGCCAATACGTCCTGGCGTCGAAAGCAGCCACCGTGCTTCTGACATTGATTTCCGCGGTAGTCACCTTCTACTTGGATTCGATTGCCGGAGCCTGGAAGTTGCTACTCGTGACCGGCGCCGGTACAGGGCCGGTGTTCCTGTTGCGCTGGTATTGGTGGCGCATCAATGCCTGGAGTGAAGTCTCCGCCATGAGCGCAGCGTTCGCCACCTCCATTGGGTTGCAGCTTCTGGGCGGTTGGGATAGCGACAAGCCCGTGGATTTTGCCTGGATCATGATCGTCACGGTTGCCATCACCACGATCGTGTGGCTTGCCGTCACACTGCTGACCAAACCGGAGCCTTGGCCTACGCTGGCCGCCTTCTACTCGCGCGTGAGGCCTGGCGTTGCCGGTTGGGGTCCGGTGGCACGCTATGCTCCGGAGATTCAACCATCCAATGACGGCTGGTACAGAGCCCTCGATTGGCTCGGTGGCTGCGCTCTCATCTATGGAATCCTGTTCGGCACCGGTAAGCTCTTGCTCGGGGAGTGGCCGTTGGGCTTGTTTCTGATCGGGAGTGGCCTGGTGGGCGGCGCTGTCATCTGGTGGGACCTCTCGCGCCGCGGCTGGAGTTCGATCACCGGCGAAGCCGAGCGCGCCGGCACGGCGCCAATCTACCAGCCAGTCACGGAGCTGAAATGAGGCGATTTGCCCTGATATGCGCCTGCTTCGCGACGGCCTCCGCGGCGCAGTTGCCGTTAATGCCGGCGCCTTCCAAAGTCACCCGGTACGAGGGAGCGCTCCGCATCGATTCCGGTTTCCGGGTCGTGCTCACTGCGTATTCGGATTCGCGGCTGATGGGGGCTTCTGATCGCTTCGCGGCACACGTTGCGGCCCAGACCGGTATCCCGGTCACAGCCGGCAAGGCACTGACCCTGCAGGTGGATTGCAAAGAGCGCGGCAGCGAACTTCCCACCCTCGGCGACGACGAGTCGTACCAGTTGGATACGACCTCGCGTGAGATCAGCCTGAAGTCGCGAACCGTGACCGGAGCACTCCGCGGGTTCGCCACCTTAGAGCAATTGATCGAACCCGGTCCCGATGGTTTTCAAGTGCCCGCCGTGCGCATCCAGGATGGGCCTCGATTCCCCTGGCGCGGCCTCATGCTCGACGCCGCCCGCCATTGGATGCCAGTCGCCGTGGTGAAACGGAATCTCGATGCGATGGAGGCTGTCAAGCTCAATGTCTTCCATTGGCACCTCTCCGATGACCAGGGTTTTCGTGTCGAGAGCAGGCGGTTTCCCCGGCTGGCGCAATTGGGAAGCGACGGCAACTTCTATACCCAAGTGGAGATCCGCCAGGTTGTGTCCTATGCGCAGGAGCGTGGCATCCGGGTGATTCCGGAATTCGATGTGCCCGGGCACACTACATCCTGGCTCGTGGGATATCCCGAGTTCGCCAGTTTGCCTGGGCCGTACGCCATTGCCCGAAAGTGGGGCGTGTTTCAGCCTACTCTCGATCCCTCTCGCGAGACGACGTATGCATTCCTCGATGCGTTCATCGGCGAGATGGCGGCGCTGTTTCCGGATTCCTATTTCCACATTGGCGGCGACGAAGTCGACGAGACGCAGTGGAAGCGCTCCGGCTCCATCCAGGCGTTCGCGCGCGAACATCAGTTGGCCACCAGCCACGACTTGCAGGCCTATTTCAATCAACGCCTGCAGAAGTTGCTAAAGAAGCACGGAAAGGCCATGGTCGGCTGGGATGAGGTCCTCAGCCCCGGGTTGGCCCCGGAGACAATCATTCAATCCTGGCGCGGGCAGGCGTCGCTCGCCCAAGCGGCAATCGAAGGCCACGGCGGGTTGCTTTCGTTTGGCTACTACCTGGATCACCTTTGGCCCGCGGGCCAGCACTATGGGGTCGATCCACTAGACGGGGCCGCGGGGAATCTGACCGCGGAGCAGACCAAACACATCCTGGGTGGCGAAGCCTGCATGTGGTCCGAATATGTGTCTGCCGAGACCGTGGACTCCCGAATCTGGCCGCGTGCAGCAGCTATCGCAGAAAGGCTCTGGTCGCCGCGCGAAACGAGAGACACGGATGCGATGTACGCGCGCCTGGCCAATGTTAGCCGCATGCTCGAATGGAGGGGCGTCCGGCACCGGTCGGCGCTGGAGCCCATGCTCTCTCGCCTGGCGGGCGGGCCTGTGCCGCAACCCCTTTGGACATTGGCCGGCGCATCCGAGGCCCTGGGCATCGAAGGCCGCCGGAATTTACGGGAAAACGCCAGCCTGGAGCCGTTGAACCGCTTCGCAGACGCCGTGAGACCGGAAAGCGACGAGGTGCAGGCGCTGGAAGTCATGGTGAAGCGAATGGCGTCCGAGCCCGCGGCGATAACGGAATTGCGCGCGAATTTGACCCAGTGGTCTCTGAATGAAATCCGTTTACAGCCGTTGGCCCGCAACAACTCGCTGCTCAGTGAAGTCTTGCCGCTAGCGGCGAATCTTTCCCGCTGCGGGAAGATCGGCTTGCGCGCGCTGGAGTTGATTGAAGCCGGGCACTCGGCGCCGGCAGGCTGGGTGCAGGAACAGAATCGCGAGTTGGACCGGCTCGAAGAACCGGTCGCTCAGGTGCGCCTTGCCGCAGTGCGTGTGGTGCGGGCGCTCCTCGCGGCGGTACCGTCCCCGGCCGCGGCATCCGTCACACCGCAAACTCTTGGGAATGCGAGCGTTCGATGGGGTAACGAACGTCTCCGTAACTCCGCAGCAACTGTTCCGAACTGGATATTTGAGATGGCCAGATCCATGATTGCACCGAACTGAAAGCTTTGGTGCTGCCGGCGGAAGCGGTCAATGCGCCGTCCGGACGACCGTAACGACACAGAGGAGAGAATAGAGGTGTTTATGAAATCGAGCGAATGCTTACGAAGAAGCCGGATCAATCGCCTGCTTCTCCCGTTATCGCTTTTGGTGCTTTTCGCAATGCTGGTCCCGCTCGGCTGGACTCAGGAAGTTACCGCGGCAATTACCGGAAGAGTCATAGACCCCTCTGGCGCCTCCGTAATTAACGCCACGGTCACTGCCCGGGATGTTGACCGCGGCACAAGCTGGAAAACCGAGACCAACGCGGAGGGCGCGTATAACCTGACTAGGCTGCCGGTGGGCAACTACGAAGTTCGTGTGGAGATGACGGGCTTTCAGGCGGCGGTCCATCCAGCGTTCAACCTGGTCCTGAATCAGGTTGCCCGCGTAGACTTCAGCCTGGTGCTGGGGCAGGTGTCTCAAACACTCGAGGTGACCACGGCGACACCCTTGCTGCAGACGGAGACGACGCAGGTCGGATCGGTTATGCAGGCGAGCGCCATCGCCAACCTGCCGCTGGAAACGCGCAACTATAACCAGTTGGCCTTGCTGGTTCCGGGCGCCGTCACCATCAGCCCGGCCTCGTTTAACACCGGCCAAAAGACCTTCAACGCTGCGCGGCCCAACCTGAACGGCAACCGCGAGCAGGCGAACTACTACATTCTTGACGGCCTGGACAACAACGAATTCGTCGACAATAACGTGGCGTACTCGCCCAATGTGGATGCCATCGAGGAATTCAACGTCGTCACGAATAATCCAGGCGCCGAGTTCGGCCACTTTCTTGGCGGAGTGATCAACGTCAGCCTGAAGTCGGGCACCAACGAGTACCACGGCAATCTGTTTGAATATCTGCGCAACGATTTCTTCAATGCCAATGAATGGTCCAACAATTTCAATGGACTGCCGACACCGCGCCAGCGCTGGAACGAGTACGGCGGCACATTTGGAGGACCGGTCAAGAAAAACAAACTGTTCTTCTTTGCGGACTACCAGGGTTCACGTTTTGATCTGCCGGGCACTCCCGACCCGCGCTCCACTTTCACGACGCAGAACGTAACGGGCAACCTGTCGGACCTCGGAATTGCGCTTCATTACCCGGGAACGAGCGTCGCGATGCCGTCTGACTTGACCAAGGCGGCTATCTGCGGAGCAGGTCAGACCATGGGCGTGGATCCTTGCATTGCGCGCCTCAGCCCCACGGCCCTGAAGATCGCCAGCGCCCTTCCCAAGCCAAATCTCCCCGGAACGCCCGGCAGCAGCGGCACTCTCAACAATCTGAACAACGTCGCGCAAACGTACACGCACGGGAATCAGGGCGATATTAAGATGGACTGGGCTCCCACGGACAAGGATCGCTTCTTTGCGCGTTATTCACAGCAGCATATCGAGCAGCCCGTGGTGAATACGGACGTGTTTCAATACAGCGGCAATGGCAGTAACGTATTTCCGTTGCAGCAGGCGGTGCTCAATTACACGAGGACCGTTGGTCCGCGGCTGGTGAACGATGCCAGGGTTGGAATGAATTATTTCCCGGCTGAAGCCAACACCCAGGGCCTAACCACCACTGCGGGAGCCGGCCTCATCCCTGGCCAGCCGACCCAATTTCTGCCCGGCCTCTATTTTGCAGGCGCTCCATTAGGGGGCAGGCAGAACGGTCCTTTTGCCTTCGGGACTGTCAATGGACCCGAAATCTTCCACCAGACTGCTATACAGGTTTCCGATACTGCCATCTACAGCAAGAATACCCACACGATCAAGATGGGCTTTCAACTCCTGCGCTACCGGAACAACTACATTCCGGCGACGAGCAGCGATGGCGCCGCCGGGCAAATCGGGTTCACCGGAACTTACACCGGAAACGCCGAAGCCGATTTCTTCCTGGGGTTGCCCTCGTACATGGGTTATGGTTTGGGGTACGCGGGAACCGTCGGGCAGCGGAACAATGCGATCGGCGCCTTTGTACAGGATGACTGGCGCCTTAGCAATCGTCTGACTGTGAACTTCGGCGTCCGTTGGCAGCTCTTCACGCCAATCTATGAAGTTGGGAACCGCATGACCAACTTCGGAATGTATAACGGCCAGATCATGCTCGCCGGCGTGAATGGAAACAGCCGCGCGCTGTACAACCAATACAACGGCATCGCGAACTTTCTGCCGCGCCTGGGATTGGCATGGACCCTGGATGATAAGACCGTGGTGCGCGCCGCTTTCTCGCGCTCCAGTTTCGAGGAGGGCACCGGCGAGTTCAACCGGCTCCCGACCAACGCCCCGTGGAACACCAGCCTGGTGGGCCAGTGGGGCGGCACCGGAGCTAATGGCGGCATTCCCGCGGGACAGATCACCCTCGATCAGGGATTCTCGGCACTCAGCGCCGCGGGCGCGCCTTGCACTACCGCGAACGTGACATCCGCGCCGGCATCCTGCTTCCAGGGCGTCCGTCTGCATGCCACGGATCCGAACTACCGGCCGGCGGTCTCCAACCAATGGAACCTCAGCATCCAGCGTCAGGTGGGCAACTCTTTCACCGGGCAGGTGGCTTATGTCGGCCAACATAGCGATCATCTGGCCGCCATCTACAATATGGGCCAGAAGCTGCTCAATCCCGACGGGACTACTGTTCCCGGCCCCTACCTGGCCGGAAACCCCGCTCTGAAGAACCTGAACACGGGCCAGCAACGGCTCAACACTTCCACTGCGGTTCAAAACTACGAAGCACTGCAGTTGACGGCTCAGCAACGAGTCGCCCGCGGTTTGGCATTCCAGGTCAACTACTCCTGGTCCAAGTGCCTGACTGACAACCAGGGTTACTACGGACGCTACGGCAATGCGGCCGCCGCGCAGACGACCGCTGATGTCGCTTTCCAGATGTACGTCTACAACGTCCGGGGACTCGACTATGGGCTCTGCGATGCCGACGTCACCAACGTCTTTAGCGGCTACTTGAACTACGATCTGCCGTTTGGCCACGACCGTACTTTCGGTAAGAATGTCAACCCCGTGGTCAACGCCGTGCTTGGCGACTGGCACTATGACACCATTTTCTCGGCGCATGGCGGCTTTCCCATTACCATGATCCAGTTCGGCAACGACCCGACCGGGGCATACTTCCAGCCGCGCCCCGACTGTATCGCTCCTTCGCAAGCCACTCCCTACAAGAATTTCGTGGGCGGCGGCTATGTCTGGTTCGACCCGACCACCATGCGGATCCCCGGAGCCGGCAAGCTTGGCACCTGCGGCATCTCCACCGAACGCGGCCCGGGGTTGAAGCAGATCGACATGAGTCTTTCGAAGAAGTTCCGCATTACCGAGCGGCAGTCTTTGGAATTCCGTTTCGACGCGATCAACACGTTCAACACGCCGGTCTTCACAGTCGCCGGCTATGCCACTGACGTGATCCCCGGCGACTGGAATTCCAATGTCAGCCGTTACGGTACAGACGCCAATTACACCAGGAGCGTTAATGCAGGCGTAGTGAATACCTCACAAGGCGCCCGCAACCTGCAGTTTGCGCTGAAGTACCGCTTCTGAAATGGCAACAGCGCTCAGCTTTCAGCCATCAGCTTTCAGCGAAACCGTCCTCCGGTTTTCGCTGAGCGCTGATAGCTGACTGCTGACCGCTCCTGAATTTACCAGAAGTACTTTGCCACGATCTTGGGCGATGAGGGAGAGCCGGCAATCACTTTCACGTGCAGCACCAATTGCATATTCTTGGTTTGCCACCCGGAGGGTGCATCACTCAGGCCCTCGGCGAGCAAATCCGGCTTGGTGATCAGATCGGCTCCTCCATCGGTTCCGTATTGAGTGATACCGGCTACTTCCACCAGCATCGCATGCGTGTCAGGGTGGAATACGCGCGACACGATCGCATAGTCTTCGTCGGTACGGCGGTCCGGCGGCAACCTGGGGAGCGCCCACGGCGTGGGCTTACCGTTGTCGGTAATACCCACCGGGAGCCGCGTCGTATCGATAAAAAATCGCATTTCCTGGCTGATTTCCCGCCAGCGCGTATACGAGTAACCGACCAGAACAGCGGGACCCGTGCGCAGGTCCTGAAACGAAACATCGTTCCCCACTTTCAACCGATACGGGCGGCGCAGCCGGGTTAACATCGCAGTCAAGCGCGAGATCGCGACCAGGTCGCCACCGCCGACGAACTGATCGTTCAGAAGCACGAAATCTTCCGGGCGCGGATGCGGATTGCCATCAGGTTCGACACGATACACCGGCACGTAGGCGGCGCAGACGAGAACCGGGGCGTTGCCGGTGAGGACCGGCGCCCAGAACTGATCGAGCGGTGTGTTGCCCGGGCGAGTCCGCCACCAGATGATGCCTCCAGCGAGAAAACAGAGTAGCGCGGCGCCCGCCATGACACGCGGCCCTAGCCGGACCCTGGGCCCTGAGTAGGCAACTTTCGCTGGAGCGGCCACGAGTTGGGAATCGGCCGGCATCACTGCCGGAATTGCACTCTCGCCCGCCCGAAATTCCGGAACGTACGCGCCTGAAGGAAGTTCGATCCGAACGGGATTCCGCGCGCCCTGCTCAGCGTAGTAGAGACCGAGCCGCTTTCGTACTTCGCCGGCCTTGACCCGGACCGTGGCATCCTCGCTCGGGTCATAATCGGCAGGGCGGCCAAAAACGTCCACGCCTATCGTTCGTTCCTTGAGCAGGTCAGCCTGGCCTCGCAAGGTGTGATCCACGACGTAACGGAGGAACTCCTGGCTGCGCTTGCTCGTGCGGAACTCATGGCTTGCCAGGACGCGATTCAATTCCTCCCGAATCGTCTCTTCTGCAAGATGCGCCGGATTGCTCTCTCCCCCGTGTTTCGGAGAGACTCCCGAAGGGTTCTCCACTGCCATGTAGCCTCATTTTAACGTGGACCGATTGGAAACAGAAGGTGTTCGGCTGGTATCGAACATGCCGTAACTGCTAGCTCAACCGTTCTGAACTGGACAGGCCGCATCGCAAGGTCCAGCATCGAGATTGGATACAGTGCCTACACGAACTGCGTTTGCCGTATCACCCAGGTTTCGACCCGTGTTGGATCCCGACTTCGTTCCGGCCTCCCTGTGGAACCGCGCCTATCGCGCCCAGGTAGCCGCGTCGAGTCATAGCCGGAAACTGGCTCTGGCACTGGAACGCAGCGGCGATTCGCGGTCCGTCTTCCACACGGCCATTCTGCCTGACGAAAATAGGAATTTCTCTCTCAACTACCGCTATGTCGAGCGCCTGCTGAAATTTCTCCTCTGGCAGAAGGGCGGTTATCGAGTTACAGTGTGCGGCGATCCCCAAATTGGCGACTGGCTCCGCCACGTCTATGCACCGGGAGGAAAACGGCATTTCGATCAGGACTTCCTGGGAACACGAGTCTATGGGAGGCCCCTGGAAATTCATTCCGCGCGCTACGAAGACGCCCCAGCGGCGGTGGAGCCTACGAAGCCGCTCGGACGGCACCTCGATGGTTATCGCATCGGTTTCGACTTGGGCGCCAGCGATCGCAAGTGTGCTGCCGTAGCAAACGGAGCAATCGTTTTCACGGAAGAGGTGCCCTGGAATCCCACCGCGCAGTCCGACCCCCAGTATCACTATGACGGCATCGACGATTCGCTGAGGCGCGCGGCGGCTCACCTTCCCCGCGTGGATGCCATTGGGGGCAGTGCCGCGGGCGTCTATGTGAACAACGAGGTTCGCGCGGGTTCCCTCTATCGTGCAGTTCCGCCGCCGCTGTTTGAGAGCCGCGTCCGGCATCTTTTCTTTGATCTTCAGAGAGCGTGGGGCGGCGTCCCTTTCGAAGTAGTGAATGACGGCGAGGTGACCGCGCTCGCGGGGGCTATGGCGCTCCAGGACAATGCCGTGCTGGGAATTGCCATGGGCAGCAGCCTCGCCGCGGGATTCGTTACCCCCCAGGGTGTCATTACCTCCTGGCTCAACGAACTCGCTTTTGTCCCGGTGGACTACCGCGAAGAGGCTCCTCTGGACGAATGGTCCGGCGACTCCGGTGTGGGGGTTCAATACTTTTCTCAACAAGCGGTCGGGCGGTTGCTGGGGGCTGCAGGCATCGAACTGCCTCTGGAAATGGCGCTGCCCGCCAGGCTGGAGCGGGTGCAAGCGCTGGTTGCCTGTGGAGATGTTCGCGCACGGCGCATTTACGAAACGCTCGGCGTGTATTTCGGGTATGCCATTGCGACGTATGCCGACTTCTACGAAGTCCGCAACCTGGTGGTATTGGGCCGCGTGCTGACCGGAGAAGGCGGCGACCTGTTACTGGCGACTGCCCGTCAGGTGTTGCGCGCCGAGTTTCCCGAACTCGCCGGGCGCCTAAGTTTTCACATCCCCGATGAAAAGGAAAAGCGGCACGGCCAGGCCATCGCGGCAGCCAGCCTTCCCGTTATCCCTGTACTGGAGGGGATCGGCTAGTTGCTATTCGCGCCGGTCCTGCCGATACTCTTCAGGAACTCGTCGTTGGTTGTAACACGTCCGTGAATGGGCACGTGCTGTACGACGTCCAACTTCTGTTTCAGCATATTCTGATACAGGGTTCTCATCCCGGCAGTCGGAGGAACCGGCTGACCGCCCTGGCCGGGCGTGTAGAGATCCGCGTTGATCAGAACTCTTTCTTTCGGTAAGTACGCGATCAGCATATCGGCACTGTGGTTGCCTTGGGCGTAGGAAGGATCGCCCAACTCGTACGCCATATCCTGCACGTGAAAGATTTCAAGAATGTGCTCTCCGTCGGTGATCACGTATTTCGCAGCGCCACCGCCTGGGCCTCCGGCGAAGCTGGTAACCGTCTCGATCGGAGCCGGCCGCCGGCTGATCATGTACATGGGGTTGTAGAGCGCCATGCGGTCGGGCTGCAATTCCCGGGCTGCCGGGTAGAACATGATATCGAGGTAATACTGCTTGTTGGATTCATGTGTGATGACAGTCGTGCCCTGGGAGAGATAGGTGCGCAGTCCGCCCGCGTGGTCGAAGTGATGGTGGGTATTGACCGCATATCGGACCAGTTTATTCGGGAGCAGCCGAGTCGCTTCCTCGAGAACGGCAAGTGAACGAGCTTCGTTCTGGGGCGCCTCGACCACGGCGGCGAAGTCCTTGAATTCCACGAGGACGCTATTGTGCGTGCCTCCGCCGAGCAGCCAGACGCCGTCGGCCAGTTTTTGGCTTTCGACTTTGACGGGTGGCACAGTCGCGGTCCGCACCACATCAGGGACAGGCATGATCGTCACTGGTACGTTGGCCTTCAGGTCCGTGACGTTGTACTCGTAGTAGTTGTGCGCGGGGTTCAGTCTTGGATCCCCCTGATGTACGTGCAGGAGTGTGGGGAACATCACGCCGTCAAAGTTCTTATAGTTCGTGAAGCGCATCTCGTAATCCATGTCGCCATAAACGGGATTGGGAAACCAGGTATCGGTCAGTTCGACCAGATTCCGATCATTGATGGTTCCATTGACGCGGTACTTGCCGATAGTGAAAGAAACGATGGTCACCTGGCGCCCGCCCTGCGAGAGCCCGAAGTCTGACGGGCCCACGATGGGCAGCTTAATGGCAGTCGCGTCTTTCGCCGCCAGCGCCGCTTTGAGGAATCCGTGGGGCGTGATCGCCAGATCGAGCTGCCGCAATTCAACATAGGAAACGCCGTCGAGATATAAGGTGGTGAGGGGGACAGGCTTGTTACCCAGCATGTCCCAGGCGTAGTTGCCGCTCAGAATGGATGTGACACGTTCTTCGGGCATGGGTGGCCTGCCCAGGAGCGGGTAGCGACCCTGCCGGCGCGTATAGTCCTCGCGGGACCATTTGGCTTCGTAGTCAATCACACGCGTGTAGTCGGCAACTTCGTAATGCGGCCAGTCTTCGGAGAGCCCGTATGTCTGGCCGATTCGCGAAGACCATCCGCTGGCGGAGTACTGGATGTTCTTGAGATTGGCGCCGCCCATGGCCTTGATGGAAGCTTCGAGGATGGAACGGACATCCTTTACCGTCTGCGCTGATGCAATTCCGGCCGCCAGGCCCAGATAAGCCACGAAAGCGGCTCCCTTGCACTTCATGTGGTCCTCCCGCGGTAATAGTCTTGATGTTTTTCGAGCCCGAACCGAGCGACTTAGCCGGGCGCCTTCACACGCCGGTAACCGTTTTCAAAGCGTTAAAGAACTGCCGCTTCCGTTCGCTGTTGATCCCCCAATTCACCGGCGGACATTGATAGCCCTCCGCGTAATCGTTCTTGCCGGGGTCGAAGTAACCCCATGACGTATATTCGCCGAGTGCCGCCAGCATGTGATTGTCGGGATCGCCGAAGCGGAAATGATCGTCCTCATTGATCAAAACCGGCATAGGCCGCCAAGTCGACACCTGGCGCGAGGCGCGAATCATTTTCCGAATCCGGTCAGGCTCGTCCGGTCCGTTGCCATGCAATAGTAGAAAATCCGACGCCTTGACCACATTGGGATCGGCCGGCCTGCCGCCACCGTAACTGGTCCCCGCCAAAAGCCTGCGACCTTGGCGCTTGATGGTCTTGACCGTTTCGATAAGCTCATCCACCCGCGGTGGCTTGAGAATCTCGTGATGGTACGCTTTGACGTCGCATTCATTATTGACCTCAACCAACACGTTACGGTGGCCGGTTTCCAGCAGCCATTCGGTAGCATTGGACACGGCGCGGCGCACGGCGGCTTCATCCTTCACCCGGCCATCCTGGCCAAAGTAGAAGTAGCCGACAATCACCACCATGCCCAGCTCGTCAGCGCGCGCCAGTATGCGCGCCAGGCGGCTCATATAGGCTTG
This sequence comes from Terriglobia bacterium, assembly GCA_003175985.1. Lineage (GTDB taxonomy): Bacteria > Acidobacteriota > Terriglobia > Bryobacterales > Bryobacteraceae > PSRJ01. Next base: position 12,504 of record PSRJ01000373.1, read on the forward strand.
CCGCAAGTTGCCTTCCGAATCGATGGCCGTATTCTCCCAAGGCTGGCTTTTCGAATAGCCCTCGGGGCTGCCGCCCTGCAGATTGACAGTGAATGCGAGGACGCCGTGCCGCCTCCACTCCGGAAGGGCCCCGAGAAACTCACGAACGTTGCGCTCCGGATCCCATTCCCCGGTATCAGGGTAGGCCCAGCGCGACCGGGTTGCCGGATTGAGATCGTCGAAAATAGCTTGGACCGCGCGGACATTCATCAGCAGCCCTTCAATTTTCATGCCTCGAAACCGCCGCCCCGCATAAGTGAGTTTGCCATTGATGAGAAACTGTTCCCCTTGGATGGAAACTTCGGTCCGGCCGGTCTGGGCGCTGGCAGCCAGAGCCGGCGTGGCGCACGCTAACTTAACAAAAGTTCGTCTATCCATTTGTGAAACTCCAGGGCCGCCCCGCGGCGGGGAGACCATTGCCGCGGGGGGACGCAGAGTGCACGGGCTATGGCTTCACTGATTTAATCGTGAGGTAATTGATAAAGCCATTCACCTGCTTGAACCAATGGGGCTGACCCGCCGGTATAACCAGCACATCGCCTTTCTTGAGATTGTAGGTTTGCCCGTTTGCGATGTCCTTCGCGGTCATCTGACCGGGCCGGGTCGTCTTGGGTTCAACCGCCGTGCCGCCGACAACGATAGTTGCGCTGCCGTCCATGATGTAGAAGATGTCGGTCTCTTTCTCATGGATTTCGATATTGCCGTTTGCGGTGCGCCGGTCCGTCTGCACGCGATACGCGTCGCCGGGAATCAGCGGGTTTCCGCCTTGCTTTCCAAAATTGTCAAGTACCCGTTGACTTTCCATGTAAACGGGACCGTCGGCGGCCTTCAGCGGCAGTGTCACATTTGGATACACAGCCAGCACGCCGAACAGAAAAGATGCGAGTGCGCGCAATTTCATATCTTCACCATTTGACTTGAGCAGAGTTGAAACGGACTACACAAAGCAGCCCTATTTTAGTACAACAGCTTGAGCGCAACGGGAATGCTGCCGCAACGCGCCCAATGGTCCGGCGGCTCTACTTGTCCGGAATCGTAAGTAAGAGAGCCATGGTAGCCCAACTGGAAGCGCCATCGGATGCGAATTGGTGCCAGCCGTGCGGGAACCCGCTTTCGAACGTATGGGGCTGAACCGGAACGGCACGCGTCGGCATGAACCAGGACCCGTCGTCGAGTTGATTCTTGAGCAGCCATCGCACGCCTTTTTCATAGACCGGGTCTTTGACGGAAAGACCGCCCGAAATATGCAGAGCGTAAAGCGCTTCACCTGTTGCGTAGGCTTCCCCCGGATAGCCCGAAAGCAGACTCCAGCTTCCATCCTGATTCTGAGCGGCTTCGAGAGACTTTACGAACGGCGCACGTTCCGCGGCAGTAGCCCCTGCGTCGGCCAGCCCGTTGAGCTGCATCGCCCGCTCTTCCTCAGATACGGCCTTGGCGGAAAGCAGCCATCTCTTGGCGCGCGCCTGTCGCTCGTTGAATTCTTCCCGGCGGCCGGGGATCGGATATAGGCGGATCGCGCGCAAGGCAACCGCGGTTGTGGTGAACGGCCCGTATTCCTCGGGCGGGCGGTAGCTTGTCGTCCTCCAGGTTCCGTCAGGAAACTGGTTAATCGATAAGTAGTGAATATGCGAGTCGGTCAACGGGTCCGCGGGATACCCTGCTGCGGCCATGCCCATGAGCGTATAGCCGAGCGTGTCGGAGGCGCCCCCGATGGTCGATCCCAGGCGCATGGACTCGAAATAGGGCTTGTCAGTGGCCACTGCGTATTCAAGTTCCTTCCTGGCCTGCTGCTCGTTAATCGCGAAGCCTTTTTTTCTGGCGATCGCAACCGCCATCTGAGGCAACGAGTTGTTGTGGCACGAGACACAACTGCGGCTCTTGAATACCGCCTCGCCGCTCATTTCGAGCAGAGGTAGGACTCTTTTCACGGCGGTGCGCGCGTCGGAAGCTCCTCCAGAGGGCTTCGGCCAATCTTCTCTCCCCTCCCTGGCGCCCGCTCTAGCCAGAAGCGGCAGAGTGGAGGGCGATCCCATGCGCGCCGCCAGCAGGTACGCGGTATCGCCCCGATCGTTCCTGGCGTTGGGGTCAACGCCCTTTGCGAGCAGCCAATCCACCATCCGGTCGCGATCCTGCGGGGCTTCCATGGAAAGGACGGCCTGCATCAGGAGCGTGAAGCCCTCGCGGTCCCTGGCGTCGAGCGAAGCTCCATGATCCAGCAGAAACTGCGATAGCTCGGGCATCGCCCGCTTAACCGTTTCGTTCAGTACACCGCCTCCGGGCAGGCGGAAGCCAGTTACAGGGGCGCCCTTTTCCACTAACAGGCGCACGCATTCGTCGCACCGCGCCGTGATCGCGGCAAAAATTGACGCACTGTCCGTGCCTCCCGGGCTGACGCCTATGCTCAGCAGATATCGGATCGCTTCGAGATCCCCTTTCTGCGCCGCTGCGACCATCAGGCGGTCTTCGGGCTGAGCGCCTTTGGCTACAAGGAGCTTGACTACTGGTGTGGATCCGAAAGTTGTTACCGCGACACTCATCGGGGTGGCGCCACTTTTGCTTTTTGCTTTCACATCCGCACCGTGATCCACCAGGAGGCGGGTTTTTTCCAAATTCACCGCGGCATACATCAGTGCGCTGGAGCCTGAAGCGTTTCTGGCGTTGACGTCGGCCTTGGCATTCAGGAGCAGCGTCATCATTTGTGTGTCGGATTCGATAACCGCGTGCATCAGCGCAGTTGTCCCATCGGCGTCTCCGGTGTTGGCGTCCACGCCGGCGCCAATCAGCTTCTGGACCTGCGCATGGTTCCCAGCCCGAATCGCGGTCAGCAGAACGTTCGAATCGGCGCCGAAAAGGACTACCGGACCGAAAAAGATCACCGCGAGAGTTCGGATCATGCTGGGTTCTCCGTTTCTGTTACCTCTACAACCCAACAATCTTACTCCGCCGCTCCGGCGTCGTGGAATGCTCTGGCGATCGGGCGTAAAGTACGCCAGAATAGACCGCGGATGTCTGGCATGACCGAGTGGCTCAAGGCGTCGGCGAAGGAGCGCTCGCTCGGGGTACAATCCTGTCTCAATCGCATTCGGTCCCTTGACCCTTCTATTCAGGCCTGGGTCCAAGTCCTGCCGCAGAAGCCGACGGGCCAAGGAAAGCTATCGGGCATACCCTTCGGAGTGAAGGATATCGTGGAGACGCGGGGCCTGGCCACCGAATATGGTTCTCCCATCTACAAGGGAAGAGTGGGCACGGTGGATGCCGCAATCATCAAGGACATGCGGAAGCGAGGGGCGATTCTCCTGGGAAAGACTCAGACGACCGCTTTCGCGTATCAAACACCCGCGCCTACGCGGAATCCGCGTAATCTGGAGCATACGCCCGGCGGCAGTTCGAGCGGCTCCGCGGCAGCCGTGGCCGCCGGGATGGTTCCGTTCACGATCGGAGAGCAAACCCGGGGCTCGGTGTTGCGTCCCGCATCTTTTTGCGGCGTTACGGGTTTCAAGCCCACATTCGGTCTTCTCTCGATGGAAGGAGTTTTGCCGCTGTCACGGAGCCTTGATACGCTGGGCTTTTTCACGCACACGCCGAGCGATATGGCCGCGCTGTGGGAATCGTTAGGACACTCGACTGGCGGTTCCGAGGATTTCGAATTCGGCGCCCCGGAGCCGATGCCTGACGTCGAACCAGCGATGGCCGCGGCTTTTCGGAGTAGTCTTTCGCGGCTCCGAAATGCCGGCGTCTCGATCCGGCCGTTAGATATCGCAGCAACGCTCGCGAGCCTTGCCGATACCAACCTGACCATCATGCTTTACGAGGGAGCTCGTTTTCACAAGCCGCGGTATGACGAGTATGGCGACCGTCTGGCGGATCTTGCGGATCTGGTTCGGCAAGGACTGCGGATTTCTGTCGAACGTTATGACGAGGCCTTGAGGTATGTAGACGCCGGCAGGGCGAAATTCGCCGAGCGGTTCAAGGGCACTCCTGTGATCCTGACGCCAGCAGCCGTTGGTCCTGCACCCGCCGGGCTTGCTTCCACGGGCGATCCGAGGATGAACGCGCCATGGACTGCTCTGGGAACGCCGGCGATTTCTATCCCGATGCCGGTAGGAAATGAATTGCCCCTGGGTCTTCAAATGACAGCGGAGCGAGGCCAGGAAGCACGCCTGCTGGGCGCTGCCGTGCGGCTGCACCGCATCTTCTGATCCGTATCGCGCGTGATAGAATCCCTGGCATGAAAGTTCGCAGCGCCTGCTTCGGAACTGGCATTTTGCTTTGCCTGAGTGCTTTCGCGCAATCCTCGCACAACGTCGACAAAGCACAGTTTGAACGCTGGATGAAGGAACTTTCAAACTGGGGGCGTTGGGGCAAGGACGACCAGAAAGGCACTGTAAATCTGATCACACCAGCCAAGGTGAAACAGGCTGCTGCCTCGGTAAAAGACGGCGTCACCGTCTCACTCGAACATCCCGTGCTCACCGCGCGTGCGACAGACAACAGCGACCCTCTGGTCCACACCATGACGGCCACAAGCCAGAATCCGGTATTGGGCGCTTACGCCATGGATCGATACGAAATCTCCTTTCATGGCTATGGCCACACTCACATGGATGCGCTTGGCCACGCGTTTCGCGACGGCAAGATGTATAACGGCTATGCGCAGGGCGAGATCACCAGTGCGGGGGCGGGGAAGAACGATATTGCGGTATTCCGTAACGGTATCGTGACGCGCGGCGTGTTAATAGACATACCGCGCTTGAAGGGCGTCCCTTACCTGGAACCCAAGGCCGCCATTTACGTTGAGGACCTGGAGAGCTGGGAGAAAAAGGCCGGAATCAAAGTGGGAAGCGGGGATGCGGTGTTTGTGCGGACAGGCCGATGGGCACGGCGGGCGGTCAAAGGGCCGTGGAACACCGGGGAAGAGCTGGCTGGCCTGCACGCGTCAACAGTGTCCTGGTTTAAGAAGCGTGATATCGCAATTCTGGGAGGGGACGGGGCCAGCGATGTTCTGCCTTCGCAGGTTCCCGGTGTCTCGCAGCCCGTTCACTTCCTGATGCTGATCTCCCTGGGAACGCCGCTGTTTGACAACTGCGATCTGGAACAACTGGCCGAGACGGCGAACCGCCTGGGCCGGTGGGAGTTCCTCTTTTCGGCTGCACCACTGGCGGTGACTGGCGGAACCGGGTCACCCTTGAACCCGATTGCGGTCTTCTGAAGCTTCACTGGATTCTCTAGCAGGCTGCGGAAAAACGACTCTGAGGGGCCGATTCGCAGGCGAAACCGCCTGCGCCACCGCCATGGATCAACAGTTTGTGAACGGTGGTGGGGCAGGCATTCAGCCTGCCAAGGGGTTTTTCCGCAGCCTGCTAGGAGCCAAGTTTCCGCGAGCGCACGACCACTGTTCTGGTGACCAGGTCGTGAATCGATTGTTTCTTCCGCGTCAGCAGCGGGAGAAAGATGCCAACAACGCTGTAATAAGAGAGCAGCTTCGCAATTTGCCGCGCGAATGCCCGCCGGAAGGACAGACGCCTGCCGCTCACATCCGTGACCGTGATCCGGGTGAGCCGTTTGCCTGGTGTCGCCTGCCACCTCGAACTGGTCATGCGGGCTTCGTAGAGGCAATTGACTGCATAGCCGGCTAACATGAAGACGCTGAGCAGGTCGTGCCCCACCTCAGCCCCAACCGCGACAAATGGAATCATTGTCGCCCAGAAAATGATTCCGTCGATTAGGTACGCCAGCAAACGCCAACCAAAGCCGGCATAGTTTACCGTGGTCTCGGGCGCCAGAGCCTGAACCAGGCGCGGTTCTTCCTTCGGTTTCGCGTGCCGTTCCGTCACTCCCGCCAGGATGCGGGGAAAGGCGGCGCTTCGAAACAGTTTCTTTCCATAGGTTGCAACACCCAAGTAGACCAGAAGGTAGGGGATGCAGCAAACCGTGTACACCAGGAAATCTACCACTACGTGTGCCAGCGAGGAACTGGATAAGCGGAACAGATTCAATACAGCGTTGGTGACACTTTCGACGTTCACCAGTTCCTTGGTGATCACCGCAAAAGCCATCACCAGGCCCACCACGAACCGAAGCGCGACTTTGCGCCAGCGCCCGTCGAATTCGAATTCGGCTTCTTCCCGATTCCGCTCCGCCTTGCTCTTCTCCAGGAAGTCGATGGCGGAGGCGAAATCTCCCGGATAAAAATCCGCCCAGGCTGCGTTCGGCTGCTCTTGGAACTGCCAGTCGAGGGCCAGTTGGAGATCCGGATCGCCCCATAAGCCGGCGTTTCCCGCTTTGTGCAAAGCCGCCGTCTCGGCCAGCCTCCGGTACATTCGGGCGGAGCGGGCTTCCTGGTCGGACCAGGACTTGAGCCGCTCCCAAACGCGCATCAAACTCTCGTGTGAAATGTCGATCACGGTATCGGGTTCGAGCGCCTCTTTGATGGGAGGCATCAGAAACGACCGGCTGGGCTTGCGAAAAACATTGATTACGGCGGTCACTTCCGCCTGGCTGGCGCCGGCGATGGCGCACAGCGTCCTCAGGGCAGTGGGCCGCCGGATGCCGCGCGCGTCGGTCCCTTTATCGGTCAGGGCTTTGAAAATTTTCTCGCAGATTTTCTGCGCGCGCTCCCCGGCCAGCTCACCGTAGGCCTTCTCCGCGTGCCGGTCCAGGGCTTGGGACATGGTGCCGATCGCTTCGTAATGCGGCAGCGATATCTGCCCCTCCGCGTGTTCCTGATTCTCCCACCATGCCCAGGTGCGATTGAGCGCATGTTGCAGGATGGAGAGTTGATCGGGGTTGTCCCCCACGTCGTTTACCAGCCGCGTAAGAAGAACGGGATTTATCTCACCATCGGCAGTTCCGACAGGGCCGGCGATGGCCGCCCTACGCTCCTCGCGCGTCAAACGGGGAACCAGGAATTGGCCATCGTTGATGGCCTCGGGAAGCCCTTCAAACTGGGAACAGTCACCCAGAAAGTCGGAGCGCATGGTGAGCACTACATACAGCGGGTAAGCCGGCTGCGCCGGGACTTCCAGCAGCAGGTTCACGAATACGATGGCATCCTGGCTCGCGCCGTAGCCGTTCTGCGCGTTCGCGGCGCCGACACTCCGGTACCGGAACAGTTCTTCGAACTGATCTACCACGATTAAAAGGTTGACCTGCTCCGGCAGGCGCGCCTTGCGGAATATCTCAATCAGCCCGCGCTTGCTCATGCGCAGGTGCGTGTCGACGATTTCGTCCAGGGGAATCGCGCCCTGATAGCCGGAGTAGAGGACTTCTTCGGAGGGCAGCGCCCGGGTCAAAGCGCGGAGCGGATCTCTGCCAGGCCGCAGATAGGCGATGCGCCACACTGGGCCGACGCGAGTCATTAGACCGCGGTGCAGGGCCGGGACCAGACCGCAGTTGACCAGGGAAGACTTTCCGCTTCCCGAAGTCCCCACGACTGCCAGGAAATGAGACTTCGCGAGCTTATCGACCATGCTGTCGACCTGCCGTTCCCGGCCGAAGAAAAGGTGCTCCTCGTCTTCGTGAAAAGGCCGCAGTCCCGGAAAGGGATTGGTATTCACGGTGTCCGGCGACGTTAGGGCTGGCGCACTTCTGATTCCCGGCGAGCTCATACGGTGCGGCCTGGGCGGAGTGCCGCCAAAAACGGCGACAGTTTCTCCGGCGCAAAACCCTCGAGGCCGTTGATCAGTCCGGGCTCCTTCTTCAGGAGCGACACCTTTTTGTCGGCGGTAGGCGGGCCGGCGAGATAAGTAAAACTGACGCGCAACGGCTCCCGCCGCGAAGCCTGGATGCGTTTCAGCTCGCTTTGCTGGTGGTATTTCCAGGCGCCGCCGCCGGCGCCGAAAAACAGCAGAACAGCCTGGCAACTGGCGGCCACGGCCTCGTTGGCCTGGCGCACCTCGGTTGCGTCGCCGGAAAAGACCGGGAGCTCGATCGCAAATCCTTCATTGGTCAAAAACTCGATCAGGGGAACGGCCGACTCCAGGTCTTCTTCCACACAGATAAAGTAGACAAGCGGCGCGCCGCCGCCAGCGCTAACCGGCGGCTCCAGCCTGGGATTCTCCAGCTTCTTCAGCCCGGCGCGTATGGCGGATTTCAGCTCCTCCAGGTCGCCCGCAATCAGATCCGCGCCGTATTGCAAATTTGCGTCTCTTTGCAGTGCCTCAAGGAAGGCGCTGTGCTCGGCGTGCTCGGAGCGTGTGCCCTCCGGAAGCCAGATCACGCGCCGCAGGCCCGCGGTCCTGCTCTTGCCCACAGCCAGATCGTTTTGTAGTTGCACCACCGATTTGTGGCCGGCCCCATCCGGCACCTTGCCGCGGAACGAGCCCACCGGATGGATGGAAAACTGACACTGGTCGAGCAGTGAATTGACCTGTTCGACGTAGTCCTTTTCCAAGTCCGAGAACTGGGTGCGTGCATCGGGCAGAATAGGATAGCCGTAACTTCGCAGTTCGGCGCGGATCTTTTCCCGATCCTCGGCGCGGTCATAGCCGGACTCGGCCAGGTAGACCACCGGTTTCGAAACCGCCGGTGGGCCGGCGGTCGACTGGCTTTCTTCCAGCTTCTCGATTAGCTCGGCGATATCCTGGGCCAAGGTGTAGATTCTCGTCCGGTACGCTTCCGCGCTTCCAAAAGCCGGGTCCAACGGCAAAATATGGCCGCCCTCGGATTCCTGGTAAAACTTATATCCGAGCGCATCCTTCAAAGCTCCAGGGAGTTGCTTCCTGTGATCGTCTGAAATCGGCCTGAGCATAACCCTCAAGACCCGCGTTTTATCATCGACGGTCAGCCCCTCAGCCTCTTGCGCGACACGGCAGAATTCGTGAACCTCCTTCAGGCACCATTCCGATTTGAGATATCGCTGAGAGAGAATCGATATCAACGCGGCGGTTTTCGGGAACTGCTTCACGATTTCATTGGCGAATAGATCGTTGCCCCGTAACCGATCGTCGCGCCAGATCTGGGCTTCTTCCCCCAGATTCGTGGTCAGGTATGAGGCAAGATACTGGTGAAACCGGCCGACCCAGCCGAGCGCGGAAATTCGGCGCAATTCTGCTCCTCTTCGCGACTGCGCCACTTCTGTTGACTGCGCGACGTGAGCACCACGTACGATCCGCACGCTATGATAGTAACCTCCGCCATCCGCAGGATGGCCGGAGGAAAGGTCAAAACCATGTCTCGACTTGAGGCCTTTCTCGGGTATGCTGAATCCCACCGCCTCACCGTATGCGCAATTGCCGCGGCCATGGTGGCGGTAATCGGTTGGGCCGATTTTCAGCTTCCCACAATGTCCATCGGGTTTCTGTATCTGATTCCGATCCTCGTGGCAGCGGCAGTATTAAACGGCTTGCAAATTATTCTGCTGGCGGGGGTGTGCAGTTTCTTACAGGAGCTTTTCGCGCCGCTCGGGTGGTCATCGGGAGCGACGGATCGCCTCCTGGTAGTGGTCTCGGGATTCGCTCTGACCGGCTATTTTGCTACTGAATTGAACCAGCGCAGGCGTCTGCTGCAAAGGCATCTCGGGGAGTTGGAAACGGAAGTTCGGCGGCGCAACGATGCCGAGTCCCAACTGCGCATTCTTATCGAGACAAGTCCGCTCGCGATTTTGACCATCGACGAGACCGGACGTGTTTTGCTCGCCAATGTGTCGGCGCAGCGGGTCTTCGAATTCGAGGGCAGTCTGCAGGGTGAGGATGTCGCGAGTTTTCTCCCGATTCTTCCGCGCATGCTGCATAGCCACCGCCGCGGCGAAAACATGCGCACCAATGTGGAATGCAAAGCCAAACGCCGGAATGGAGATGTTTTCCTCGCGAACGTCTGGCTCTCGACGTATCAAACTTCGGCGGGCGCGGCGCTCGCGGCCGTCATCTGGGATGCGTCCGAAAACCTGCGTGACCGCGAGGGCGCCGGGCTCAACTCCATGCTGGCCACCTCGCGCGTGCTGATCGGCGCGATCTCGCACGAGATCCGCAACCTGGCCTCCGCCGCCGCTTCCTCCTACGCCGCTCTGGCAAACAAGGACGGGTTGGCCCACGATGCGCAATACGAAGCGCTGGGCAGCCTCATCCGTGCTCTGGAGTCGATTGCTACTTCGGGCCTGCATATGGCGGCCGATCGGCAACCCGCGGTGGCGGATCTGGGAACGGTCTTGGATGAGACGCGAATTGTCATCGAACCGGCGTTGCGGGAAATGGGTCTTTCGGTGAAGTGGAAGATCGACGAGAACCTTCCCCTGGTACAGGCCGACCAGCATAGTCTTCTTCAGGTTTTTGTCAACCTCGCACGCAACATTCAGGAGCATGCCACCGGCCAGGACGGGCGCGACGTGCAGATTTCGGCTTCCCTCGAGAACGACCTGGTGGTGATCCGCTTTCAGGATTCCGGGCCGGGTGTGGCCCGTCCGGACGACCTGTTTCAGCCGTTCCGTTCGGGGGCCCAGTCGTGGGGGCTGGGTCTTTATATCTCGCGCGCGATTCTGCGCTCCCACGGGGGCAATCTACGCTATGAGCCTTCCCGGCGCGGAGCGTGCTTTACGGTAGACTTGTGGCCCGTAGAAATGGCGGCGGAAGCATGACGCAAACCGTGTCCAAGGCCATCCGGGCCCTGCTGGTGGATGATCACACCATTTTCCGGCAGAGCGTGTCCGGCGCCCTACACGAGCCCGGAATCGACGTGGAGCACTGTGGCAGCATCCGCGAAGCGCTGCAACTCCTCTCCACAAACCATTTTGACCTGATCCTGCTCGACCATGACCTGGGCTCGGAGCGCGCGTCGCACTTCCTGCCCGCGGCGCGGCAGGCGGGCTTTCAGGGCCGCGTTCTGGTAGTCACCGCCTGGATCAGTGAGAACGAGGCGCGCCGCCTCCTGCGCCAGGGTGTTTCCGGCATTTTCCTGAAACATGCACCGCTCGAAGAGTTGAAGGAGGCCATGCGGGTCACCATGGCTGGGGGAAGTTTCCTCGACGCTTCCTTCGCGCGCATGGGAGATTCCTCGGAAGGTTCCCAGCCCGCCGCTACTCCAATGTTCAGCGAGCGGCAGCGCCAGGTACTGCGTTTCGTCCTCGAAGGACTGTCCAACAAGGAAATCGCGTGGCGGATGCAGATCTCGGAGAGCTACGTCAAAGCGATCCTGCAAAGCCTCTTTCAGAAGACTGGCGTGCGCACTCGCGGCCAGTTGGTGCGGGTCGCCTTCGAACAATACGAAAGCGAACTCTAAGTTCCCTGCCGGCCCCTGTCCGGCGGCGGCACTTAGTAAGTACCGGTACCAATGTTGCAATTGGATTGTCCGAAAGATACGTTGGAACTTCGCTGGCCAGGATCTAAGGTAGACACATAGCTAGCCGGACCTCAGACCCGGCAACCGAGGCAATAGGGGTGAGTGTCGCTGTCGCGTAGTTCGCGTCAACGGGGATTCTGGTGCAACGGTTTGTCACACGTGTTTTGACGGTCTGGGACTCGGCCTCACGCTCCGAAGTCTTGCTGCAACCCGGTTCCATCCTGCGGTCCTGTCGCATGGTGCGTTTCGCTGAACCTGCAACCTACTTTGTGGAATTCGAAGTCGAAGACCGGACATACCGATGCCCTCTGTACGGTTTTCAGCCGCGGACGGAATTGGTGGATTCCTCGGAAGCGGAGCTGTAGGAGTCCCGCCGGATAAAATGAAAGGGTGGCAACCGCTACTCTTTCCATTCCCGATATCCTTGAAAACCTCCACATCGAAGCTCTGAATTCCGGCGCCTGTTACGGCGACTGGATCCCGAATCCTTCGGGCGGGGAATTCGCTTCCATCAATCCTGCCAGCGGCGAGCCTCTGGCCAGGGTGCTTCGCGCCGGGTTGGCAGACTACGAGTGCGTGGTCGCCCGGGCGCAGGAAGCCTTCCTGGATTGGCGCATGGTGCCGGCCCCAAAGCGGGGTGACATCGTGCGTGAGATCGCCAGCGAATTACGCATTCACAAAGCGAGCCTGGGCGCCTTGGTCACCCTCGAGATGGGCAAGATTCTGCCGGAAGGCCTGGGTGAAGTGCAGGAGATGATCGATGTCGCCGATTTCGCGGTCGGCCTCTCGCGGCAGCTCTACGGCCTCACGATGCACAGCGAACGGCCGGGACATCGAATGTATGAGCAGTGGCATCCGCTGGGAATTGTAGGCGTGATCAGCGCATTCAACTTTCCCGTGGCCGTGTGGTCGTGGAATGCGATGATTGCGGCCGTCTGCGGCGATTGCGTCCTGTGGCGGCCTTCCTCGGAGACGCCCCTGACCGCCATCGCGATACAGAAGATCTGTAACCGTGTGATGGAGAGGCATGGGCTCAAGGGGGTTTTCAACCTGGTAATCGGGGCGAGTGACCCGGTAGGCGAGGCCATGATTCACGACGGCCGGATACCGTTGATTAGCTTTACGGGCTCGACCGAGGTTGGGCGCCATGTATCCGAAGCCGTAGCGAGCCGGCTGGGGCGCACGATTCTGGAACTCGGCGGAAACAACGGCATCATCGTGCTGGATGATGCCAATCTCGACCTGGTCCTGCGCGCGGTGCTGTTCGGCGCCATAGGCACGGCGGGCCAGCGGTGCACCACCACGCGCCGGCTCTTCTTGCAGCGAGGGATTGCCCCCAAGATTACCGAGGCGCTGGTGAGAGCTTATAAGCAGGTAAAGATCGGAGACCCGATCGAGGAAGCCACGTTAATGGGACCGCTGGTAAACCGGCGCGCCGTGGATGACATGTTGGACGGCCTGCGCCGCATTCGCGAACAAGGCGGAGAGATTCTGACCGGCGGCGAGCACATCATGGGATGCTTCGTGCAGCCGACGCTGGTACGCGCCCGGCCGGACATGCCGATCCTCAAAGAGGAGATTTTCGCTCCGATCCTGTACCTGATTGAGTTCGACGATCTCGATCAGGCGATTCACTGGCATAATGACGTGCCGCAGGGATTGTCGTCGGCGATGTTCACGACAAATCTGATTTCCGCCGAGACGTTCTTGAGCCATCGGGGCAGCGATTGTGGCATCGCCAATATCAACATCGGCACCAGCGGCGCCGAAATCGGCGGCGCTTTCGGCGGAGAGAAGGAGACCGGCGGCGGCCGCGAATCAGGCAGCGATTCCTGGAAGGCCTACATGCGCCGGCAGACGAACACCATCAACTGGTCGGCGCAACTGCCGCTGGCGCAAGGGATCCGCTTCGGCGTGTGAAGCCATTCAAAAGCGAAATCTATAACGCAATTGTCCATAGATCTGGCGGGGCTCGGAATAATGTGTACCGCCAAAGGTTGGACTATTGTCAAGCAGGAAACGGCGATTGGCCAGGTTTAAGCCAGTAACCGACAGCGTCAGATGCTCCGCCAGGCTCTTCGTCAGGGAAAGATCGAAACTCGTGTGTGCGGTGAGGTGCGCAGGTATGTCGCTCGAACCATCCGTGAAGCCCGAGCCGTAATACAAGTTTCCGCCCGTCGCGAACCGATGCGGCATACTGAAATTAAACCCCGCGTGCAAAGTGTGCCTTTGATCGTGATCCAATAAAAAATAACCGCTGGCCGGAGGCGAGAAATCGGTCAGGCCGCCACTCACTCCACCGGCCCCTTGCGCATGTGCGTAGGCGTAGCTCAAATACACTTCGCCGCGGCGGGCCAACTGGGGAGACCGGATACTGATCTCCCATCCGTATAACCGCGCATGATCGATCGTTAGCGGAAAGAATATGTTGGAGTTGCCGATCGCATTGTGGTCGAAATAGTTTTTTGCCCGCTGGTGGTAGTCGTTCACTTCGAAAGACCAGCCGCGCAGCGGAATGGTGAGGCCGAACTGGTGCTCCTCGTCGCGCTCGCCGCGCAACGGGATGAATCCGAGACCCTGGGCAACGGCAAAGTCGAGCACCGGACCGGCGACGGTCGAAAGCGGCGGGGCCTGATAATAGCGCCCCCAAAAACCATGCAGCACCCAGTTGAGGTAAGGGATGCGCACTGATCCACCAAGTCGCGGGCTCGCCGCATTTTCGGCGATCGCGCCTGTAAAGTGCGTCAGCCGCACACCGGCAATCAGGGTCAGCCACGAGAACGCCTTGTATTGATCCTCCAGAAAGAGCGATTCGAGATGGCCGTTGGGCCTGTGATCGTGTGTCAAAGGAGGCGCCGAGCCATCGTTGGCGATCAGGTTCACGGATTCATGATCCCACTGGCCGAATTGAAACAGGCCGGCGGACGCACTGTGGCGCGCCGTGACCGCATTGACGGCAATTTGACTTCCGGCATATTGCGAAGTCCGGTGCTGGGTGGTGCTGATAGGATCGTCGTTTGGATCGCCATCGTAATTGGCCTGATTGTAGTGATAGAAAGGGGACACTGTGAGCAGTAATCCGGGATGGAATGTGTGGACCCACGAAAAAGTGCCAAGCGCATCGCGCTCCCGTTCGATATCGCGGATTCCGGCCGCTTCCGCATCGGGATCGTTAGGAATCTGGTAGTCATCCCGCCGCAACGACGTAATCAGGCGAAATTGGTTGTTCGCGTCGGGGTTGTAGATCACGCTGCCCATGCCCCCCAAACCCCAGACGCGATCGTGCAGGACGGCAGGGCCAGGAGTTTCCAGACCGTAGTCGCTCCGGTTTCCGTTAAGGCTGGCAAAATATGCGAGCCTTTGCGAGTGGCCGCCAAAATTGACCTGATCATTGGTTTGGTGGAAGGTGCCAAAAGTCGCGAAGAACTCGCCCTCCTGGTTCCGCTCAAAGCCGGTTCGCGGCGCCACGTTGAACACGCCATACGTCCGATCGCCGTAGGCGGATGAATAACCGCCGCGTTGGACTTCCAGGTAGTCGATATCTTTGGGGTCGATTTGCGGCCCGACGTTGCTGGCGATATTCGTATTCGGGATGGGCACACCATCGATGGCCCAGGTCACCTGGTGTCCTCCGCGTAAATGCAGTTGGTCGTGCGTGACATAAGCGCCGGGTACGTAGTCTGTAATCGCGTTCAGGCTGTTGCTGAGGTCGGCGCCTGGAGTCATCTCAATTTCGCGGCGGCTCACGATCGTTGTGGGTGTCATCTGCTCCGGATTCACCGCAAGAGCGTCTTCCGGCACGTTGATCGCTTGTTGCAGCGATCCGATCTTGAGTTGGAAATGCAGAATCGGGGCGCTGCCCGATGCGATTACAATTTCCTGTGCGGCCGGCGCAAATCCCTCCTGCGTCACCGTCACGTGATAAGCGCCTACCGGAACGGAGGCCGCTTCAAAGGCGCCGTCTGCCCCGGTAGTCACCGTTTGGGAATAGTCGGAAGTGGCCGATTTAACCAGAACGTGCGCTCCAGTTACGGGACGATGGTCGGGGTCGTGCACTACGCCGCGCACTGAGCCAAACACTACAGCCCATAAGCCCGCAATGGATAGGACGAACGACAAAGTCAGTTTCATGGCGCTCCTTTAGTCCACATTTTCGAAAGTTCGCGGATCGGAAAACGCCTCATAGTGAGCCGCGACCGTAAGGAAGCGGTCTGGCGCCGCAGTCCGCGCTAATGGAGTTGGCTACAGAACGAAAGTGGGAGGACCGCGCTTCTGGTGAACGCCGCCAAACGCAGCGGGTTGCCAGTCCACGGCGGGAATTTGTGGGACCTGCTCCGTGGCCACAGCGAGCCGATTCGCCTGGGAGGGATCGAGCAATGGGATGTACTGATGGCCGGGAACAGCGGGACCTACCGGGAAGTACGGACAGCGATTGCCGTCATCCGCGACTCGGGGGCCTTGGGACTCGTCCTGCTGCGCTCCGCCCGGCATGGAACAGTGATGCTTGCCAAGCCGGCGGCAACACTCGGGCAATCGCGAGTCAGGAGCGGAAAATAGCGCCGCGCCTGGTAACGCCAGACTGAACGAAACAACCAGGACTAGAGCCGCGAGGCGCCGCATTCGAAACCATTGTACTCGTTTGGGGCGCCGCCGTTTGCTCAAAATCACGTCCCCGGTTCGCCGAAGCCGAAATCGTGCGTGGGACTCCACATCCGGCGGTTTTCACTCAGTTTTTACAATCTCGCCACACCCAAATCCGCCGCGCCGGGAGATGCTGATAATAAGAAGAGGGACCAATACCAGGAGGGAGGCCCCCATCGTGCAGCAGAAGAAAATTGTCTTCTTCTTTCCCGCGTTCTCGAGCCAGGAGGCTACGGCGCCGCTCGGCATCCTGGCCGTCTCCACACCACTGTTACGCGCCGGTTATCAGGTAAAGATCGTCGACTCCACCATAACCCCGAACTTCCAACAGCGCGTACTGGAAGAGCTCGAGGACGCTCTCTGCCTGGCCGTGTCTCTGGTCACCGGACCGATGATCCGCGAGACGGTCCAGATCGCGCGAGCGGCCAAGCGCCTCTATCCCAGGCTGCCGGTCGTGCTGGGCGGTTGGCATCCCTCGCTCCTCCCCGATCAGACCCTGGCGGCGGAGTATGTCGATGTGGTCGTGGTGGGGCAAGGCGAAGATGCTTTGCTCGATGTCGTACGCCACATCGAAGACGGCTCGTCGCTCCGCGGAATCCCCGGCGTTGGTTTCAAGGAAGAAGGGAGCCTCGTTTTCAATCCGTCGCGTCCTTTGCGTCCGTTGTGCGAAATGCCCCCCAAGGCCTATCACCTGGCGGATTTCGATGCCTACGAGCGCGTGTGCGGCCGGCGCTGGGCCATGTACACCTCCAGTCTCGCCTGTCCGTATAATTGCGGCTACTGCACCAATGATGGGGTCTACGGCCGGAAATGGAATGCCCTCGAACCCGGCCAGGTGGTCGAGGAAACCACGGAACTCGTCACACGCAATCGCCTCGAACTCCTGTGGATCGTCGACGACAATTTCCTGATCGATCGCGAGCGCGCGCTCGGAATCGCGGAAGGGCTGGTCCGCCGTGGGGTGAGATTCGATTGGAGCATACAGGCATCCACCAACCTGGTGAATCGTCTCTCGGTGGAGGAATGGAAGCTGCTGCGCCGCTCGGGCCTGAGCCAGGTGTCGCAAGGCGCAGACACCGGCTCGCCCAAGATGATGCACCTCATGAATAAGGATTTTCAGGACCTCGATACGATTTACGGCGCCGCGGAGAAACTCTCCGCGGCCGGCGTGCGCCCCAGCTTCAATCTCATTTTCGGCTACCCGGGGGAGACCGAGAAGGAACGCCACGAATCGGTGGCGCTCATGATGGATATCTGCCGGCGGTATCCGGGCGCCGAGTTCTGGACCAACATCTTCACGCCATACCCGGGCTCGCCCATCATGAAACGCGCGTTTGAGCTAGGGATCGAGACGCCAAAGACCATGGAAGGGTGGGCCGATTTCTTCCCGCGCTATACGGTCCTGCCATGGCTGAAGGGCCGCGAACACCAGCGCGTGCAGAATATGCGCGAATATATGCGTGTGGCTTTTCACCGTGTGCCCATCGGCAAATACCGCGTGCCGGCGATGAACCGCGCGCTGTTCGATCTGATCGGCCGCCCGGCGCGGTGGCGGCTGGATCATCACGTCTATGCGTTTCCCGTGGAATTGTGGCTGCGCAAAGCCGCGCAGCGGGTTTTGACGCCGCCCAAACCGAAAGTGGATGCCCACCAGCTCTCGGCTGAGCCGGTCACCTGCTAGTTGCCATGGTTGACGTTCTGCTCACACATTCGAATCACCTCTACCACGACCGCAAGCAGGTCCGCAAAATGCAGCCTTACCCACCGCTTCAGACCTTGCTGGCGGCGGCTTGCTTGCGCCGCGAAGGTTACCGGGTCGCGCTTTTCGACTCCACGTTCGAATCTCCCGAATACGGCTTCCGGCGAGCGCTCGAGCAATACCAGCCCCGCCTGGTTGCAGTCTGTGAAGACAATTTCAACTTTTTGACCAAGATGTGTTTGCTGCGGAACCGGGAACTGGCTTTTGAGATGGCACGAGCCGCCGCCGGCGCGGGTATTCCCGTCGTGGTGAATGGTTCCGACGCCAGCGATCACGCAGCGGAATATCTGGGCGCCGGGTTTGCCCACGTGCTCATCGGTGAAGTGGAAGAAGCGATCGTTTCTGTGACTCGCTGTCTTTTGGAGACGGGCTTCGGTCCGCCGCCGTCGCGCGCCAATCCCATCACCGATCTGGATGCGCTCCCCATGCCGGCCTGGGATCTGATCGATCCCGAACCCTACCGGCGCACCTGGCTCCTCAGCCATGGCTACTTTTCCTTGAATATGGCTTCCAGCCGCGGATGCCCGTTTCATTGCAACTGGTGCGCCAAGCCGATCTGGGGCAGCAATTATCGTTGCCGCGCCCCCCGTCTGGTAGCGGCAGAGATGCTCGAACTAAAGACGCGCTTTCATCCCGGCCAGCTTTGGTTCGCCGACGACATCTTCGCGCTGTCGCCGCATTGGACTCACGAATTCGCGGCCGCCGTGGAAGCCGCGGACGCGCAGATCCCCTTCAAGATGCAATCGCGCTGCGATCTCATGACGCGCGACACGGTCGCCGATCTCCGCCGGGCGGGCTGTGTGGAAGTATGGATGGGGGTCGAATCGGGCGCCCAATCCGTGCTGGATGCCATGGATAAAGGAACGCGCGTCCACCACATCTATCAGGCGCGCCAGAATCTGCGCCGGTATGGCATCCGCGCCTGCTATTTCCTCCAGTTCGGATATCCGGGGGAGACCTGGACCGAGATCGAAAGAACGATTGCGCTCGTCCGCGAGACAAGCCCCGATGATATCGGCGTCTCCGTATCGTACCCGCTTCCGGGCACGCCCTTTTACCAGATGGTCGCCAGTGAACTCGGTCCCAAGGAAAATTGGGCCGATAGCGACGACCTGGAGATGATGTTTCAAGGCGCATTCACCACCCATTTCTATCGTGCCCTCGCCGACGCTCTGCACATTGAAGTGCGCCACGGGGCTGCCGCTGCCGGGGAAGCCTGGAGCAATGTCTTGGCTCTAAGAGAAACCTGCGTCCGGAAATCGCCGCTATGGATCTCCTGCTGACGCACGGCTACTTTCTCCAAGAAGACCCGAAAGAGCTTCAGATCATGAAGCCCTATGCACCCCTCGGCATCTTGTATCTTTCGTCTTATCTGCGCGCGCGGGGATTCGGCGTGGAAATCTATGATTCGACGTTCGGATCGCGCGAAGCTCTGTTTCGCATTCTCGAAACCGAGCCGCCTTCCACGCTCGGTCTCTATGTGAATCTGATGACGCGCGCCAATGCCCTCGCGATTTTGGAACGGGCCGTCGCCTGTGGTTGGCGTGTGATCGTGGGAGGGCCGGAGCCCTCCAATTATGCCGATCGCTATCTGGAGGCGGGCGCGCATGCAGTCGTGGCCGGCGAGGGCGAACTGGCCCTGGAGGCCATCTTGCGAGGCTCCCCGCGTTCCGCGATTCCCGGCGTCTATTTTTCCGGAGGGGAGGCCGGCCCGCCGCGTCTCATCCCCGATCTCGATGCTCAGCCCTGGCCCGACCGGGAGCGCATCGATATCGGAATGTATTTACGGGCGTGGCGCGAGCGTCATGGAACAGGCTCCGTCTCTCTCATTACCGCGCGCGGCTGCCCCTACCATTGCCGCTGGTGCAGTCATTCGACTTTCGGCAAAACGCACCGCCGCCGGTCGCCCGTTGCCGTGGTGAACGAGCTCGAATGGATTCTCGGCCGGTACAGCCCGGATATGCTCTGGCTGGCCGACGATGTCTTTACCATCCACCACGGGTGGCTGGATCAATACACGGCGGAAATGAAGCGCCGCGCCTTGCGCGTACCCTTCGAGTGCATCACGCGCGCCGATCGCGTCAACGCGCGCGTGGCCGCCCAACTGGCCGAACTCGGTTGCTTTCGCGTCTGGATTGGCTCCGAAAGCGGCTCGCAGCGCATTTTGGATCGCATGGAGCGAGGTGTCACCGTGGCGCAGGTTCGCGAAGCCGTCGGGCAGCTCAGGCAGCACGGTATCCAAACCGGAATGTTTTTCATGTGGGGCTACGAAGGAGAAGAGCTGGAGGACATTGAGGCGACGTATGCGCACCTGAAGGCATGCCGGCCCGACCTCTTCTTTACGACCGTGTCTTACCCGATCAAGGGGACGCCATATTATGACGAAGTAGCGCCCAAGCTGGTCCAAGTAGGCCCCTGGGAGGCCACCACGGATCGCGAGAGCAAAATTCAAGGCCGCCACTCCCGCCGCTTTTACCAGTTCGCCGACCAGCTGCTTCGCAGCGAAACCGCCGCCGAGGCGGAGAAGGCAAGAGAAGGCCTGAAGGCAGCTTGGAGCGAGGTGGAAGCGTTTGTGAGGAATTGAGATGCTGGCCGAGACCCGCCAACGATTCCTTGCGGATTACATCCGCATCCGCCATGCCGAGGGACGGGGCTCGCAGAACGCAGACTACTACCTTGCCTTGCCTGGCCGAGACCTGAGCGGGCGTTTACAGGATCAGTGGACCATGCGCGCCCGGAGTTACCGCTACTTCGCCGAACGCATTCTCCCGGCGATCGAGAAGCGCTTCGCCCGTCCGCTGCGCATCGCGGACCTCGGCGCCGGGAACTGTTGGATGTCCTACCGGCTCGCGTTGCGGGGCCACCGTCCGATTGCGATCGATATTCTCGGCGATCCCCTCGACGGCCTGGGAGCCGGGCGGCATTACCAGCGGCAAGCCCCGTTTCCCCGCATCAACGCCGAGTTCGATGTCCTGCCGCTAGGTTCGCAAAGCATTGATGTCGCCATCTACAACTCCTCTATCCACTATTCGACGGATTACCGCCGCACGCTTGGCGAAGTGCGCCGCTGCCTGCGCCCCGGCGGCGAGTTTCTGATCGTGGATTCGCCGGTCTATCGCCGGCACGAACACGGTGAGATGATGCGGCGCGAGCGCCACCAGCAGTTCCAGGCGCAGTACGGCTTCGCTTCCGACGCTCTTGCCAGCATTGAATTCCTGGATGAACCCACCCTGTGGGAGTTGGCCGGTGAAATGAATATCGACTGGCGGGTCTATCGCCCCTGGTATAGCTGGCAGTGGGCGTTGCGGCCATGGAAGGCGCGCTGGCAGGGCAAGCGCCCCCCATCGCGCTTCTGGATTCTTCGCGGCAGGTTTCTCTCGTGATTGTTCTGTTCCACCCGCGCAGCACCAGGCCCAAGAACCGGCGTCTGCCGCTTTCCGTGCTGCATCTCGCGGCCGTCCTGGAAGGACGCGAAGAGTACACCATCGTGGATGGCAACGTAGATCCCGATCCGTCATCCACGCTCGATGCCCTGGCCGGCAGCCATTCCATTGAGCTGCTCGCCGTTTCGGTCATGCCCGGGCCGCAATTGCGCGCGGCCGTTCCCGTCTGCCGGGCGTTTCGGGAGAAGTACCCCCGAATTCCGATTGTCTGGGGAGGCTACTTTCCGTCCCTTTATACCGCCGCCGCTCTGAATGCCCGGTACGTGGATTTTGTGGTTAAGGGCCAGGGGGAAGACGCGCTGCTGGAGCTGATCGAAGTTCTCCGGGGCGGGAGCGATTTCTCCCGCGTCCGGGGCCTTGCGTTCAAAGATGCGTTCGGCCTGCCGGTCCACACGCCGGAGCGCCCTCTAAAATCTCCCGATGAGTTTCCCTGGCTCCCTTATCATCGCCTCGATCCATCCAAATATCTGGCTCACACCTTCCTCGGGTCTCGCACCACGGTGCACCAGGCGAGCATCGGATGCCCGTTCCGCTGCAATTTTTGCGGCGTCGTGCCGGTCTACGATCGCGAGAAAATGGAATCCCCCGCCCGTACCGCCGCCATTCTCAACCACCTCCAGCGCACCTACGGCGTCAACGCCGTGCAGTTCTACGACAACAACTTCTTCCTGCGCGAGGAGCACGCCAAAGAACTGGCCGCCCGCATCGCGCCGCTGAACCTTCATTGGTGGTGCGAGGCGCGCGTCGATATTGTCCTGCGATACTCGGACGCTACGCTGCGCCAGCTCCGGCGCGCCGGCTGCGTGATGATCTTCTTCGGCGTGGAATCGGGCGCCGACGCTGCCCTCGAGGGCATGAATAAGCAGCTTACGGCGGAACAGACGCTGGCGCTGGCCGCCCGGATTCGGCAATTCGGCATCGTCCCCGAATACTCCCTGATTTTCGGAAACCCGGCCGATCCCGAGCGCGACCTGGCGGAAAACATCGCGTTTGTACGGCGGGTCAAACGGGTGAATCCAGATGTCGAAATCGTCGTGCAGACGTACGTTCCGACCCCGCAGCGGGGAGCCACTTTTGGCGATGCTGTGATCGAGTTTCCTTCCACTCCTGACGAATGGATCATGGACCCGTGGTATCGCCTCCTCATTCGCACGGACCCGCAGCTTCCGTGGCTTTCGCCGCGCGTGAAGCGGCGCATTCGCGATTTCGAGACGGTCATGAATGCCCGCTGGCCTACCACTCAGGATGTGCGCCTGCCGGCTTGGGGCCGCGCACTGCTGAAAGCGCTGAGCAGTTGGCGCTACGCCTTGAGCGCTTACGATTTCCCGGCGGAGCTGCGGTTGGCGCAAAAGCTGGTGCGGCTGCGGCAGCCCAGGCTGGAGAGCCTCTGATGACGCGCGTCCCGGCACTCGAGGGCTATTCCCTTTGGGCGGATACCTGGGATGCAACCCCATCGCCGATCGTGGCGCTGGAAGAGCGGGTGCTGCAACCCTGGATCGATGCTGCCAACCCGCGCCGTGCGGTAGATATTGGCTGCGGCACGGGGCGCTGGGCCGCGAGGCTCCGTGCCATCGGTATCGATGCTTCGTCGGCCATGCTCGCCATCGCCGCTCGCAAACCGATGCTTGGCGGGCGTCTTGCTTTAGCAGACGCGGGGGCACTTCCGCTTGCTACTGGCTCAGCCGATCTGGCACTCTGCACCCTTACAATCGGTCATGTCCCCGATCAGGCTGCGGCGATGAAGGAACTGGCGCGCATCCTGCAGCCGGGCGGAAACCTGATACTCACCGACTTTCATCCCGCCGCGGCGGAGCGGGGCTGGCGCCGCACGTTTCGCCATAACGGCCACACATTTGAACTGGAGAACTATCCGTATACGCTGGACCAGCTTTGCCGTTCGGCTCCCAGCCTCGTTCTGAGGGAACAGATCGACGCGGCTTTCGCCGAGCCGGAGCTGCCTGTGTTCGAGAAGGCGGGCCGAGCCGATCTGTTCGAGGAGGCCCGCGGTGTGCCCGCCGTTCTTGTCACGCGTTGGAGCCGCGCATGAAACCCGGTGATCTTGATCTCGCGGGACACTTGGTGTTGCCCGGCCTGATCAATGCCCACGAGCATCTGGAGTTCAATCTCTTCCCCCAACTTGGCCGCGGACCTTACCCCAACGCCACCGCCTGGGCGCGGGATATCTATCATCCCGAGTGCAGCCCGATTCGCGAGCAGTTGCGGGTGCCCAAACGTGTGCGTCTCTGGTGGGGCGGGCTGAAAAACCTGCTTAGCGGCGTGACCACCGTCTGCCATCACAATCCCTATGAGGCTGGCGTCTTCGGCTCCCGCTTTCCGGTGCGGGTGGTCCGCCGATTCGGCTGGGCGCACTCGCTAACTTTCGAGCCCGATCTGGCGGGCCGCTTCCGAAAACTCCCGCGCACCTATCCGTTCGTGGTTCATTGCGCGGAAGGCACCGACCGCGAGGCCGCTGAGGAGATTCTCCGGCTCGATGGCCTGGGTGCTCTGGACCACCGCACTGTCATTGTCCACGGTGTTGCAGTCAACTCTGAAACTCTCGGTCTCTTACGCCGGCGTGAGGCGTCTCTAATCTGGTGCCCGACATCCAATCTAAGAATGCTTGGGCGCACGGTACGCCGCTCCGTGGTCTTTTCCGGAATACCGATTGCGTTGGGCACCGACTCCGCTGTCACCGCGCCCGTCGACCTCTTGGATGAACTCGCTGCCGGGCGGCGCTATGTTCCGGCGGAGCGCCTCTTCGAAATGGTGACCAGCATACCGGCGAAGATCCTCTGCCTCCGCGAAACCAACGACTGGATCGCCGTCCGCTCCTCTTCGCAAAACCCGCTGCAGGCTCTCCTCCGGGGCAGCGTTGCTCTGGTTGTAATTGCCGGGCGCATCCGGCTCATTTCGCCAGAGCTGGCTCGGCAGCTTCCCTATCGCGTCCGACGCCGGTTTCAACCTCTCCATCTCGAAGGCCGCGCTCCGGTGCTGGTGGACGCTCCCGTGCGCGCGCTCCGCCGGGCGGCGGTCAGACACCTCGGTTCCGAGCTCCGGCTTGCGGGCAAAAGAGTGCTCTCATGAATGCCACTCTCGAACGCCTGCCGATCCTGATTCTGCAGCCCCACAGCCGTTGCAACTGCCGCTGCGTGATGTGTGATATCTGGAAGGTGACCGAGACCCGCGAGATTACTGCGGCCGATCTGGAACGTCACCTCGCGGATATCGAACGGCTGGGCGTCGAGTGGATC